>MGQF01000056.1:0-7422 GCA_001797745.1 Deltaproteobacteria bacterium RBG_13_52_11
TCTTGTCTCTCATCCGGGGCAGGGTCCCCAGCTTGAGCGGCTTGACGCCGGAAAAAAAAGCGGGATCATCCACTTTCAAGAGGGCAAGGTCGCATTCATGGGCTACGATCTCCACCGCTGCGTTGTATTTCTGCGCTTGCCCCGCACGTTTTACCTGAATAAAGGTCTGGTTTGCCACCACGTGGGCATTGGTCAAGACCCTGTTGCCTCTGATGATACATCCGGATCCAACCCCCCTTTCTTGCCCAGAGAGCTGCCAGGGCATATCGTAATCATAATCAGAATACACGGCATAGATCTTCACTATCGCCTCATCGATGTCTCGCTGAGCGTATGACGGGGTAACCAAAAACCCTACGAAAACAAGCAATACTAATGCCCTCCAGATTGTCTTCATATGCCCTCCTTATCGCTCATTGCACGTATTCCTGTGCATCGGGTTGCTTTCCGTATTTGATCATATGGATAAAACGTCTTATTTCAACCAAGTGCTTTAACAGTCGTTCTCTCTCTGTCTCGGCCATCCAGGGGCATCTTTCTTCCAGTCATGGTCTATATCGTTCCACATCCCTCTTCAACACGTCACTATCTGTCATTGGTCCTCCTCCTTCGTGTCGATAAATTCCTTGTAACTATTATACCACACCGCTTCCATCCGCGTCTGCACTTTTGTTTTCAAAGCTGTGTGAAGAGGCAAACGATGTATTGACCCTTTTGAACTAATAGGTTAGGCTTTAGTGATACGTAATCACAACCAGCAGGAAAGGAGGGTAGCATATCATGAAAGGGTATAATAAGATCCTCGTCCCCCTGGACGGATCAGCGACATCCGAGGCCATTTTACCTGAGATCGAGAAGCTGGCATCTGCCTTTGGGTCCAGCATCTCCCTTCTGCATGTTGTGCCTATTCTGACCTTCTCTGGGAGCATGGAACCTATCGTACAATACGAAACAATTACCGAGGCTCTCACCAAAGAGGGAGAGGCATACCTCCGCACGATTGAAAAGCGCCTGAAGGACAAGGGGCTCACGGTGGAAAGCCACCTGCTGCAAGGAAATGAGGCGCAGCTGATCCTGCAACACGGTGACCGGAAGGATGTCGACCTCATCGCCATGTCCACCCACGGTCGCAGCGGGGTGAGCCGCTGGCTCCTTGGGAGCGTGGCAGAAAAGGTCATCCGCCACGCGACCAAGCCCATTTTGTTGGTCCGGTCCGCTGGATAGGGACCAGCCTCTGGGAAAAGGGAAAGGGCACCTTTTCCAGAGGTGCCCTTTTTATAATCATCAACAATGATTGAATCATACGGGAGAGAGAAAGGTACAAAGCAAGGCCCAACCCCTTCTCCCCATTTAAAATGTTTCAACCGGACCTTGAGCGCCCCTTACCAGGACAAGACATTCCTAAAGCCGGGATCCGCTATGATCGCCTCTACCACCCGATGGAATCCTTCCAGGCCTCCAGGTCCCGCAGGGCCCGCTCTGCCATGAACCGACGCTTCTCCCCTTTGCGCCCCGTCCCCCCGAGGGGAGGGAAGAGGCCGAAGTTGATGTTCATAGGCTGGTAGTCGCGGGCGTAGACATTGGTGATGTGCCCCACGAGCGCCCCCATGGCCGTGGTCCGAGGGGGAAGGATAATCTCCTGGCCGTTGAGCGTGTGTGCAGCGTTGACCCCTGCTAAAAGCCCCATGGCTGTTGACTCCATATAGCCCTCCACCCCGGTGATCTGGCCGGCGAAGAAGATCCGAGGGTCCTTCTTGAACTGCAGGGTACCCTGCAAGAGCCGGGGGGCATCGATGAAGGTGTTGCGGTGCAGGCTCCCGTGCCGGGCAAATTCTGCCTGCTCCAAACCGGGAATGAGGCGAAAGATCCGTTCCTGCTCGGGATAGGTCAGCTTGGTCTGAAACCCCACGATGTTGTAGAGGGCCCCCTCCTTGTTCTCCTGGCGAAGCTGCACCACGGCAAAGGGTTGCCCTCCGGTACGCGGGTCTATCAGCCCCACCGGCTTCATGGGGCCGAAGGCAAGGGTGTCATCCCCCCGCTCGGCCAGGTCCTCGATGGGAAGACACCCCTCAAAGGGCATGGCCTCCTCAAACGCATGCAAGGGGACCTTCTGACCCCCTTGAACGGCCTGAACGAAGCGATAGTATTCCTCCCTGTTCATGGGGCAGTTGATGTAGTCTGCACCCCCCTTGCCGTATCTGGATCCCTTAAAGGCGACGTCGAAGTTGATGGATTCCTCCGTGACGATGGGGGAGATGGCGTCGTAAAAGGCGAGAGAGCGGCTGAGGGTCAATTCCATGATGGCACGAGCCAAGGCGTCGGAGGTGAGGGGGCCAGTGGCGATGATTACCATCCCTTGCTGAGGGATAGAGGTTATTTCTTCACGAATGATCTCGACCTCGTCCCTGGCCTCCAGGGCCTCGGTGATGAGGCGGGAGAAGACCTCCCGATCTACGGCCAGGGCGCTCCCGGCAGGGACGCGGCTCTCCTCAGCCGCACGAATGATGAGGGAGTTCAGTCTGCGTAACTCTTCCTTGAGGAGGCCGGGGGCGGAATCGAGGGCCTCCGACTTGAGGGAATTGCTGCACACAAGCTCCCCCAGCAGGGGGGAGTGGTGCGCCCCCGAGAAGCGCTTCGGCTTCATCTCAAAGAGGGTTACGGCTATCCCGCGGCAGGAGGCCTGCCAGGCCGCCTCACACCCAGCCAACCCCCCGCCGACGATCAGCAGTTGCTTGTCACGCATTTTCAATTTCCAATTTTTGCATTATTTTTCCATTACAACCATCCCCACGTGATAAAAAGTCTCTGGTGGGGCAGAGATGATCTATGTGTTGCGAAGAGCTGAGACTGATTTGTCGCAAATTATCGGCTACCTGTCAAGGGAGAAACATCTCAAACGCGGCAAGTGTCAGTTGGATGGGGAAGTTCTAATTACCATTCTTTGTGAGAAATGAAGAACTTTCAAGAAGAAATAACCTGTGACATTTGTCCGGCATAGACCACCACATACCGCAGGATGAAACCTCCGGCAAGAACGGACAGAGTAATGACGCCGGAAATCCAGGGGTTATGCTCCCGTGGGGCGATATGCTTGATGAAGTGGGGAACCAGTTCATGAACCTCGAGAACTAAGGGGAACAAAATCCCCAAACCTACGGCAAGTCCCCAGAACAAGAAAGTGAATTCTCCTCCCATGATGAGTTGGGCAGACTCCGCCGAACTCCGGGGGGAAGAATAAAGGCCAAAGATAAAAAGAAGAACGGCGATGATTGCCAGGATCATGAGGATGAAATCGATGGCGTGAATCATGAACTTGTTCGTCTCGATCTCCTCCCGGCTCATCCCCCTAAAACCCTGGATGAAGCAGCCTACCAGACAGATCGATGCCGTCCCCGTCTTCAGGGCCGAAACGAGGAAAAGCATGGGCAGCATGGGGTTGTTCCAAAAAGGTCTGGCCACGAGAGCTCCCAGAAGGACTCCAGTATAAATCCCGACCAAAAGAGAAACCGGAATACCTGTCAGCCCGACCCATCTGCGGATTCCATCCAGGCTCTCCCGGCGCAGCCTTCTGAGGAGAGGGCTCGACTTGATGGCCCGGATGATCGTCACTTTTTCCCAGCCGCGGGGGATCAACTTGAACAGGTCCATCAATTCAAAACGCTCGGGGAGCCAGAGGTAAAAATAAAGAAAGCTAAGGAAAGAAAAAATCAAGAGAAGCCACGACCCAAGGGACATAACCGAATTGATCTGAAGAGTTACCAGCAGTTTCCAGAATAGGGCGGGCCTTTCCAGATCGTAGATGAGGCAGATGATTCCAAAAATCAGGGGGAAGGGGGCAATATAGGCCCCGATCCGGGTAATTTTTTGATACTTTTCTTCGCCGAGAAAATAGGCCAGAGCTGATATGGCAAAAGCTCCGGCGCTGACCCCGGCGACAAAAAGGTAAAGCGCCACACTCCAATTCCAGAATATAAAGACCTGCCCTTCCATCTTTCACTCCTCAATCACTTCTGCAGTGATCCGTCTCCGACGAATCATTCTTAGCTTCAGCCTCCGCTCACCTTTGGAACGAAGGAGGGATCTACCTTTCCCATAGAGGCATCACGGTAGAGAGCGGGGCTCTTTTTCGAGTAGACCAAGTCAATAGGCTCCTCTATTTTCTGCTGCCCACTGACCAATTGCCAAAGTTTTTCCTGATTTCCGAACCCTGAGGGTTTCTCTGTCTTTCCACAGCCTCCGATGAGGAGGAGGCCTCCTAAGGCCAAGGCAGAGAAAAATCCCTCAATGAATCTTCTTCTTTCCATTATCCTCCACCTCCAGCCTTTCTCTCTCCCTATTGAGAAAGAGATCAAGAACTTCCAAGGTACTGACATAAAAGGGATGGGGATGAAACCGCTTAAATTCCTCTTTCAGGAGAGGGATCCAGTCCATATGGTCCTCTATAAACGTTTTAATTTCAATATCGGTTGCACTCTGATAAAGATAAAACAAGAATTCCAGTTCCATCACAATGTGATCCGGACATCCCTTAAACTCCTCAGTGATCTCGAGGTTGCACGCACGGTAAATTTCTAGCAGATGGATCGCCGAGTCTCCCATGAGAAGACCTCTCTCTGTGGCAAACGGGAGAGAGCAATGTGGATCCACTGTCCAAGGCTTATAAAATGACTCCACCAACGAGATGCTTTCTTCGCTTAATCCTGAAAAGAGGCGGTCATATTCTTCTCCCAGATCTCTTAAAAGAGTTTCAGGATCACCTTCCAAAGGTCAGGATTATCCTTCCGGAATCGTTCAAAACCTTCCTCCCCTGTCCGGGCGGTCATAACTTCATAGCCCGATGTCTTCAGGGCAACCTCAAGAGAATCCTGCAGGATGGGTTCATCATCTACGACTAATATTTTAAACATCATCGTTTTGCCCCTTGCCCGTCCGCTGTTCAAAAACTGACAATATATGTTAAGCAATCAAAAAATCAGAAACTCGAATATCGAAATTGTTTGGGAAATTGATTTTTTGAACATTTGTGCTTGTTTAGAATTTCGTGCTTTGAGCTTAGAATGTGCCCACGCTCCATTCACAAAGAAGCATCCTCGTCTCTCCCGTACAGCCGACACTATGAGCGATTGGAGGTTGAGAAGTGGATCGTAAAGGTTGAACCTTTTCCTTCTTCACTGACGACACCAATGGTAGCCCCGTGGTTTTCTAAAATTTTAAGGCTGATCGAGAGTCCAAGACCTGTGCCCTCGGATTTCGTCGTAAAAAAATGATCAAAAATCTTCTTCAAATGAGTCCCGGGAATCCCTATTCCAGTATCTCTCACGTCAATCCCAACTCCATCTCCGTCTTTTAAGAAGGTGCGGACAATCAAAGTCCCTCCCTCCTCCATGGCCTGAAGGGCATTAAGCATGAGGTTGATCAAGACCTGCTGGATCTCATGGATATCAATTCGTAACTTGGGCAGCCTCTGTGCCCCTTCGAAAATGGAGGATATATTGGCCTTTTTTAATTTAGTCTGGAGGAATGCTAAACTCTTATCCACGACGTCATTGATCTCTTCCTCTTTGAAATGTGAAGCCTTCGGTCTGGCAAAATGAAGCATATCATCCACAATCTTCTGAATCTTCTCAATCCCATCCAGGGTGCTACTCAAGATCTTCTTCTCTATTTCTGGAAGACCATTTTTTCTCGAGAGAATCTGAGTATTGATCTTTATCCCAGCAAGAGGATTTCTAAGTTCATGAGCCACACCTGCCGTCAGTTCTCCTAATGAGGATAATCTTTCAGCCAGGATCAACCGTTCCTCTGCCTTCTTCAAATTGGTAATATCTTTGCAGATCCGTGAAGCGCCGATAATGTCACCCGCTGCATTTTTAAGCGGCGAGATCGTCATACTCGTAATGGTCTCCTTCCCCTCCTTGGTTTTCCTTTTCACCTCGACATTGGGAATCACATCGCCTTCCTTTACCCGTTGCATCAATTGGTTTATCAGTTTCTCCTCTTCTACTCTCAACTTTTCATCACGCGAACAGAGAAACTGGGATAACCTTCCCCCCACCACCTCTTCTTTTTTATATCCGTAAATCTTTTCAGCCCCCTCATTCCAATAGAGGACATTTCCCTCCAGATCAACCACAGAGATGGCATCTCCTGCCTTCTCCACAATAGACTCGAGAAAGTTTTTCGTCTCAATGAGCTCTTTCTGAAGCCTCACTTTCTCCAGCATCAAACTGTAGCCTTCAATGACACGGTTCGCAACGAAGGGAAAGGCCTTGGCACACTCTGCCGATCGGTTGATATAGTCAAAGACCCCCTCCTTCATTGCCTCAATCGCCAATCGGGGATCTCCCTTGGCTGTTACAAAGATGGTAGGAATGCCAATGCCCAACTCATTAAAACGTCGAAGCCAGTTCAACCCTTCTCCATCTGAAAGGGAGTGGTCTAAAAGAAGGATGTCGAATCTCTCTTTTTGAAGCATTTTTAAACACTGCTCCCCCGAAGAAACCTGCTCAATATGATAGAGTCCACCTGAAGCCATCAAAGAATCTTCAATCATTCTCAAGAAACTGAGGTCTCCTTCCGCCACTAAAATTCGTATTTTTTTGTCGGAACTGCAAACTCCTCTACGATTCTCCGCCATATCATCTCTCTCTTTAAAATACCTGATGCCCCCCGTGCTGACAATCTTCTATCAATATTTTTTATAGGATATGCCTCTGACCACAACCCTCCTCTGCATCCTTTTCTCTACCCATCCCGTGGTGAAACGGTACGGGATCCCCCACTCCACGTCTGGGGTATTTTCGAATGTCGTTGGCATAAGCTTTTCCGTAGCTTTTAGTTGAAATGGGCGACTGTTCTCTTTCACTAATCTACCATATTCCTCATCTCCGTACAATAAAACACCCCTTGGGTAAGACTGGTTATCACGGGTATTTTGGAAGATGTATCCAATCAGTACCAAGGTGTCAAAGAAGGGGGATGTATTGACTTGGAGGGGTTATGCCATTACCATTAGAGATAATCTTCCTCCCTGAGAGGAGGAATTGAGTGCAAGCAAGGGGTCAAGCCAATTTGTCTGTTCCCACTGATGACAGCCAGAAAAAAAGACATGCCCTCCAAAAGGTCGCCGAGGCCTTGATGAAGGAGTATGGGGTCCCGGACAAGGTTCCTTTGGATGATCCTTTAGAGGTGTTGATTCGCACGGTTCTCTCCCAAAATACCAATGACAGAAACCGCGATCTGGCCTATGAGGAGTTGAGGAGGCGATTCCCTCGTTGGGAGGACCTTGTAGAGGCAGATACAAAAGAGATCGCCGAGGCCATCCGGGTGGGGGGGCTGGCACAGCAGAAGTCGGCGAGAATCAAGGATATCCTCCAATGGGTGCAGAGCCGTTGGGGGAGCATGACCCTTGCCCCGCTCTGC
>MGQF01000056.1:7434-7645 GCA_001797745.1 Deltaproteobacteria bacterium RBG_13_52_11
GAGGAGGCCATGGGGATCCTGCTCGGGTTGAAAGGGGTGGGTTTAAAAACAGCCAACTGCGTGTTGGCCTTTGGATGTGGGAGGGATGCCTTCCCCGTGGACACCCATATACTGAGGATCACAAAGCGGTTGGGCCTGATACCCGCTCAGACGACGGCGGAGCAAGCCCATGGACTTCTGGCCCAGCTGGCCCCCGACGGCAAGGCCATCC
>MGQF01000056.1:7738-9161 GCA_001797745.1 Deltaproteobacteria bacterium RBG_13_52_11
TCCCCCTGGAGCAGAGAGGTGGCTGAGGATCGGTTAAGGGATAAGGAGAGTTCCTGCGGAACGGAGGAGCTCCTGCACCTGACCAAGAGGGCATGGGAGCGGGGGGAGGAGCTCGTCATCTCAGGGTTGGAGAAGGGGAGCAAGGGGTTCTTCATCAGCCTCCTCGGCAGGGATATTGCCCCCCTGTTGGTCATCACCCCTGACCAGGACGAGGCCGAAGCCTTGTGGCAGGATATCCGTTTCTTTGCCCCCCCGGAAGAGCGCGAGGGGATACTCCTCTTTCCATCCGATGGCATCCCGTACGGGGATATTCCCTTGTGGGGGATCATCTCCCAGAGGATGAAGGTGCTGCGGCTTGCCGCTGAGGGGAGGGCATCCGTGATCATCGCCCCCATCCAGGGGCTCCAGAGGAAGATCCCCCCCAAGAAGGCACTCCTCTCAACCCTCATACGGATCGAGAAGGGAGGAGAGCAGGACCGTGAACGGCTGGTCAGGGATATCATTGCCCTCGGCTACAGCCGTACCGAGATGGTGGAGGAACGGGGGGAAATGAGCCTGCGCGGCGGGATCATGGATATCTATCCCATCGATCAGGATTACCCCCTCAGGATAGAGTTCTTCGGCGACCAGGTGGAATCTATTCGCTCCTTCGATAGGGAGACCCAGCGTTCGGCAACACAGGTCAGGGAGGCCGTCATCGCCCCTCTTGTGGGGGAGGGAGAGAGTACCCTCTTTGAGTACCTCCCCGCCAAAACACCCATCCTCATCGACAGCCCCTTAGAAGCTGAGCGAGAGGCGGAGGAGTTTTGGGAGGAGTTGAAAAGGGTTGCCAAGGACGACCGCTATCTCCCGCCCGATACAGTAACGACCATGATAAGACAGAGGCCGTGGGTTGCGATAGGGGGGTGGAAACTCGCCTCCCCCTCGAGCCGCGCCCCCTCTTGGGTTACCTTGCTCGCCTCCTCCAACGAAGTCATCTCAAGGAAAATCAAGACAGAGGGATTAAAAGTCTTGGTGCAGGAGATACAGGGGTGGCTGAAGAAGGGGTGGGCAATCTATATCACCGCGCAGACGCCGGGGCAGGGAAAGCGGCTCGTGGAACTCCTGGAGGATTTCGGGCTGAAGGCAACAGCAAGAGACTCCTTTCCCCCCCATCCCCTGAAGGAGCGCGGTTGCCTGGTGGTTGTGGTTGGGGACCTCAAGGCCGGTTTTTTCCTCCCCACTGAGGGGCTGGCAATAGTGACAGAGGAGGAGATCTTCGGCCTCAAGAGGAGGGTCGGCCATGGCAAGCGGGGCCAGCCGGCACCCTTTTCCACCTTTGAGGATCTCAGACGAGGGGATCATGTCGTCCATGTCGACTATGGGATAGGGCTCTACTGGGGGTTGGCAAGGCTGGAGGGGGAGGGGGTGGCGAACGATTACC
>MGQF01000056.1:9187-9828 GCA_001797745.1 Deltaproteobacteria bacterium RBG_13_52_11
AAGCTCTATGTACCGGTGGACAGATTTAATTTGATCCATAAGTATATCGGGACGGATGAAGGTGCACCCAAGCTCGATAGGCTGGGGGGGCAATCCTGGGGGAGGACCAAAAAGCGGGTCAAGCGGGCAATCGAGGAGGCGGCCAGAGAGCTCCTGGAAATCTATGCCACCCGTAAGTTCCTTCAGGGGTTCTCCTTTTCCCTCCGCGATTCCTACTTTAAGGAGTTTGAGGCGGCCTTTGAGTATGAGGAGACCCCTGATCAAGGAGAAGCCATCGAGCGGGTGATGGCGGATATGGAGGAGCCGAGGCCATCGGACCGGTTGATCTGTGGGGACGTGGGCTATGGGAAGACAGAGGTGGCCATCAGGGCGGCCTTCAAGGCTGCCCTGGACAACAAGCAGGCGGCCGTGCTCGTCCCCACCACCGTCCTGGCCCAGCAGCACTACCTGACCTTCTCCTCCCGGCTTCAAGGCTACCCCGTCGCAGTGGAGAGCCTGAGCAGGTTTAAGACCCGCGTCGAGCAGCAGGAGATTCTCCAGCGCCTCAAAGAGGGTAAGATCGATATCATCATCGGGACACACCGCCTCCTCCGAGAAGACGTCTCCTTCAGGGATCTGGGGCTGCTGATCATCGATGAAGA
>MGQF01000056.1:9856-14971 GCA_001797745.1 Deltaproteobacteria bacterium RBG_13_52_11
CGATTAAAAAAGATGAAGAAATTGGTTGACTGCATCACCCTCACCGCCACCCCCATCCCACGCACCCTGCAGATGTCTTTGTTGGGGATCAGGGATCTGAGCTTGATCAACACCCCTCCCCCCAATCGCCAGTCCATCCGCACCTACCTCGTCAATTTCGACGAGGGTGTGATCAAGGAAGCAATCCTCAATGAGGTCAATCGGGGCGGGCAGATCTTCTTCGTCCACAACAGGGTAAAGGATATCGACGCCATGGCCTCTCTATTGCAAGAACTGGTCCCCGCAGTCCGTCTGGCGATAGCCCATGGGCAGATGAGGGAACGGGCCTTGGAGGGGGTGATGATGCGGTTCGTTGAGGGGGAGGTAGATCTCCTTGTCTGTACCAGTATCATAGAGTCCGGGCTGGATATTCCCAACGCCAACACCATCATCATCAATCATGCAGAGCGCTTTGGATTGGCCGATCTCTACCAATTGAGGGGGAGGGTGGGGAGATCTACCCAACGGGCCTCCGCCTATTTAATCGTCCCCCCCCGCCAGCATCTCTCCCGGGAGGCACTGAGGAGGCTGACGGCCATTCAGGAGTTGAGTGAATTGGGTTCCGGCTTCCGGCTGGCCATGAGAGACCTGGAGATCAGGGGTGCAGGCAATCTCTTAGGACATATCCAATCGGGCCACATCGCCGAGGTGGGTTTTGAGTTGTACAACAGCCTCTTGGAGAAGGCCATCAGGGAACTCAAGGGAGAGGAGGTGAAAGAACGGGTGACCCCTGAGATCCATATGCCCATAGAGGCCTTCATCCCTGCCGATTATATCGCCAACGATAATCAGCGCCTTATCTTCTACAAGAGGCTCGCGGTTCTGGAAGATGAACAGGATATAGAGGAGATCAAGGGAGAGCTGCAAGACCGTTTTGGCCCCCTCCCTCCATTCCTCTTGAACCTCTTGGAGGTCATCAGGTTGAAGATATGGTTGAGTAAGTTCTCCGTCAAACGATTCGAGCTCAGGGGTACGAGAGCGGTGCTGTCCTTTGTACCCGACGGGGTGATCTCACCGGAGAAGGTGGTCAATCTCATCGAGCAGGAAGGTGATAAGTATCGGTTGACCCCGGATATGCGGTTGATCTATACGCCCGGGGCACGAGACTGGAGAGGGGTGTTGGTAGAGACCAGAAATATCTTGCAAGGGTTAGTATGATATGATAGCCTTTTGTGAATACGTGAGGTTATGACATGGCGAAGAACAGTAAACTTTTTTTGGTGGTAGTCTCCGTTTTCTTCCTCCTCTTCACTGCATCCTGTGACAGGGGCAAACCCCTCAAAGGGAAAGAGCTGGCGAGGATAAACGATCGGGTGATCACCCTGGAAGAGTTCGAACAGGAGATGGGACAACTCCCGCCGTATTATAAAACCTTGATGTTCTCCGAGGAGGGGAGGAAACGGTTTTTACAGGAATTCATAAACGCGGAGCTCCTCCTGCAGGAGGGGAAGAAAAAGGGGTTGGATAAAGACAAAGCGGTCCTGGCCAAGATAGAGCTGTTCAAGAAGGGGCTGATCATCGATACCCTTGTGGGGGAATTGTACCAAGGGAAGGATGAGGTCGGTGACAAAGAGGTGGAGACCTATTATCGAGAGAACAAAAAACAGTTCTTTCTGGGGGAGAGGGTGAAGGTCAGACACATCGTGGTGAAGACCATGCCGGAGGCACAGGAGATCAAGAGGCGGTTGGATCGGGGAGAGGACTTTATCATCTTGGTGAGAAAATATTCCATCAGCCCCAGCAGGGCGCAGGATGGCGACGTCGGTTATCTCGAGAGGGGAAAGTCGGGCAAGGAATTTGAGCGGGCCGCCTTCTCCTTGCAGAGGCAAGGTGAGCTCAGCAACATCGTCAAGACGACCCTTGGCTACCATATCATCCGCCTTGAGGGCAGGAAGCAACCTCAACAGCTCACATTTTCCGAGGCACAAGAGAACATCAGGCAATTTCTCAGGGAAAAAAAGCGGAAAGAGATCCTCACTGCCCATCTGCAAGAGCTGCAAAAGGGGGCTCAGATCAGCATTAATGAGCAATTATTGGTCGTTGAAGAGGAAGAAGGTTCATGAGGTATTGCTTCAGGTTTCTCATCTCGATCCTGATAATCGCAGCTATTCTGAGCTCCTGCAAGAGGGATATGCCGGCCAACATAGCGGCGGAGGTTAATGACGATTCCATCACCGTTGCAGAGTTCACCGCAGAACTTTTCCCCTTGGTCGAGGGCTACCACAACCCTCCCTCTCCTCAAGAGAAAGTGGATTTGAACAACCTGAAAAAGGCCCTCCTGGATCAGCTCATCGAAAAGAGGCTTATCCTCACTGAGGCCCAAAAGATGGGAATAACGGTGAGCGATGATGAACTGGAGGAGGCCTTTGCCGCCATTAAAAGGAGTTACCCTCAAGGCGGGTTTGGTGAGGTCTTACGCGATGAAGCCGCCCTCCGCCAGTGGAAGGAGAGGCTGCAGCAGAGGCTCCTGATTGAGAAGGTTATCAACAGGGTCTCTCAGATTACCTCCCCCATCGATGAGAATGCCTTGCGGAAGTACTTTAAGAAACATCGATCGGAGTTTATGGTGCCCGAACAGGTGAAGGTAAGACAGATCGTGGTCAAAGACCGCCAAGAAGCGCAGAGTATCCTCAGGAGGGTCAAGCAGGGGGAGCCCTTTGATCAGCTGGCGATGAGGCACTCCACCGGTCCCGAGGCCGAAATGGGGGGTGACTTGGGATTCTTCGGCCAAGGAGACATGCCGGAGGAGTTTGATGTGGTCTTTTCTCTCAAGGCAGGGGAGACGAGTGATATCGTACAGAGCCCCTATGGATATCACATCTTTCAGGTCGTGGCCAAGCGGGGGCAGTCTGAATCGAACTTTGCTGAGGTAAAGGATCAGATCAGGAAGCTGATCGAGCGAGAGGAGGAAGGTAAGATCTTCCAGACTTGGTTGAATAAGGTCAAGAAAAAAGCAAGCATTAGAGTGAATAAAAAGGCCCTTGAGGAGATAGAACTTCCTGCTCCTCGTGAGGAGACCGAGAAAAAAAAGTAAAGGGGGTATTGTCGATGATGAAAAGGGTTCTACCCTTAGTTTTTATCTTCTTTGTGTTGATGCCCTCCTTGTCCTCAGGGAAGGTGTTCGATCAAGTGGTGGGGGTCGTGGATGGTGAAGTGATTACCCTCTCCGACCTTGATGAGGCCATGCCGATGTTTGGGAAGGCTAACATCCTTGATGAAGGAAACCCTTTGGATAAGGAAATCAGGCTGCGCGAGGTGCGCAAGGAAGTCCTGGAGTTGTTAATCGAAGACCGGCTTTTACAAAAGGTGGCCAGTCGGCTTAATATCAAGGTTGAGGACGAAGAAGTAAATAAGACCATCGAAAAGATGAAGCAGGATGGGAATATAGACGATGCCCGGATGGATAAGGAACTCGCCGCGAATGGGTTTACCCTAAAGGGGTATCGTCATTTTCTCACCGTCCAGATCAGGCGTGTCAGGATCGTCGAGGCCCTCGTTGGCCCTCAGGTATCAATGGCTGATGAGAGGTTACGGGAATATTATCAAAGCCACGCGGACAACTACCTCTCCCCCGAGGTGAGGGTGAGCCAGATATTGATTAAGGTTCCCCCCGAGGCACAACCCAAAGATTGGGAGACGGCCAAAAAGAAGATGGAAGGGGTGTTGCAGAGGATGAAGAAAGGGGCGACGTTTGAAGAAACGGCTGCCCGCTATTCGGATGATAATGTCACAGCGCACTCAGGAGGAGATCTCGGGTTTTTTACAAAGGGCGAGATGATCCCGCAACTCGAAGCGGTAGTCTTCACCATAGAAGCGGGGGGCGTGACCGGGGTCATTCAATCCTCTCAAGGTCTTCATCTCTTCAAGGTGACGGAAAAGAAGGCAGGATCGCTCCCTTCTTTCGAAGATGTAAAGAATCGGGTCATACAAGATTACTATCGGGAAGAGGTGACAAGGCTCTATGCCAAGTGGCTTGACGATTTAAAGGCGCGCTCAGATATAGAAATGAAACTTTAAATCTCCCGTGTTCTCAGATATGCCCTCCCCCCTTATCGCCATAACCATGGGCGACCCTGCCGGTATAGGGCCGGAGATTATAGTCAAGGCCTTGGGTGAAAGAAAGGTCTTTGCTCAGTGCCGGCCCGTGGTGTTAGGCGATGAGGTCATCTTATCGTATACCACGCGATGGTTGAAGGCCTCCGTAACGATCAAAAGAATCGAAGGACCTGAGCAAGGGGTCTTTAAACCAGGAATCCTGAACCTCATCCCCCTGACCGACCTCTCCCCTGAAGAGGTTCCCGTGGGCACACCCCAGCAGAAGGGGGGAGAGGCGGCCTATCGATATATCGAGAGAGGGGTAGAGCTGGCACAGGCGGGCGTTGTTGACGCCCTGGTGACGGCCCCCATCAGCAAAGAGGCCCTCAATGCAGCCGGACACCCCTTTCCCGGCCATACAGAACTCCTGGCAAAAATGACCGGGTCAAAGGGTCAGGTGATGATGTTGGCAGGCCCCACGTTGCGCGTAGCCCTGGTGACCACGCATCTACCCCTCCGAGCGGTCCCCGCCTTCCTGTCGAGGGAGCGGATCAAGCGGACCATCGAGACTACCTCTCAGTGGTTGAAAGACTATTGGGGGATTAAATTTCCTCGGCTGGCCGTGACAGGGCTCAACCCCCATGCCGGCGAGGGAGGACTCTTCGGCTCCGAAGAACAGGAGGTTATCGCGCCTGCCATAGAGGGGTGTCGTCAGGGGGGTATAACTGTCGACGGCCCCCTCCCCGCGGACTCCCTCTTCTTTCACGCAGCTTCCGGAAAGTACGATGCGGTTGTTGCCATGTACCATGACCAGGGTTTGATACCCTTGAAACTCCTCCACTTCAGAGATGGCGTGAACATCACCCTGGGATTGCCCATCATCAGGACCTCTGTCGATCATGGGACGGGATACGATATAGCTGGTCAGGGGGTGGCTGATCCGACGAGCCTTATCAACGCCATCCTGATGGCCGCGAATATGGCCATGACCAAAATGTCCCAACTGAAGAGAGGATGATGAAAGGTATCCTAAAGAATCCC
>MGQF01000056.1:15005-15371 GCA_001797745.1 Deltaproteobacteria bacterium RBG_13_52_11
GCCACAAGGGTGACAAGAGAGGAGGTATTTTTTAAACCAACTGCAATGCCCTGCGCGGAAGCGGGGAGGTCTACTGCTTCAACAGATCCCAGGTAGCGGCAGTTACTACCCCATCGGGTTTTAACCCATTGGCCCGCTTGAACTCGACGATGGCTGCCCACGTCTCTCTATTCCAGACGCCGTCGACCGGCCCCGTGTAATAGCCCTTCGCCTTCAAGGCCCGTTGGATCTCTATGAGCGGGACATCCACCTGGATCATGGAGCAAGCGCCACCTGGAGGGCACGTGGGGTTGCAGTAAGGTGCGCAAGAGGGTGAACAGGTGGGGCTGCAATTAGGCGAGCAGGGATAGCACGAGGGGTTGCACG
>MGQF01000056.1:15392-19949 GCA_001797745.1 Deltaproteobacteria bacterium RBG_13_52_11
GGGCGCAGGTGGGGTTGCAGGGGGCACAAGAAGTGGGACTACAGGGCGCACAGCTGGGGGTACAGGTTGGGCTACAAGAAGGGGTGCAGGGGGCACAAGGGGCACATCGCGCGGCCACATCGATGCCGGAGGCGGCCTTGATCTCCGGCGGTTCAAAAAGCCCTTTTAAGCTGAACAACAACCCGGTATAGAGGCCGGCGAGGTACTTCAAAGAGGTCTTGATAAAACTCCTCCTGCTCTCTTTTTTTGCCATTGTCGCCTCCCTTAGTTAGCGCTATATAATTTTAGCGGTTCCGCAGAAAATGACAAGCAAAAAATTACTGTTTTCGCCATTGTCCGCGATAGGGGTCATAGAGGCACCGGGGTGACTTGGCATAGAGGTCGCCCCCCTGGGCATAGGCCAAGGGTCGGCAATCATGGCAGGCGTAGCGATACTCGCAATCCTGACATACTTCCACCTGATCTTTGGTTAACCCCCAGAACCCCTTTAATCTGTTGCCGTGCAGTACCGCCGCCAACCCCTTTTCAAGGCAATTCCCGATTACCAGGTCACGGGCGAATATGCAAGGTATCACCTCTCCTGTCGCGGTGACAGCCACCTTCCCGGCCCAACAGCTGTTGTTTCTTTTATTATAATAAAAGGAATGCTTGTTAATCCAGAAATTGGCCTCAATCATCCGGCCGGAAAACTCCGGGGGTAGATTGAGGGGCTGTATCTCCTGGGAACACCCCCGACCGGTAGGCCTCACAGGGTCGGGGAACTTATACTGGACACCCATCCTCTGGAGAAATTCCACCGTGGCGGAGAGGTCGTCCTGGTTCTGCTTCATGGCGATGACGGCCACCCGGACGGGGACGTCATTATCCTTGAGGAGGTTTATGGCCGCCAGTGTCTTGGCATGGCTCCCCGTGGTCCCCGTGATCAGATCGTGCGTCTCGGGGTGAGCGGAATAGAGGGTGGTGGCGATGTGCACCCCGCTTTCCCTCAAAAAGGGAATGCGCTCTTTTTTGAGGAGGGTCAGGTTGGAGAAGATCTCAACGAAGATATACCCTTTAGTACGGGCAAAATCGACCAATGCGAAGAGGTCTTTTTTTAAGAAGGGTTCCCCACCGATGAACTGGACCTGGGAGCAGCCGAGGTCTCTCGCCTGTAGCATGACTGCCTTCCACGCTTTTCCATCCATCCTGTCAGGTCCGGGCGCGGAGAGGCAGTCACCGTAACAGTGCAGGCAGGTGAGGTTGCACCTGGAGGTCACCTCCAGCCAGATAAATTCCAGCGCGGCCTCAGCGCCATCTCCATGCGCACCTTTCAGGGGTGCAAGGGGGGTATCAGAGGTCTCCACCAGCCCCATGGCGATGACGTGATCGATGAATCCCCGATACCTCCTTCGGACCACCCTCCTCTGGGCGGATTCCAAGACCTTGTAGGCTGAACGGTTGAGGGAATAGACCTTGCCATCCGAGAGATCGTAGAGGGCGCTCCTGGCCCTCCCCTTTACCAGCACGCACCCTTCTTTTAAACGGATATAGTTACTGCTCTTGCTTTTATCTTGAGAAATTACCTTTTGATTGCCCCGAGAACCCCTTGTGGACAATGAAGCACCCTCCTCATAACGAAAACGGAGTATCTATTCTATCATCTCTCCCATCTCCCACGCAATAAAAAGGCCCCTCAAACTAGGGGTCAGGTCTCAATAATCAACAATTCTTTCCTTATCCTTTCAAGCAGTTTCCCCATACTCTTGTCCCCTTCTATCATCTTTTTTAATCTCCTGCTTGACTGACTCACTGCAGCGCCTTTCATCCCAAAATGCGCCCCTAGCTCTTCCAGACTCCATCCACTTAATTGATGGCTCAGATGTATGCACAACTTCCTGTAAAGAGTTTGATCCTTTTCTATAATCTTAGCCACCGCATCCTCAATCTCTGCAGGAGTGAACCCCCTTAAGATCTCTTTCGCCGACGGGATGTTTCGTCGGTCAATCTTCCTTTCCTCCAGATATTCTTCCCTGATCATTCTGATGAATGCTTCCCCTCCCAAAAAAGTGGATGCGATGACATCTCCTAAAGGATCCTTCAATTTTGTAGCTATCCCTTCCTCCACGAATTGTCTGTACTTCCGATAAGCTGATCGTCCATGACCACCAAAGTATCCAAGAATGAACGCGGTTTTTAACCATTCCAATTCTCTTTGCCCCCCAATGTAATACTGGTAGCTTGACCAACGGTATTCTGAGGGATTTTTAACCAGACCAGCACGTACCGGGTTGAGGTGGATATACCTGGATAATTCTTCACTATATGAATCCTTTTCAACCAGGATCGCTTTAAATCTCCCTTGAAAAAGATGCCCAGACCGCCCGTATTTGATATTGAAGTAGGTCGTGTAAGCCCCATTGATATGATGAAGGATCCGCGAAAGATTGCCCCGGGGGGTCTCTAAAAGAAGGTGATAGTGATTATCCATCAGGCAAAAAACATGGAGAATTGCCCCGTAACGATGGTGAGCCGATTCAAGGTAGGAAAGAAACCGTTCCCGATCTCCTGTACCTCTGAAAATGGTTTTTCTCTCGTTTCCACGGGAGGTAACATGATAAAAAGCATTTGGGAACTCAATCCTCAGTGGTCTAGCCAAATTGGTCGCTCCAAAACCTGTTTAGCTCTATTTATCACACTATTTAAATTATGTCAAGAATTGAGACCTGACCCCTTCTTTACTCCCGGGGCAATAAAAAGGCCCCTCGTGGGAGTTGGAGGAAGTGACTAGGGGAATGGGATCCCGGACTCATGGATCCTCCCAATCCCCCTCTCCCCTTTCACGTCGAGGATGATTGCCTCCACCTCGTGCCCCATCAGCTCATCCCCACCCTCCACGAGGCAGAAGAGGTAGTTTCTCGAGATCCCCCGCAGCTGCCCACCCTCTCGACGGTGCTCGATTAAAAGGGATATACGCTGATTGAGAAAAGAAGAATAAAAGGCCCGCCTCTTTTCCCTGCTCAGTTGACGCAGGGCCCGCACCCGCTCCCCCTTCTCCCGCTCTCCTACTTGCCGGGCCATCCCTGCGGCCGGAGTCCCCGGGCGGGGGGAGAAGGGGAAGCAGTGCAGGTAGCTGATGGGGAGGGCCTGGAGCAGGTCGTAGGTCCGCCCGAATGCTCGCTCATCCTCACCCGGGAAACCCACCATGACGTCGACGCCGATGGCTGCATGGGGCATCTGTGCAAAGATGCGGCGGACCAGACCCCGGAAGAATTCGCTCGTGTAGGGGCGGTTCATCAGGCAAAGGATCTCATCCGCACCGCTCTGTAAGGGGAGGTGGAGGTGGGGACAGAGCTTTTGGGAAGAGGCGATCCAGTCGATCACCCCTGGGGTCGCCTCCTGGGGCTCCAGGGAGCTGAGGCGTATACGGGGGGGAGTTTCCTCCCCTTCGAGCTGACGTAAGAGGCCCAGGAGGGTAGTCTGAGGGTTGAGGTCCAGGCCATAGGCCCCGAGGTGGATACCGGTGAGGACGACCTCCTGGTAGCCTGCTGCAGCCAGCTGCCGGAAGGAGGCAAGGACATCAAAGGGAGGGATGCTGCGGCTCCTCCCCCGGGCCAGGGGGACAACGCAGTAGCTGCACTGCGCGTTACAACCATCTTGGATCTTCAGAAAGGCCCGGGTGTGCCGGCGGAAGCGAAGGACGTGGAGGTCGGGTGGGGTCTCTGCCTCCCTGATTGCCCCTACCCTGAGTACCACACCCTTGGCCCGACGCATCTCCTCCACGATCGCGGGTATGGACCCCTTCTCCTGGTTTCCCGCCACCCCATCGGCACCGAGGGAGATCACCCCCTGGGGATCAATCTGCGGGTAACACCCCACTGCCAGCAGGGACCCCCCTGGGTTCACCCTCCTGGCTTTATGGATCCATCTCCTGGAATCGGCCTGGGCCCGGGCGGTGACCACACAGGTATTGATGATGGTGCAATCGGCCCCCAATCCAAAGGGGACGAGCTCCCATCCCCTCGCCTCCATGGCCTCTGCCATGGCCTCGCCCTCGAACTGGTTGACCTTGCACCCGAGGGCCACGATGGCGACCTTGCCCTTACTCACCGCGGACCTCCCCTATCCATCCCCCCCCCAGCACGCAGTCATCCTGGTACAGAACCAGGGCCTGCCCGGGGGTGATGGCCTCTTGCGGTTCATCGAAGTGGACGACAACCTCACCCCCTCCGCAAGGCCTCACCCGACAAGGTGCTCCGGGATGGCGATACCGGATCTGTCCCATAGCCCTGAACTCCTCCTGCGGAGGCGGGATAGAGGCCCAGTGCATCCCTTGGGCCACGAGCCCCCTTGCTAAGAGGTCCTCCTTTCCACCCACTATCACCTGGTTGTTGGAAAGGTCTATTCTCAGGACATAGTAGGGGCGACTGGCCGGGACCCCGATACCCCTGCGCTGCCCAATAGTGAAGCCGAAGATCCCCCCGTGCCTCCCCAGAATGCAACCATCCTTGTCGACGATTGCCCCCTCAGTGCCTCGATTATCCTTGAGCCTGCTTATCAAAAAAGACCGGTAGTCGCCGT
>MGQF01000056.1:20014-20171 GCA_001797745.1 Deltaproteobacteria bacterium RBG_13_52_11
ATCCCCCGAACCTCCTCTTTGGTCAACTCCCCGTTGGGAAAGACGCACCGGGCAAGCTGCCTTTGAGCGAGCCCCCAGAGGAAATAGGACTGGTCCTTCTCCCTGTCAACGCCCCTCGCCAGTATAAACCGCCCCTGTGCGGCATCCCGCGATACGC
>MGQF01000056.1:20368-20476 GCA_001797745.1 Deltaproteobacteria bacterium RBG_13_52_11
ACCTTGGCCGCTTTGCAAGCATCGCGAAACGTGGGATCAGTCTCAGGAAGGCCTTCTCCCAAGGCCTGCATCCAGAGGCCGATGACCTCATAACCCGCTTCCTGCAGT
>MGQF01000056.1:20491-21574 GCA_001797745.1 Deltaproteobacteria bacterium RBG_13_52_11
GTACTGTCCACCCCCCCGCTCATGGCAATTGCAACCTTCTTGTTCTGGGAATGCATGCGAGATACGCGACCTAAAAATAAAGGGTTCGAGGATTCAAGTCCCGCCGTCTGCGAGATTCGTGGGTGACGCTCCGTTCTGCCGCCGAAGGTGATCCTTTAGTCAGAGTCACCTCTGGCCAAAGGGTCAGTTTCGGTTTAGCCAATAGATTGCTCCAAAAATAAATCCTAGCTTCCTCTCCCCTTCCCACCGCAAATACAGCAGGATCTTCAACAGGGGAGAGGGAATGCAATAATGGTGCGCACTTGACCTTCAGAACCCTTGCATTTTAAGCATTTCACTCGACCACCGGAACCCTCCCGCTTTACGGGATCACGCAGTCAATAAAATCTAAATTAAGGAGCGGGATAAACCCCTGTGTCGCTCCCGCTCTCCCGATGCGGGAATGGCGACACATCCCGCTTCCATAAATCTACATTGCGGGGCGGGATTGACCCCTTGAATCCTAGAATCCTGCTCTTTATAGCTTTACCAGCTCGTACTCCCCCCACGCCCCCAGGGCGTCTGCCACGATGATCACCATCCCTTCCACCCCGGGGATCTTCCTCCCCGCCTCCAGGGCCCCCTCGATATCCTTTTTCCCCTGCACCATGTTACCTACGGCGGTGGCCGCCGCATCGGCCAGTGTTGCCGAGGGGGAGATGATGCACACGGCATCCGCCCTGCCGAGGCTCAGAGAAGGCCCAACGGTGCCCGAGGAGGTGCAGACCCCCACAGGCGTCCTCTCAGGCGGGACGCGTATCCCCACGTTCATGTTCAGGGGTGATTGGCCGGCAAAGATCCCGATCCGCCTCTCGGTATCTGCCTGGAGGAAGATGTCACCGCCGTTTTCCACCACCACCTCGGGGGTAAAGGCCAGCAGCGCCTTGCCCACGAACTCCGCCATGGCACCGGCCACCCCGGCCATCGGACCCACCCCGGCCCGCTGGGAGGCGGTGAGCATCTCCTGTACGATCCCCGGCGCCAGTGAGTCCGCGGGGAGAGGGCAGAGGCTTGTCTGAAACAGGGGGTTTGCCTTGATATATC
>MGQF01000056.1:21583-27023 GCA_001797745.1 Deltaproteobacteria bacterium RBG_13_52_11
GGTGGCGCAAGCCGATGATCGCCTCTTCGGTCTCGCGCTCCAAGGGGGTCCGGGCGAGTATGTAGAGGTCGGTCTCCTTTACCGCAACCCGAAACGGGACGAGCCCGTCCCGCGCGAGCCAACTCCGGTAGCGCCGCTTTTTTCTCACACCTGCTTCTTGATCTTTGCGGCGATGTGCCCCATCAACCCCCCGTCCCTGATCAACTCCTGCATGAAGGGGGGGATGGGGTGCGCCCTGAAGGTGAGGCCCCGGGTTTGATTGTGGATCTGGCCCGTATCCAAATCCACCTCGAGCACATCCCCCTGCTCACTCCCCTGCGACGCCTCGGGGGACTCCAGGATCGGCAGGCCGATGTTGAAGGCGTTGCGGTAGAATATCCTGGCAAACCCCGCGGCGATCACGCAGGCGACCCCCACGGCCTTGATGGCGAGGGGGGCGTGCTCGCGGGAGGAGCCGGAGCCGAAGTTCTTACCCGCCATAATAATATCCCCCGGCTGGACCTGCGCGGCAAAGGCGGCATCGGCGTCCTCCATGCAGTGTTTCGCCAGCTCCTGGGGGTCCGACGTATTCAAGTATCTCGCCGGGA
The DNA here is from genome assembly GCA_001797745.1 of Deltaproteobacteria bacterium RBG_13_52_11. Taxonomy (GTDB): domain Bacteria; phylum Desulfobacterota; class B13-G15; order B13-G15; family RBG-16-54-18; genus RBG-13-52-11. The sequence continues at coordinate 22,171 of MGQF01000056.1, forward strand.
TGATGGCATCGGTATCCACGTTGTCGCCGAACCGCCATGCCCTTCCTCTGACCTTCATCAGTAATCCTTTCCTTACCGTGAGCTCAAGGGCAGGTCTATTTTCTTGACTCCCCGCCTTTCCCCCTCATAATCCTCATCACAGACGAAAAGCGCATCCCCGGATAGTCGGCAACTTCCCGCCGTGTATACCCGTGGTCCTCAACAGCCGCTGCGGGCTTCCTGTCCCGAGCCTCTTTGATGTTCGGTATAGTGAAACAAATATGGCCTTATCAACCTTTAATGTCAACACAATAGCCCTGCCCCCCGGCAACGGGAGAAAAAAAAAGGGGGAAGGGTTGCACCCCTTCCCCCATCAGGTCTCAAGCTAAGCGCTTATGCTTATGCGCTTAGAACATGTACATGAGACGGGCCTGGACGGCCCACGGGTTTTCAGGCTCTACACCACCCGCGAGGCTCAGGGCCTTGCCGCCAAACAGGTAGCCGAAACCGGTCTCAAGGGCCAGGTTCTTGTAGATCTGGACGTTGACGCCAAAGTCCATTTCCCAACCGATTGAGTCGTCGTCATCAGCATCATTACCGATGGCGTCCCCATGTACCTCGGTGTCACCGATATAGCCCAGCTGGGCGCCGACTTTGAGCCAGTCGAGGACCTGGTAGTACGCAAAGGCGCGCACATCCCAGTAGCCAGGCCAATACGTCGAGGGTCCATCTATCAGACCCACACCCGGCCAACCCGGGCCAAAGGTAAACCAGCCGTTGTCAAAGACGATAAATTCACCGCTAATGGGCAGTGACTCGCTGCCGAAGTTGGGGCCTCCGGGAAGCTGAAACCCCTCGACATCACCGCTCGTCTGGTCTTCACCCTGGATGTACCTACCGCCAAGGCCGACCTCAAGCTTTTTGAAGACGAAGGACACATTACCGTTGATGAGCCAGGAGCTGATGTCCTGATCAGCGGCGACTAAGTTTTCCCTCTGGCCGCCGTTGTAGATGAAGTCGACCTGAAACTTCGCAGGGCCCACCTTACCATCAGCGTTTACGCCGATCCAGTAGTCCTGTTCCCAATCGCGGCCACCAGCAAAAACGGCATTATTCCAGAACGCATACAGATTATTATCCCTTATATTTTGATAGGCAAAGAAAAACCCCGGCGCTATGCTTACGGAGCCGAAGTTCAGGGGGAGTTTCATGTCGATGGCATAGAGTTCAGCGCCCCCTATCGTATTCCAGTTGCTGGGGTCGGACATCTTGGCATAATAGCCGGTGACGCTCAGCTTGATCGGATCGATCATGGTCCGGACGCTTATTGCCGGGCAATCGTTGAAATAGAAGATCCACGGACGGATGGCAACCGGCTGGAGACCAACCCTGAACCACAGGGGGAGCTTGGGGGGTACCCTGAAGTCGATGAAGAGGTGCTGGACCTGCACGGCGATATGTCCGCCACCCACTGCCGCATAGCGGTTCGCTGGGTCGCTGCCGAATATGGTGGAGTCCATCCTGAACTTGAATACCCCGTAGAGGTCCTCGCTGGCCCTGAGCGTGAATTGGAGCTCGGCCCGCGAGTTCATGAAGGCCCCCCTCTCATCCGCATGACCAAAACCAAAACCGAAAGCGCTGCGGATCGGGACACCGACAAACAGCGGGCCATTAGGCACGGCATTCTGAAATACGTACCCGCGCATCCCGATGAATCCCGAGGCCGTCAAGTCCACGGCCATGGCCGGGACGGCCCATGCGGCAACCAACCCCAGCACTAATCCTATGAGTAATGCCTTTTTCATCAGCATCTACCTCCTTAGTTTTATTGTCATAGTTTTTTAGTCATTAACTGCCATAAAACTCTACGATACAACTCTCAGACATTTACCTTATACCATATACCATTCAACATCGTTGTCTCTTTTTGGGCCTACTGGGGCCCTCTTCTCTCACCTCCTTTCCTCACCGCTTCCGTTGCGTGTATCACCCCCTTTCGCGTCATGCGCCGCTCGCGCACATGACCCCTTACAGGTAATACTATGCGTCTCTTACCATTACCCTTTTTGGCTGTCAAGCTTTTTTTCATGCCCATAGAAGAAATACGGGAAAAAAGCAGGAGAAAAACAAAAGAGGTCACTTTATCCTGTTTTTTTGTCATCTTATAACCGCCCTATCCCCCTGGCAAGGGAGGATGTAGATGGAATTTTTCCCGCCATTGGCGGGATTCGCGCGTGGCAAACCCCTCATGAAACATTACCCCGAAAATAAACTCTCACCCCTCACTTCCTCGCGGAGGATCAGTCAACCCCCTTTTTTTTATTGCCCTTGTCTTTTGAACTGCATTTTCCCCTCCCTTGATGGGAGGGGCTAGGGGAGGATGGTTGTGAGCATGCCTTCTTATCACTTCCAATACCCCGTCCATATTCTGCAAGACTTCATTGTTCCAAAACCTCAATACCTTAAAACCTTCTCCTTGCAGCCATGTATCTCTTCCAACGTCTTTAACTTTTTCGAAGGCATGCCCTCCACCATCCACCTCTATGACGATTCGTCTCTCAAAACATACAAAATCAACGATATAAGCCCCGATGGGCTGTTGTCTCCTAAATTTAAGCCCTTTGAACTGTTTTGCTCGTAGATGCATCCATAATAAGCTCTCTGCATCTGTCGGCCTTTTTCTGAGGGTTTTAGCAATCCTGACCATAGTACTGGTCAATTCTTAATCACCCCCTCCCCCATTGAGGGGGAGGGAAAAAGAAAATATCTTCCCTCACCCCCGCTATAAGGACGGCGGGATCTTCGACAAGCGGGAGGGAAAAGAGAGAGGGTTTCCCCCCTACGAAGGGGAGGAAACCCTCTGAGACTGCTTAGAAAATAAAACCTCTCGATTTCCTCTCCCCGCTGAGGAGAGATGAAGGTGAGGGGGAAAACACCTGAGATCATAACCACCCTCACCCCAGTCCGCTCCCGCTGGCGGGAGAGGGAGAAAGGGAGAGTGTATATTTTTATCGTTCGTGGGTGACGCTCCGTCATGAAGGATTGCCTAGAAAATACCACCAAAGAACTCCCCTCCCCTGGCGGGAGGGGATGAAGGGGAGGGGGAATAAACGATCTTGCACACCCCCACCTTAACCCGTAAAGGGTTCAAGGATTCTATCCCGCTCCTTAATTCAGATTTTATGGACTGCGGGATCCCGCAAAGCGGGAGGATTCAAGTCCCGCCATTGGCAAGATCGAACCCTCCTCATTATTATTCATATAACTTATAGACCAGGAGGAGGCCCTTGACCTCCGTTCCCAGGGAGTGGGAGGTGACGGAGACGGTCATCAGCTCGTCCCGGCCGTCATTGTCCACGTCCTTGATCTGGAAGTCGGCCACATAGCCGGGAATGTCCTGGGTCCTCCAGACGTTGGCCAGGGACATCCCATCCCAGGTGAGGGCGGTAACATACCCCTTGTCGTACAAACGGACCTTCGAGAGGAACTCGCCGGCGGTGAACTTGTTGACCACGGCGACCACGTCGTCGATACCGTCGCCGTCCAGGTCCTTGACGACCATCCGGGGTGGGAAGTAGATGCGGCGCGGATAGGAAGCTACCGCCCCCCTCTTATCGGCCTTTACGGTGGGGCGATCGAGGTAGTTGTCGGAGCCCCCCATCTCGTCGCTCGACTTCCACTGCAAATCACCATTCCCATCGAGCAGCCGTATCTTGCCGGTATCCTCCATCACGAGGAACTCCTGGGCCTCGGGAGCGGTGAATTTCCCCGAGGTAAAAGAGAAGAGCCACTCGGCCTCCTTGGGGAGCTGGCCTTTGCCCGCCTTGAGCCGCTTGCCCATCTTGATCTTTTTCCCCGTCCACTGTACCAGCCGCATGGATCCCTCATAGTCCTTATCAGTCCCCATGTGCTGGGCAAGGAGGGAGTCCCCCTGGCCGGGGACCTTCACGACCCTGAGGTACCAGTCAAGCCCCTTGGCGAGGTAGCGAAGGGAGCCGTCTTCAAAGGTGAGGATGAAGGATCGGAGGTTATCCTCGATGGCGTTGGTGACGCAGATCTCCGCTTTCTTGTCGCCGGTGATATCGACCACATCGAGGGTGATGAAGTTTTCGGCGGACGACGCCTGAAACTCGGCCACGAGCTTGGTCTCCTTCCCCTCATCCCGGTAGACCCAGAGCTGATGCTCGCCCGCGACGACGATCTCGTTCTTGCCGTCGCCGTCCACATCGCCGGCATCGACCCCCTTCAAAATCTTTTTGGGGAAGCCCATCAATTTTGAGTAGCCCAATGACTGATACGCCAGATGCTGGCGCAGCTGTCCCGGACCCTTGCGATCATAAGAGGTGGTCTGCCCCAGGATACGGCTGCTGATGTCCTGGGCAAAGGCGCCCACCTTGGTCATCACCTCATCCATCCCCTTGTGCTGGGTAAAGACGCTGCTCGTCGCGCGCTGGCCGGGCACGTGGACTACCTTGGCGTCGAGGCTGATGTATTCCCCCACCTTGGTGATGCTGCCGTAGACCACGTATGCGGCCCCCACCCTGGCGCCCAGCCAGCGGGCCTCCTGGTCGCTGACCCCGGCGCCGCGCAGATCGGCGAAGAAGCGCTCAATGAGGGGTTTTTCCACCACCTCGATCTGACCCTCGACGATGATCCGGGTGGAGATGATGTCCCAGATCCCGTTCCTGAGATACGAGAGGTCCTCGGCGCTGTGGACGGTGAAGGGAAGGACCGCCACCCGCAGGGGCTGCTGGGCAGCGCCCCACAGGGGGAGGAGTAAAAGGATGGCTGCTACCAGTACGATAATCCCTTTGAATCTCATAATGACCCCTTTCTCTTTTTATGTTCCTCAATCTCCATAATGCGTTTTCGCC
>MGQF01000056.1:27030-34336 GCA_001797745.1 Deltaproteobacteria bacterium RBG_13_52_11
TGTATACTATTTTCTTCTCAGAGTCAATACTATACCACAATCCTGACCGTCTATCACTTTTATCCTGGCTACCCACACCCTTTCCCTGGCATTCCTTGCTTAGATTAGAAAATATCACCAATCAACTCCCCTCCCCTGGCGGCCGTAAGGTCCCGGCCCCATCGGAGAGGGGATGAATCCCGCTCCGCTTTGCATAAATCAGGGAATACGGGATGCCGCTGGCGGCAGGGGAGGGGAAATAAACGATCTTACACACCCTCACCCCTACCCTCTCCCGTCAAGGGAGAGGGGGTTTATATATAAGTCAAAGGATAAGTGTAGCTCCCCTTCAGGTCACCGCTCAACTTCTTGCCCCGAAAGGGGTCCTGGGCAATAACTTCAACCAAAATATCCTTTAATTTTTTCTTTATCTTAGGAGAAAGCTTCTCTACGTCCTTTTTCGCGCGGCGGGTGAATTTTATTTCATACTCCCCCAATAGCTATATGCCCCCTAAAACCTCTTCTATTGAATAAAGACGCCCAGACTTTATATCCTCTTTCGCTTCTTGGACGGATTCTTTAAAATGAGGGAGGGATAAAAGTTCTACGGTCTCCCGAAGAGATTCAAAATCTTCTTCCGACATGAGGATGACGGAACCCTCCTGAGAGGATATACGATACATTTTATGTCCCTCCAAGGTATCTCTCATCACATGTGGGAAATAGCCTTTCATCTCCGTTATGGTCAAGGTTTTCATATTCGTGCCTCTCTCATTACCTTTTTTCTCCATAATATCCATTCCATCCCATTTGTCAATTAAAAAGGCGGTGCATGCATATCAATTAAAAAGGCGGTGCATGCATATCAATCAAAGAGGCGGTGCAGGGGTATCAATTAAAGAGGCGGTGCATGCATATCAATCAAAAAGGCGGTGCATGGCACCGCCTCTCTCAGGCCTTATTTCGCCGCCGGTTCGAAGGCGAAGAAGACCCGTTCCGCCATGACCGTGTCCCGCCTGATCTCCAGGGGATGAGCGGGGATATCAAAGATAATAAAATACCTGGCGGAAGCAGGGCTGCTGCTTCCGCCGACTCTCCGGGAAAGATCTTTGTTCTCTGCAGGGCTTTACGTTCAGCAGGTGACCTTGAAGATCATGGATGCGCCGGTATCGCCTGCCGCGCAGCCGGTCCAGAGACAGTATCCGCCGCCCAGCATGACCGATTCTTCGAGCATCTCGGCGATAATCCTGCCGCCTGTAGGGGCCTGTGGGTGTCCGTAGATCAGGGATGATCCGTAGTTGTTCATTTTCATGATATCGTTGCCCATTTTCTTGGCGAAGTTAACGTCATTCGTCGCAAAGGGGTTGTGGCTCTTAATGGTCTTCATGTCCGTGATTTTCAAACCTGCGTTGGCAAGGGCCATCTGCGCAGCCGGTACAGGAGCGGCGGCCATAAAACCGGGATTGACCCTGGAAAAACCAAAGGAGACGATCTGGATCTCGATCTTGGGATCGGCGCTCAACTCCTTGGCCTTGTCCCGCATTGTGACGATGAACCCGCAGTTGCCGTCGGCAGGGAATGTCTGCGCGCCGAAGCTGTGTACGCCTCCCTTTTCGGCAGGCGGCAGTTTCGCAAGCCCTTCCGCTGTAGTGGGGGTTACTCCCTCATCCGTCTCTACCAGCATGGTTTTCTTTTTAGAAACCTTTACTTCCGGGAAAAACATATAACGCTTCTGGAAGGCGCGGTCATTGGCCAGGGCCATCTGATACTGCTCATAACGCCGCAAGACCACCGCGTCGCATTCTTCCTTGGTGATCCCTTCCATCTTGGCCACGTTCTCGGCGGTCTGCACCATCTTGAGGGGAGGATTAACATTGGGGTCGCTGTTGAAGTTATCCATGAGCCAGTTTTCGTGGATCACCTCACCGCCGGGACCCAGGGGGTTCGGCCATACCGTGTGGGCGCCGTTGGAACAGCGGTCCGCCATGAGGCCGAAGCCCACTTCAAAAGCGCCATGCTCTACGGCAAGGGCGGCGAGATTGAGAATCGTCGTGGATGTCGTGCAGGCCTGGTTGATCATGAGACCCGGCAGGTTCTTTTTGTTGTCTGTCAGCAGGCCTGCTGCCCAGTTGTGGCTGTAAAACAGGTGGTGTTGATGAATGGAAATGCCGAAATATAGGTAATCGAGGATGGCAGGATCTATTTTCTTTTTTTCAAGAAACCACCTTCGCGCTGTCTTACCGGCTAATTCAATTGAGTTTTCGTTCTGCATACTTCCCTGCCAGCGGCAAAAGGGAGTCGAGTAGTAGCCGTTGTAAGGGATATACGCCTTCGTAAACGTGTTCATATAAAAACCTCCTCACAAATTTTTATTTAATGTAAACTGCACAAGGCCCTGCCAAAAAAATATTTCCTGCTTGCTTCGCACACATTGTTATCGCGCATGAAATTGAACTTTCCTGCCGATCATTGATAAAGAGCCTTCGTTTAATCCTTGACCCCGGTGTCGCTTCCGCTCTCCCGAAGGCAAAGGGCCACCTTCGGCTTCGGCAGGGCGGGATTGCATCCTTGTTGTGCTATTGGTCTTTAAAGTTTGGCTTTCGCTTCTCGACAAAGGCCCGCATCCCTTCCCGACCATCGTCTGACACGAAACTAAGGACAAAGCACTCCCCCTCGTAGGTGAGGGCGGAGTGGAGATCCATGTTGATGCCCTGGTCGACGGCGAGTTTTATCATCTTGAGGGCTACGGCTGGTTTTTTCGCAAGGCTGGAAGCCAGGGCCATCGCCTCCTCCATGAGCTTGTCGGCAGGGACAACCCGATTCACCACCCCCATCTCGAGGGCCCTGTCGGCCTTGAAGGTGTCACCCGTAAAGAATAGCTCCTTGGCGCGGGCAGTACCGATCAGCCGAGACAGAAGCTGCGTTGCCCCGCCGCCGGGGATGATGCCCAGGTTAACCTCGGGCTGCCCAAAGAGGGCCTTGTCTGATGCAATCCTGATGTCACAGCGCAGCGCCAACTCCAGCCCTCCCCCGAGGGCGAGCCCGTTGATGGCAGCGATAACCGGCTTCCCGATGGCTGCTACCTTTGCAGACGCGCTGCCGCTGAACGCTTGAAACTCCATGATGTCAACGACTGATTTGCCCTCGACATCCGTAACGTCAAGGCCGGCGGCAAAGGCCTTTTCACCGCCTCCCGTGATGACCAAAACCTTTATGCCGGGATCGGTATCCACCTCATGGGATGCCTGGGCAAGCTCCGCGTACATGGTGCGGTTGAGCGGGTTCATGGGCGGACGGTTCAGCGTCAGGACGGCAACGGTGTCCTTTTTCTCTATGATGATTGTTTCATATGCCATAGGAAGCTCCTTTACTTCTTGTCGCCTGGTTTATACCACCCCTCGCCCGACTTTTTCCCCAAGTTGCCTGCTCGGACCATGGACTTGAGAGTAACCGGGGGCACATGTTTCAGCTCCTGATTGAGTTCACGGTGAAGGTAGTCGCAGACGTGGTACGCGATGTCGATACCGGTCAGGTCCATCAGCTCAAAAGGCCCCATGGGGTGGTTGAGACCCGCCTTGATCGCCTTGTCGATATCCTCAATCGAGGCAATGCCCTCTTCGTAGACCTTGATGGCTTCCATCATCTGGATAATCATGAGCCTGTTGACGATAAAACCCGGCGAATCCTTCTTCACGAGGACAGGCAATTTCCCCAGTTTCTCCGCCAATGCCCACGCTACCTTAACCGTCTCATCGCTCGTTTTTATACCTTTAATAATCTCCACCAGCTTCATGAGAGGAACCGGGTTGAAAAAGTGCAGCCCCACCACCTTGTCCGAACGCTTGACAGCAGCCCCGATCGCGGTAATGGACATGGAGGAGGTATTGGTAGCCAGGATAACCTCCGGGCGGGTGAGCTTTTCCATCTCCTGGAAGACCTGCTTCTTCAGCTCCAGATCCTCGAGGACGGCCTCGATGACGATATCGACATCCTTCAGGTCATCGAGCTTTGTCGTGCCTTTGATCCTGCCCAAGGTCTTCTTCTTATCATCATCGGTGATCTTCCCCTTCTCCACACTCTTGGAGAGGAAGCTATCAATAGCCTTGAGCCCCCGCTGAACGAATTCATCGGCTATATCCCGCATGACCACTTCATAACCCGTTTGGGCGCAGAGCTGGGCAATGCCATTCCCCATGGCGCCGGCCCCTAATACCCCTATCTTTTTAATCTCCATCGTTCGTTACCCTCCCTCATAAAAAAGTAAATAAAAAAAACCTCTCTTGCTCCTTCACCTCTGCCCTCTTAACTCTTATAGGTTTAATAATTACCTACAGAATGTCAAAATGTCAAGCTCCTTTTGCGAAATTTTTCATAAAATCTCCCTTTGATCCTTAATCTCCTTGAAAAGAGCATCCCGGGGAAACATGGGCACACCCCCTTCTCCTTGACAGGGAAGGAGGGGGTATGCTATGGAAATCGTTGATACATCTCGTCGTGAGTCCATTTCACGGCAAGCGTTATGCTGCGGGCTGTGTCATCATTATTGCATACATGCTATGCTAAGGGATAATCCCGCCCGTGGCGGGATTGAATACCTCTGGTGAAAATGATATGTTCCAGAGTAGGGCTGAGGACACAACGCATCATTATGGTTTATAGGGAAGAGCGGGTGAAACAGGAGAAAAAGGTAAAGAGGGGAAAGGAGAGGGGTGCGTTCCTCTATTCCCTCCGCTTGACCATACCCCTGTTGATCCTGCTGGCGGCGTTGTCCGTCATCGGCACCCTTATCCCCCAAAACGCCACAGAGCAAGAGTACCTCCATCGTTACAGCAAAGAGACCTATTATATTTTCAAAGGGCTCGGCCTCCTCGATATGTACCACTCATGGTGGTTCATCGGGGTGCTCATCCTCTTGGCGATTAATTTGATTGCCTGCTCCCTGAAGCGCCTGCCCGGCGTCTGGCGACACGTGCGCACGACCAAGGGCGACTACGCCAGATTGGGGACCTATCTCACCCACCTGAGCGTGCTCCTCATCTTGGTGGGCGGCCTCATCGGCGCCGTGTGGGGATTCAAGGGATATGTGGAGATTAGGGAGGGAGAGACTGTCCAGGTGGCCTTATCTCCAAACCCCCACGAGAAGAGGCAGCCAGGGGGGATTGCGGTGCGCTGCGATTCCTTTCGGGTGGAGTTCTACCCCGATGGGACCCCCCGAGAGTTCCTCAGCACCCTCACCTTTCTTGACAAGGGACGGGTGGTCATCGATCATGCGCCCCTGAGGGTAAACCATCCGATATCCTATGGAGGGCTTACCTTCTATCAGTCTTCGTACGGGATAAGCAGCCGCTCCATCCTCGAAGTGAGGCAGAAAGGTGGCAAGGGCTTTCCTTCCACCATTGAGCTCAGCCAGGGGGAGGTGCAGCCCATCCCCGGGACCCAGGCCCAGATAGGCCTTATGCACTATCAGGAAAAGGTCCATGACCTGGGGGAGGCGATCCTGCTGGTCCTCTTCACCCCCGGCTCCTCTCCTCGGGATTTCTGGCTCTTCAAGCGGCATTCCGGGCAAGGGGGTGAGCAGGTGGGGGGTCTTACCTTTATCTTGAAAGGGCTCGAGAAGCGGTATTATACGGGGATACAGGTCACCCATGACCCCGGTCTGCCCATCGTCTGGGTGGGGTGCTCCCTGTTGGTAATCGGGATGGTGGTAACATTTACCCTTCGCAGACCACCGAAGAGGCAGCCCTTGCAGGAGTATTAGGTGGCTGGGAAAGTCAGGGTTATCGTGCTGGCGGGCCTGCCAAAGGCAAGGCCTCGCCGGAGCAATAAGATGGCCGGAAGGGTTAGAGTTATCGTGCTGGCGGGGCCTGCCAATAGCAAGACCTCTGAGGAGCATGGGCGTGGCAGGTAAAGTCAAGGTCATCGTGCTGGCGGGCAACGGGATCAACTGCGAATATGAGACCGCCCATGCCTCCAAGCTGGGGGGGGCTGACACAATCGACACCGTCCACATCAATGAGCTCCTCGGGGGGGGATGTGTCCTTGAAGGGTATCACCTCCTGTGCCTCCCAGGGGGTTTTCTGGATGGGGATGACCTCGGGGCGGCCAAGGCCTGCGCCAATCGGTTCCGGCATGCCACCCGCGCCTTCTCAGGGGAGAGGTTCTGGGATGAGCTCATGCGATTCATCGCGGAGGGAAAGTTGATCTTTGGGATCTGCAACGGCTTCCAGCTCATGGCCAAACTGGGGCTGGTCCCCGCCCTGGGGGGTAGATACGGGGAACAAGAGGTGACGCTGACCTTTAACGACTCAGGTCGCTTTGAGGACCGATGGGTCCACCTCAAGGTCAACACCGAATCCCCCTGTGTCTTCACCAAGGGGTTGGGAAAAGTCTACCTCCCGGTGCGGCATGGCGAGGGAAAATTCATAACGGCCGGCCCATCAATCGCACGGCAGCTCACGGAAAAGGGGTTGGTCTGTCTGCACTATACCGATGAGAGATATCGAGAGGCGACCATGGAGTACCCGCTGAACCCCAATGGATCTGTGGAGGGGGTGGCGGGGATATGTGATGAGACGGGGAGGATCTTTGGACTCATGCCCCACCCCGAGGCCTACCTCCACCGGACCCATCATCCTCGATGGACGAGAGAGGAGCTCCCCGAAGAGGGGGGAGGGGTCGCCTTCTTTAGAAATGCCGTGGGGTATATCAGGGAACATCTACTCTGAACGCAACGAAGGAGCGTTGTGGGAAAGGAGGTGAAACGGTGAACAAGGCTGAGCTCGCCGCGGAAGTGACCAAGAGAGCGAAGGTGAGTCACAAGGTGGCCAAGGTGGTGGTCGATGCCGTCTTTGAAGAGATGGCGAATGCCTTGCGCAGGGGGGATCGGGTCGAGATCAGGGGATTCGGGAGCTTTGTGATCAGGAACTACGGGAGTTATCAAGGGAGAAACCCCAAGACAGGAGAGACAGTGAGCGTCCTCCCGAAAAAGCTCCCCTACTTCAAGGTAGGCAAGGAGCTGAAAGGACAGGTAGATCTCAAGAAGTAACGAAGCTCTAGGGGTCAGGTCTCAACATTCGACATCTCTCTGAAATATAGCCTGAGATTAGAACCTGTCAAAATGTCAAATGTTGAGACCTGACCCCACCCAAGGCTAAGGCCAGAACGCCTGCAGGTGCTCGCGTACCGCCTGAACGATCCCTTGAATACGAGGATATCCCTGTGTCTCCTCTTCCTCTTGCTGTGCTCTGTCCAGCCCGCCCTCGCCAGCCATCCTCTTGACCACCTCCCTGACAGAGAGGGCCTGGCCCTCGAGGTTATACCCTCCCTC
>MGQF01000056.1:34343-45496 GCA_001797745.1 Deltaproteobacteria bacterium RBG_13_52_11
ATCACCAACCTCCCCTCACATACCGTGTCGGCCATCTCCATGACGATGTCGGTGAGACGGGCAAAGCCCTCCTCGGTAACGGCCATCCCCCCGAGGGGATCCCCATGATAGATGTCAAAGCCGGCCGACACGAGGATCAGCTGTGGTTGGTACGCAAGGGCAATAGGGCGGAGGCAATGCCGCAAGATGTTGGCGTAATCGGCATCCCCATAGCCAGGGGAGAGGGGGCAATTGACCGTATATCCCCTCCCTGCCCCTTCACCAATCTCGGTATAGTGACCAGTACCGGGGTAGTAGGGATACTGGTGGGTGGAAAAGTAGAGCACCTGAGGGTCCGCGTAGAAAGCTCTTTGAGTGCCGTTGCCGTGGTGGAGGTCCCAGTCCACGATGAGAATCCGCTCTAACCCGTGCGCCGCAAGGGCGTAGCAGGCGCCGATGGCGACATTATTGAAAATGCAAAAACCCATGGCCCGGTTACTCTCGGCGTGGTGTCCAGGGGGCCGAACCAGGGCAAAGGCATTTGTCAGCCCATCCATCACCGCATCGATGGCCGCCATGACCCCACCAGCGGCGAGGCAGGCAACCTCATAGGTCTTGGGTGAGGTTACCGTGTCCGGATCGAGATGCAGCGATTCCTTTCCGGCGGTGGCGGCGATGCGATCCACGTACTGAGGATCGTGGACAGCAATGATCTCCTGGCGGGTCGCGGCCCGCGGGGGGATCTCCACAAAGAGACCATTTAAGTCATCGAGGGCCTGGTAGATATGGACCAGCCGCTGCGGGTTCTCCACGTGATAGGCCCCGGTTTCATGCTCCAGGTAGCGTTTATCTTTTACAATGCCTGTTTTTGGCATGCGAAACTCCTTCTAACAATTTCTTATCCTCTCCCCACAGGGGGAGAGGATACAGGTGAGGGGGAAACCTCTGAGATCATATCCACCCTCACCCCAACCCTCTCCCGCTGGCGGGAGAGAGAGATATTATTTTATCAGTCACGGACGACCATGTCGTCGTGGAACATTACTGAGGTATCTCGCATGTCTTGCCACTGAAACCCTTATTCTTGTTCATGCCAGGAAATAAGCGCATAAACACAACAACGCCCCCCTCGTTCCTTGCTAGATCTCATTGCCGCAAATGTATAATATCAAATAATAGTAGTAAGTTGAAAACAACCAAGATAGAACCAACAATTAAAAACCAAAACTCAATTATGGTATTAGATATGGTAATATAGCGACTTAAATCCTCTTCTTTTTTATGTAGCTTTAATCTAAATATATTAAATCCAAAAATACCGGATCCCCATTTTAATGATTGGCGAACAATTAATTTACGGAAAAGAATCATACTTATTCCTACGATTAGGAAAAATACTTTGTCCACGAAATCCCACATCTTCTGCACCTCCAGTTTTGAGGGGACGCAAGGCCGCATAGAGGGGACTCTAAGGGGACGTAGTTAAAATCTATAAATATTTTATCGATCCCCTCCTGTAACTCCCTATCCTCCAAGTTATTTAATATTTTTAACTACGTCCCCTATTGCCCTCCGATTGTATCTTTTCAATTATCTTACGAACTACTGGAATGCTTGACCCCTCGCATCTCTTGTATTCCCTTGAACCATCGAACCCTGTTCTCTCATACTATGCCCCCATCCACCACGATGGTCTGGCCGGTGATGTAGTCAGCCCGCTTCGAGGCGAGGAAGAGCACTGCCCAGGCCACCTCCTCGGGCTTCCCTATCCGGTTGAGGGCAGTTAAACGGACGATGGCCTCTACCCGTTCAGGGGGCATCTGAGTCGTCATCTCCGTCTCTATCACCCCGGGTGCCACGGCATTTACCTGGATATTAAAGGGGCCCAATTCCCTGGCCAGGGCCTTGGTAAAGGCGATGACCCCCCCCTTGGCGGCGGCGTAATTGACCTGTCCGGCGGTCCCGATGATCCCGCTGATTGATGAGATGTTGATGATCTTCCCTTGCTTATGGGGGATCATCTTTCTGATTGCCGCCCGGCAGCAGAGATAGACGGAGGTGAGGTTGGTTTTCACCACGTCCCCCCAGTCACCCTCCCCCATCAACATGAGAAACCCGTCTTTGATCATCCCCACATTGTTCACCAGGATATCAAGCCACCCTCCTTCTTTCTCCACCTGGTCTATCATCCGGGCAACCTGGAGGGGATCGGTGACATCTGCTTGCAGGGGGATCACCTCTCCTGCATACCCCTGTGCCTCCTGGACTACCTCGTGTGCGGCCTCTTCATCCCGGGAGTAGTTCATGTAGACCCGACACCCTTGCTCGGCCAGTAAAAGGGAGATGGACCTCCCAATACCCTTGGAACCTCCGGTGACGATGGCGACCTTATCCTTAAAATCCATATTCCTCTCTCCTTAGAGACTGCGTCGCACTTACATTGTAGCACCAAATAACCCTTCTCCCCTTTTAGTTAAGGGGAGAAGGTGCAGTCCCGCACCGCTTTGCATAAATCATAGACTACGGGATCCCGAAGCGGGAAAGGCGGCAGATGAGGGGTAACAATAAAAACAATAATTTAAACGCTTTTTAGTTGAGCCCCTCACCCCTACCCTCTCCCCACTGACGTGGGGCGAGGGAAATATTTGAATTGCCACACAGTCTCTTATCGCAAGGGGTGCATCCGCGGCCTCTTCATCCGGCTGGCCAACTCCCAGAGTGGCCCCCGCAGCCCAAACTTGCGGATCCCCTCCATGAGCTGCGGTGAGATGTTTATCTCCAACCCGGGGACTATCCACCCCCGGCGCTTCATAGCCGCCTCGGTGACGAGCTCGATGAGCCGCTCGGGTCCGATTCGCGGCGAAATATAGAACCTCGGCTCCAGGAGGGCATCATCCCTCTTGAGCACACCCTCCCGCACGGCGATTTCCTGCAACGGGGTGCCGGGGTAGATCCTGATCCCCACCATGACGATCACCGCCGTGGGGGCCAGGCGATCCATGAGGTCAAAGGTCTCCCGCAGGGTCCCTTCATCCTCCCCTGGACCCCCCAAAAGGAGATACAGGGCGAAGTTCAGGCCCGCCTCCCTGCAATGCCCGGAAGCACGCACGATATCCTCCACCCCAAAGCCCTTGCCGTACGCCCTCAATATCTTTGATGATCCTGAATCGATTCCCAGCTCCACCCCTTCGCACCCCGCCTTGGCCATCAATGCGGTGATCTCGGAGGTCAGAAACCGGGGATTGACAAAGGCGGTCCATCTCATCTTTACCCCGTGGGCTATTATCTCGCGGCAGAGCGCCTCTGTATAGTCCGGGGGATAGTTAAAGATGTCATCGACGAAGTAGATATAATCAGCCCCTTGATCCGTCTGGAGGGCCTCCAACTCCCTCACCACCTCACCCACTGCCCTCACCCTGACGCTCTTCCCCTCCAAGAGGGGATAGGTACAGTAGATGCAGCCGAAAGGACACCCCCTCTTGGTCTGGAGGTTGGCCATCCCTCCTTCCTTTAAATATTTCGCGTTATCCAAAATGTCCCTGTCGGGAGCACCGAATTGCTCCAGGGGACGGGGGGGGATAAACTCCGCCTTACCCTTGATCAAGACCCCGGGGATCCCGTGGGGAGGAGCGCCCTTTTTCAAACACTCCACGATCCTCACCATGCCCTCCTCGCCCTCCCCTACAACCCCGAAATCGACATCCACTCGTTGCATCAGGGGGAGAGGAGCCAAGGAAAAACCTGAGCCACCGATGACGAGTGGAACAGAGGTTCGGCGGCGCACTACCGCCACGGTCTCCTCCAGCTCAGGCAGATAGGAGAGGGAGGAGGGGGAGGGGAGATTGTCCAGATTCCTCAAAGAGATGCCGATGACGTCGGGAGGAAAATCCTCCAAGATCTGAAGCACGTCACCGTGGAGGTCTGAAGAAAAGCAGAGGTCAATGACCCGGACGTCATGCCCCGCTGTCTGGAGGGCCCTGGCGATATAGGCGAGGCCCAGGGGGGCGACAGGATAGGGCATCCGTTCCCTGTTTGCTGAGATGAGCAGTATCTGCATCTAGTACAGAAAAACACAAAAGCAGCGATTAGTCAAGGAAGGGCACTGCAGGGTGCACCAGGGAGACATGCAGGATACTGCCCCGTAGCTTTCAATTGACGAACAGGGGGCGATTGTGCAGATCAGTTTTGTGTGGACAACGACCAAAAATAGGCTATACTACACAAAAAGATTTCCGTTATTAATGATCGGCAATCCGTACCGGCCTACTAAACTTGCAGAAAGGGGGAAGAAAGATGGGTATCGACATCCATATAGGTGAGATGCTTGCGAGGAATGCCCGTATGTACGCAGACGAGACCGCACTCATCGAACGTATCCCAGAGGGAAAAAAGAGAACGGAAATCACGTGGAAACAATTCGATGAAGCGGCAAACCGCTGTGCCAACGCCTTGATAAAACGGGGAATAAAAAAGGGAGATAAGGTCATCCACCTCATGATGAATTCTATCGATTGGCTGATAGCCTACTTTGGGATTGTGCGAACCGGGGCGTGGGCGGTCCCCCTAAACTTCCGTTTCACCAGTGATGATATAAAATACTGCGTAGAGGTGGCCGAGCCAGGAGCGATGATCTTCGGGGAGGAGTTCACTGATCGGATCGATGCCATAAAGGACGAAATGCCCACGATAAAACACTACTGCTTCGTGGGGAAAGATGCACCGTCTTATAGCGAACCCTTTGAAAAGGTCCTCAAAGCGTCGTCATCCAATCCCCCTGGAGTCGAGATTACATATGCCGACCCCTGCGGTTTGTACTTTACGTCAGGCACCACGGGTAAGCCCAAGCCGATCCTTCTCACCCATAAGAACATGGCTTGCGCCTGTATCACGGAAAATACCGCCCACAAGCAGACCAGGCAAGACAATTTTATCCTCATCCCCCCCCTCTACCACACGGGGGCCAAAATGCACTGGTTCGGGAGTTTCGTCGTCGGGGGGCGCGCCGTCATCTTGAAGGGTACAACCCCCGAGCATGTATTGGATGCCGTCCATGAGGAAAAGGGGACCATCGTTTGGCTCCTCGTCCCGTGGGCTCAGGATATCCTCTTGAAGTTTGACAGTGGAGAACTGAAGCCGCAAGATTATGATCTCAGCCAATGGCGGCTCATGCACATAGGTGCTCAGCCTGTCCCTCCTTCACTCATAAAACATTGGAAAGAATACTTCCCAGACATGGCCTATGACACGACGTATGGTTTGAGCGAGGCAACAGGACCCGGTTGCGTCCATCTCGGCATGGAGAATGAGCATAAGATCGGCGCCATTGGGCTGCCCGGCTTCAACTGGGAGACACTGATAGTAGATCCGGATGACAACCCTGTTCCCCCAGGGGAGGTTGGAGAACTGGCCGTTCGGGGCGATGGGGTAATGAAGGAATACTACAAGAACCCCGAGGCAACCACCAGTGCCTTGAGAAAAGGATGGCTCCATACGGGGGACATGGCCCGTCTGGACGATGATGGATTCATTTTTCTCGTTGACAGGAAAAAAGATATCATCATCTGCGGCGGAGAGAATGTCTTCCCAGTCGAGGTAGAGGACTTTTTACACACCAACGCAAAGGTGAAAGATGTCGCAGCAATCGGTTGCCCGGATGAACGGTTGGGCGAGATCGTGACAATCGTCATTGAGGTGGTGCCGGGTAAGGCCATAACAGAGGAAGAAGTTCTCCAGTTTTGTGAGGGGCTACCCAGGTACAAAAGGCCGAGGAAAGTCTTTTTTGGAGAGGTCCCTCGCAATCCGACAGGCAAGATAGAAAAGACGAAGTTGAGGAAAAAATACATCGGCATTGAAACGGCGTTCAAGACCAAATAAATCGCTACCGCATAAGGGCGGTAGCTTGAGGGATCCAGGGTTCAAGAGTTCAAGCAGACTTTATTCTTTCTTCACTTGACCTCTTGAATCCTTGAACCCTAGAGTCTGCTTCGTCTAAAGGAAGCGATAATATGATGATGGGGAGATCGCACTGTAAACAGGGCCCACTCAGGAGTGGGCCTTTTTAATTCGTATAACGATGCAGGGGCTCAAAGACATATTGGTCAGGGGGGCTGAACAGATCGGGGTACTGTTGCCCGACCAGGTGGTGGAGAGCTACCTCTTTTATATAGAAGAACTAAAAAAATGGAATAAGCGGATCAACCTCACCGCCTTAACAGGTGATCTGGAGATAGGGGTGAAACACTTTGTGGACTCCCTCACTGCCGCCCCTTACCTGCAAGGGGCGCGGAGGGTCCTGGATATCGGGGCGGGGGCCGGATTCCCCGGATTGCCCCTGAAGATCTTATCTCCCTCCATCGAATTGCTGCTGTTGGAATCCTCTCAAAAGAAGGTCTTCTTTCTGCGCTCTATTGTCAGGGGACTGACGTTAGAAGGGGTTGAGATCGCCTATGGCCGAGCACAAGATCGAGAAATCATAGCGAGATACACCAGGAGTTTTGATCTCGTCCTCTCTCGGGCCCTGGCGGACTTGCCGACCTCTTTGCAGCTGGCCCTTCCCTATGTCAGAAAGGGAGGACTGATCTTGGGGATGAGGGGAAAGAGGGGTGAGGAAGAGCAAGGGGAAACAAATTGGGGGCAATGGGGTCTGCAATTAATCGAGATGCGGAAATTGACCCTGCCCTTTGTGGAGGAGCAGAGGGTCCTCTTGCTATTTCAGCTCTCCGAGACATAATCTCGGCAGATATCGACCGCGCTCATCAACCACGCGGTGCTGAAATTACCCCTTTCCAAAGGTGTGCGTTTGTGATAAGTAACGAGGAAAGACGGCCTGGTTAATCAAGTAAACTAACATCGGCTGAAGCTGATGGCTTTAGGGGGCAAGGATGCGAGGGTTCAATGGTTCGAGTGAAAATAATCCAAACATGTTTGTAGAACACCCGACCCCTTGGACCCTTGAACCCTTTTGGAAAAAAATCGAACTAAGATCTTCGCCTAAAAGCGAGGGTTCTTCTCCCATTCCCTGAGGTGGACAATCATGGGGAAGGTCATCAGCATCGCCAATCAGAAAGGAGGGGTGGGGAAGACGACCACTGCGGTGAATCTCTCCGCTTCATTGGCCATGGCCGAGATAAAAACCCTCTTGGTAGATGCCGATCCCCAGGGGAATTCCTCCAGCGGCGTAGGATATACCAAGGAAGACATACAGAAAAACCTCTATCACGCCATGATAGGGGAGACAAGCATCAAGGAGGTCATCAAAGACACCGACATCCCTCATCTGAAGATAGTCACGTCCAACATAGATCTTATCGGGGCGGAGATCGAATTGATCAACGAGATCGCCAGGGAGAAAAAATTAAAAGGGATTTTGGAAGAGGTGATACCCGAATACGACTTTATCTTTATCGACTGCCCGCCCTCCTTGGGACTCCTCACGGTCAATTCTTTGACCGCTGCTCACTCCGTACTTATCCCCCTGCAATGTGAATACTACGCCATGGAGGGATTGGCGCAACTGTTAAAAACCATCAGGCTCGTCAAGGAAAATCTCAATCCAGATCTGCAGATTGAGGGAATCCTGCTAACCATGTACGATCTGAGAAACAATCTCTCCCAGCAGGTGGCCGATCAGGTGCGATCCCACTTCAAGGGGAGGGTCTTTTCTACCATCATCCCGAGAAATGTCAAGTTGAGCGAGGCGCCCAGCTTTGGGAAACCGTGCATCCTCTACGATGCCGAGTCCAGGGGGGCGCAGAGCTACGTTGAATTGGCCCAAGAGATCCTCAAGAATGGAAAGAGGAATTATGGCTAAGCGAGCTGCCTTAGGCAAGGGGTTGGGGGCCCTGTTGCCCGAAATGGGAAAGGGGGAGGAGGGAGACCTCATCCTCTGCAATATTCATGAAATTCATCCCAGCCCCTGGCAACCGAGAAGGCTGCTCTCAGATGAGGGCATTGAGGAACTTGCGCAGTCTATTCGGGAGAAAGGGATACTGCAACCTCTGGTGGTGCGTAAAAAGGGGGAAGGATACGAGCTCATCGTGGGAGAGCGAAGGTGGCGGGCGGCCCAACGGGCAGGCCTTACAAAGGTCCCCGTCCTCCTCAAGGAGGCTACCGATCAGGAAGTCATCGAGTTGGCCCTGATAGAAAACCTCCAGCGTGAAGACCTCAATCCCCTGGAGGAGGCAGTGGCGTATCAGCGGTTGATTGCGGAATTCGCTTACACGCAAGAGGTCTTGGCCCAACGGATTGGCAAAGACAGGTCTTCCGTGGCAAACACCCTGCGTTTGCTGAAGCTCCCCGACGAGGTCAAGGACGCCCTGGAAAGGAACGCGATCAGCATGGGGCACGCCCGGGCCCTCCTGGCCCTGAGAAATGAGGGAGAACAGATCGCATTCTGCCGAAAGATCATAAAAAAGGGCCTCTCGGTTCGTGAGACAGAGGACGGCATCAGGCGTCTCCTGGAGACCAAGACGAGCACACCCTCAAAAGAAAGGGTAATACCGGAGATAGATGCCCTTCGGGAGGAGTTGCGTCATATCCTCAAGACCCAAGTGAGGATAAAGATGAGAGGGGAGAAAGGGGCCATCGAGATCGAGTTCTATTCCCTGGACGACCTGGGGAGGCTTTTAGAGCTCATACGGGGAGCAAGGACACTATAAAAGGCGAAAGGCAGCGGCCAGAGGACTTCTGCGTGGAAGGGCCTCACGGTGACACGATGCCATATATACCATAACTGCAAGAGGAGGAATTTCTATGTTGGAGAAGAAGTCGAAAGAGGGCAAGGGAACGGATGCCATGGAGCGAAGAGAGGTGAATGCCTTCATGGGAGCGGAGACATTCTTCGAGGGCAAGCTGACCTATACGGGGGCAGTACGGTTGGATGGCCGTTTCAAAGGCGATATCCGCAGCGATGACACGTTGATCGTCGGGGAGACAGGGAGGATCGAGGGGGAGATCCACGTCGGGATCGTCATTATCCAAGGGGAAATAGTGGGCAATGTCTACGCCAAGGAAAAGATAGAACTCCACCACCCCGGGAGGATGATCGGGAACATGACTGCCCCCGCTATCGTGATGGACGAGGGGGCAATCTTCGAGGGAAACTGCAAGATGAAAGAGAAAAAGAAGGAGGAAAAAAAGGAAGAAAAGAAAGAAGAGAAAAAGGAAGTGAAGAAGGAAGAGAGAGGTATAGGCATATTCGCACGGAAGAAAGAGGCCGAGGTCACGGCAGAGGATAAAACGAAAGAAATAGGTAGCCAACCCGTGAAACCTTCTTAGTATTACAACGAGGGGATTCTGAAGGCAAAACGGAACATACAGATTCAGCAAAACTCCTCGATCAAGCATATTTTTCGCTGCCCTTCAGCGATCGCGCTCGGGCCTTGGTTGTGGTATAAAAAAGAGGGGGAATCTACGTTGGTCTCAGAGAAGACAGGTAATACCCTAGAGACCAATGCCGGGGTCTTAATCGGAACATCCCGGAGCAGCTGCTCCAAACATCGCTCACAGCAAAGTAATCCTTATTAAGAAAAGTTCTATCTTCTTCTGCAAGCATAAACCTCTGGGCAAAGAGGGTAATGAATGCAGAAGCCTCTTTGCCCATGTGACAAAACTTTTCATGGAGAAGAGGATGTTACACCCTTCTACCTCGCGCTCCTGCCACCGGCATGAGGTTCTGGGAAAACCGTAAGGGAAAAGCTTCGCTATCGTAACATCAGACCATTGCGCACCCTCTCGGAGATCTCGTGATTGAGGTTGACATCCCCACAGGGAGGGGTTATAACAAGAACATAAGAGTACAAAAGGAGCCGACTATGCGGGAAAAAGTAGAAGAGGCATTGAAAAAGATCCGGCCGACCCTGCAGGCAGATGGTGGAGATGTAGAGTTGGTGGACGTAACCGATGGGGTGGTGAAGGTAAGGCTGACAGGGGCGTGTGGAACGTGTCCCATGTCTACCATGACCCTCAAGATGGGCGTTGAGCGAATCTTGAAGGAGCAGATCCCCGAGATAAAGAAAGTGGAGGCCCTGTAGCCGTAAACCATCCAGAATTCTCCCCTCACAACATGGAGAGAATATCCCTCCGCGCCCCGGCCAAGGTAAACATCAGGTTAGACGTCCTGGGCAAGAGGCCTGATGGCTACCACGAGATCAAGACCTGGATTTATCCAATAAGCCTCGCCGATGAACTCCACATCGAAAAGGTTAACACGACAAAGATAATCATCTCCTCCGCCCACCCTGAGCTTCCCTTAGGTGAGGAAAATCTGGCCTATCGTGCCGCTGCCCTCTTCATGAAAGAGCGAGGCCTTTCAGGGGGTGTAAAGATAGAGATCATCAAGCGGATCCCCCTGGCCGCCGGGTTGGGAGGAGGAAGCAGCGATGCCGCTGCTGTCCTGAAGGGCATGAACATCCTGTGGGGGGCGAACGTACCCCCTGACGGTTTGATGGAGATAGGGGTAAAGATAGGGGCGGATGTCCCCTTTTTTATTCTAGGAAAGGGTGCAATCATGGGGGGAAAGGGGGTAAGGGTAGTGAAATTCCTCCCCCCCCTGAAGGCCTGGATGGTATTGATAAATCCGGGGCTCCCCTTATCTACGCAGCAGGTGTACCAGCAGGGGAAATGGGGATTGACAAAAGAGGGGGGGGATAATAGAATCTTGATGCCTCCCCAAGACCTTAAAAAGATGGGCGATTTCCTCCACAACGATCTGGAAGGACCGGCGTTGGAGCTTATGCCCATCATCGAAAATATAAAAGGAAGACTGCACGAGGCAGGTGCCAGCGGGGTCTTAATGACAGGGAGCGGGCCCACGGTCTTTGGACTCTTTAGGAGCGAAGCAGAGGCACGGCGGGCGACGAGGGATCTGAAGATGGAGGAGGAGTGGATCTGCTTTGTCGCCCATACCCTTTCCGATTCATAAGGTAATTGGGGTGTCGTCAAGCGGTAAGACACGGGATTTTGGATCCCGCATTCGGAGGTTCGAATCCTCCCACCCCAGCCAATTGTAGTGCTAGAAAGGCATGTTGCCGACATGGAAGTACCCAATAGCCCAATTAAGATATTTTCGGGAAATTCCAACCCAGCTCTGGCAGAGAAGATCTGCAGCTATGTAGACGTCCCTCTGGGGAGGGTCCAAGTAAAGATCTTCAGCGATGGAGAAATCGCGGTGGAAA
>MGQF01000056.1:45521-49127 GCA_001797745.1 Deltaproteobacteria bacterium RBG_13_52_11
TACCTTTGTCGTCCAGTCCACGTGCCCGCCGGTAAACAACAATTTAATGGAACTTCTCATTATGATCGATGCCCTCAGGAGGGCCTCGGCGGAACGGATCAACGCCGTCATCCCTTATTATGGGTACGCCAGGCAGGACCGCAAGGTAGCCCCCAGGCAGCCCATTTCAGCAAAGCTGGTGGCCAATCTTATTACGGTAGCAGGGGCATCCCGTGTCTTGACCATGGATCTCCATGCCGGACAAATCCAGGGATTTTTCGACATCCCTGTCGACAACCTGTACGCCTCCCCTATCCTCCTGGACTACCTGCGCACGAGCTTCAAAGATGATTTGGTAATCGTCTCACCAGATACCGGGGGCGTAGAACGGGCCAGGGCCTTTGCCAAGAGGCTCGATGCTTCATTGGCTATCATAGACAAAAGGAGACCGGCGGCCAATGTCGCTGAAGTCATGAACATCATCGGAGAAGTCGAAGGGAAGATAGTCGTGCTCCTCGATGACTTGGTCGACACAGCGGGAACACTCACTAATTCGGCGGAGGCACTAAAGCAACATGGTGCCCTGGCTGTGTATGCCTGTTGTACCCATCCCGTGCTGTCTGGCAAAGCCATCGAAAGGATAAACGATTCTCCCATCGAAGAGCTCATCGTAACCGACACCATACCCATAAACCAAGAAGCGAGCAGGTGTAAAAAGATAAAAGTCCTCCCTGTAGCTGAACTCTTTGGGGAGGCGATAAAGAGAATCTATAACAATGAGTCGGTCAGTTCCCTGTTCGTATAAATGGAATGAAAAGGAGTAACAGATGGAAGAAAGGTCTTTAGTAGCTCATTGGAGAGCGGGAAAAGGAAAAGAAGAGGCGCGAAGGCTGAGGCATCAAGGATTGATACCCGCCGTTGTCTATGGACAACGTGAAGAAACTATCCCCGTAACCCTCAACCCTCAGGAGTTATCCAAGGTCCTGCGTGAAGGGTCGGGAGAACGAACCTTGATCAATCTTACCATCGAAGGGTTACAGGATGGTCCTATCACCAAGACCGTTATACTCAAGGAGAAACAGATAGACCCCTTGAAGAGGACATTGCTGCACGCAGACCTGTACACTATTGCCATGGACGAAGAAATCAACGTCAATATCCCGGTCCGCATCGTGGGCAAGGCCGCAGGGGTGACGGTGCAGGGTGGAATTCTGGAACAGGTCCTCAGGGAGATCGAGGTGAAGTGTCTCCCAGCGGACATCCCTTCCAGTATCGACGTGGATGTCTCCTCCCTTGAGATCGGCGACTCTATCCATGTGGCGGAAATTACCTTAGAAAAGGCCAAGATACTGGCTGATCCTGGGCAGACCATCGTGACCGTCGTGCCGCCTAAGGAAGAGGTCGTTGCTGTAGTGGAGGAAGTGGCTGAAGAAGCCGAGGCTGAGGCGGCGGAGGGGAAAGAAGCGGCTGAAGAGGAAAAAGGAGAAGAGGATAAGGGCTGATTCTAAAGAGAGTCAACTAGAAAAAAAGGGACAGGCTGCTTTTTTTACAGAGAATGGAAAATCAGCCTGTCCTTTTTTTCTTATCCGTAATGAGGCGGCGAGAACGCTGCGCTTCAGCCGCACGCGAAGCGGAGCGTGTCGACCGGAAGCGGTGGTTAGCCCGCATGTCCTTTTTTATAGGCGATAGACTTCACCGATTGGCAACGACACGACCTTGATGTTCGATTTGGCTTCCAACTTGCGCTTGAATTCTTGAGGGTCTGCTTTCAAATGGTGCATGGGAATTACAACCTTGGGCTTGATTGCCAACGCAGCCTTGACCGCTTCAGAAATGTCCATAGTAAACGTCCCGCCGATAGGAAGTAACGCGACATCTATATTCCTTAGCTCCTTCATTTCTGCTATGAAGTCCGTGTCTCCAGCGTGGTAAATGGTTTTGCCATCAAGAGTTAGCACGTAGCCAACACCATAGCCTTTACGATGAACTTTTTTGGTCGAGTTTCCTTGTTGGGTGTTGTAGGCTTCCACTGCTCTTATTGTGGTATGCCCAGAAGTAGCTTCCTCACCCGCTGCAATCACTTCTATTGCTTCGCCCAATTCTTTGACGCAACGCCGAGGGGCGACTACGAAAGTGTTCGCGCGTCTGAGTCTGTCAACTGTTATACGCTTCACATGGTCTTTGTGATGATGTGAGACCAGAATGACATCGGCTTTTTCTAATTCTTCAGGCAATCCATCAATCGGGTCTGGCCACTTGCTGAACTCGATTCGTTTCGGATAATGCGTGAAGTAAGTTCGCAAGTAGGCAGGGTCAATATAGATGATTTTTCCTTTTGACTTTATCTGGAACCAAGAAGGCGGAAACCATTTTACGAGAACCGACATTCCTGTCTCTCCATTTTTGAGAGCGGCCTAATGGCCGAGCTGAGTCCTGCCGTCGCCGGGGTAGACATTACTATGCCAAAAGGATAAAGGCAACAACGGGTATCGCCAAAATTATTGAGCTTGCTAACCACCACAGAGCATATCTATCCCCTCGCATCCTCCCCCTGAGACCCATGACGGCAGCACCGATGGCCGCGAGACCGCTGACAAAGGCAATCAGTAGTGCAAGCAATCCCCGCATGAGGCATCCCAATACTTCGACGGGTAGCATAGCTACTCTAAAAAAGACAATTGGCATAATGGCAGGGATAAGGATGTGATAGATTAAACGTTTCATGTATGATGTCTAATGGGATAAAGGATAAATGGGGACGGTTCTATTTAATTATACTTATTCATGGCCTTATCTTTTCCCGATACAATAATGGCCTCGATGGCCTCAACAGCCTGTTCCACGCTTTCCTTGACCAGGGCGCGCTCTTCAGCGGTGAAAGGGGAAAGGACGTAGTCAGCCCCTTCCTCATGACCGCGGGGCTTGTCAATCCCCACCTTTACCCGCAGGAAGCCAGCGCTCCCGAGCAGCTCAATGATCGACTGTACCCCTTTGTGCCCGCCATGCCCCCCTTTTTTCTTTATCTTTATCCTTCCGCATGCCAAATCGAGATCATCATGCACCACCACGAGGTGGTCGAGAGAGACCCCCAGCTCCGCGATGAGTTTCTTCACCGCGACACCGCTCTTGTTCATGTAGGTCAACGGCTTTGCCACAACAACCTTCTGCCTCCCTACCCGACCTTCCCCTATCTGAGCCCCCCAGCGCCGCTTTTTAAACTGGATCCCCTGCACCCGGGCGAATCGCTCCACGACCCGAAACCCCACATTATGTCTCGTTAACCGATAGCTGTTACCCGGATTCCCCAGGCCGACAATGAGCCAGATCACGCTTAATCACTCCTTGCACGATGATGCTTTTTCCTTGCCACGTATAGTGAAACCCCTCTCCCTCTGTGTCAAGAAAAATTTATATGCGTTTCCCTAAAAATTGTACTTGTTTTCACAAAAGTGCGAAAAACCCCTTGACTGTACAGCATTTGTTCTGTTAGATTAAGCCACCTTTATAAAAAAGGTTCGCGTAAAAAAATAACAGAAGGAGGATAGGGATGATGATTTCTAAAAAAGTTTTCAGCGCGGCATTACTATTATTTATGGTGATGCTCCTTGCGTCTCCGGTACTTGCCGG
>MGQF01000057.1:0-4447 GCA_001797745.1 Deltaproteobacteria bacterium RBG_13_52_11
GATAAGGCATAAGGGCAGACCCTGATGAGACTTGTCAGGGCCGCCGGGGAAGCAATTACAAAGGCTGGCCGCTTAGCCGGCACAAAATAAATAGAGGATATTGCATGGGTACATTGAAAGGCGCACAGACCGAGAAGAACCTGTTAAAGGCATTTGCCGGGGAGTCGCAGGCAAGAAACAGGAAATGGGTCTGCGTCAGACCGAGAGACCGGGCCGTCAGCATAAGATGGCCTGTAGAGGAGATGGGAAGAAACTCCGTGATACCTTCTACAATAGCCATGACGAGTGTCTGAAAAAAGTTCATAAGTACATCATTCTTTTAGAATTCGTCTCGACTGTCAATTATTGTGGGGGGCCGAGCCTTGCTAATCCCGTAAAAATAATGTATAGTATTAAATAGAAGGACTTCCCGGTTCGGGGCAGTACCGTCCTTTTCCCGAACATTGGCGATCTGCTTCATACTTTATTATTCCCAAAAATACAGAGCACACAAGGAGTTTTACAATGCATTCAGACAAACCGTTACATCCGCCCCAACCACCGTTCCCGCAGCAGCCCGGCGCGAGTTTTTACGGCCTCGGCATCGCCCCGGGGTTGCTCAAGAACCTCGATAAATTGAAATTCACCGTCCCGACGCCCATCCAACTCAGGGCGATACCGATCGCGCTCGAGGGAAGGGACCTTATGGGCATCGCGCAGACCGGCACCGGGAAAACGCTGGCGTTCGCCGTACCGATGCTTCAACGGCTCGCCCAAAAGCCCGGCCGCGCGCTCATCCTTTTACCGACACGTGAGCTCGCGCTTCAGGTGAACGAAGTATACCAGCAGTTCCGTCATTCACAGCACATCGACACCGCAGTGCTCATCGGCGGCGCGTCGATGAACCTGCAGCTGCAGCAGCTCCGCCGGGACCCTCGCATTGTTATCGCCACACCCGGGCGGCTCATCGACCACCTCGACCAGGGCACCGTCCGCCTGAACACCGTCCACACGCTTGTCCTCGACGAAGCCGACCGCATGCTCGATATGGGCTTTATGCCGCAAATAGAGCGCATCCTGCAGGAAGTGCCGTCGGACCGGCAGACGATGCTCTTCTCCGCGACGATGCCCGAACAGATCGTGCACATCGCGAAAAACTACATGAAGCTTCCCGTCCGCACGGAGATTGCCCCATCGGGGACGACCGTCAATCTTGTGACGCAGGAATTGTACATCGTCGCAAAGGACGACAAGAAAAAGCTGTTGGCGAAGCTGCTCCAGCAGTACACCGGGACGGTCCTGCTTTTTACGCGCACCAAGCGCGGAGCAAACCTCATCACCCGCGACATCATCCGCATGGGCCACCGCGCCGCGGAGATACACTCAGACCGGTCGCTGAAACAGCGGCGTGAAGCGCTTGACGGGTTTAAATCGGGAAGATACAGAATCCTCGTCGCGACCGACATTGCGTCCCGCGGGATTGACGTCCAGCGCATCGAGCTTGTTATCAATTATGACCTGCCTGACGAGCCCGAGAATTACGTCCACCGCATCGGAAGAACGGCAAGAGCCGGCCACACCGGCCGCGCAATCACGCTCGCGATGCCCGACCAGGGATACGATTTGAAACAGATCGAACGGCTCATCCGCGCGATGATTCCCGTCACAGAGCACCCGGAAGTACGGGGCGAGAAGTTTTTGCCGTACTCGGGGCCGTCGCACGGCAGACAGCCGTTCTGGAAGAAGAAGCTCAGCAGTGGCAAAGAAACCGTTGTTGCCCGTCGGAGACGCGGGTCTTGGCATTTTGAGCCAAAGCATAAGTGAACCTTCCCACGCTTCCGCGCAAGGCATCGTCATTGGTTTAAAAATTACCCCCCTCCCCTGTCGAAGATCCCGCCACCTTGTGGCGGGGATGGAGGAGGATTGAGGAGGGGGCGAACAATCACTCTCGCTTTCCCCCTCTCCTAACCCCTCCCGACTCCGTCCTGAACTCGTGCATCATCTTGGTGCCAATTGATGTGAAAAGGAGATCAGCCGTGCCTTCACCACGAAGATCTGCCCTGCGGAATCCTTGCCTTCTCCCATTCTTTACCATATACTGGCAGAAACGTTGGGGGGAAGAGGTTATCTGCGACATGAGCACAAAAGGGATCAAGCCCGATTGGGCAAAATTTCACGAGTGGGAGAGGAGGTATACGAGAGAAAAACTCAAGAAGCTTACTCCCACAGAAAGGGTTAAGATCGTAGAGGACCTTTATACAACAGCCCTTAAAGTGCGTGAAAGTTTAAAGAAGCTGAATTCCCAATGATTATTCAAACCCTGAAAGACATTGCTACACGCCTCAAAAGGGGGGGAATCCCCTGTATGGTCATCGGTGGCCAGGCAGTAGCCGTGTATGGCAGACCCAGGTTTACGGAGGACATTGATATCACCATCGCTCTGACGCCGGACGAGGCAGAAAAAATTCTCAGGGCTGTAGATGAATCATTTACTATCTTACCAGAAGATGCCCAAAGGTTTGTCAGAGAGACCTGGGTCTTGCCGTTGGAACATAGGGAAACAAAGGTGCGGGTGGATATCATCTTTTCCATAACTCCCTTTGAACGGGAGGCAATTGAGAAGGCACGGGAAATAGAGATTGACGATGTTTCTGTACCATACGCATTACCTGAGTATTTAGTTGTTCAAAAGATAATGACAGGGAGGGTAAAGGATCTCGAGGATGTTGCTGGGATCATGGAGGTCCAAGGTGAAACCATAGATATCGGAGAGATTGAAAGGCTCATAAAGACCTTTGGCGCAGGGGAAGAAGGAAAAGCATGGCGGAACAGATGGAAAAAGCTGAAAAAGGAACTCAAAAGATAGTTGAACAATATCCTCATACTGAGCAAAAAGTGGGGGAGCAACGATGGATACAGCACCAGGCCAACGATGGCGACACCCTGGGGGAAAACTGAGAGAGCTGGGGCCGAAGAACCTTTCTGATGCCGAGCTCCTCGCCATCCTGATTTCGGCGGGTATCAAGGGCAAGCCCGCGGAAAAAATCGCCGAGGAAATCCTCGCCAGATTCGGATCATTCAAGGGAATGGTAAATCAACCTCTCAAGAAATTCCTGGAGATAAAAGGACTGGGAGCAGTCAAGATTCACCGAATCGCCGCCGCCTTTGAGATCGCCAGGAGGATGGGGGGCAGGCAATAAAGTATGAGGCCCCACCGCAATAGAGCATTGTTCTCTAACTACTATTTGGATGAACTCCTCCCAAAAGAGGTAGAATTTAATATCCCCATTTCTGAAGTTAAGGCTGTCTTTGAGAAGGTGAAAGGGATTTGGGATAAGAGCAGATTTGAAGCCATAAATGAAGACCAGCTAAGGAAACATTTTCTCGATAAGGTTTTGGATTACCTCGGGTGGGCAGTTGATGTCAATGCGCCTGTCCCTACAAGAGAATGGCCTAAGAGACCTGATTATGCTCTTTTCCCAAGTTCGGAAAGTCTAAAAACTGCACAAAAAGGAAAGGAAAATGACTACTTTAAGGGAGTAATCTGTATTGCCGAGGCCAAGCGTTGGGGAAGACCGCTCGATAAGAAACTTAAAACGGAAGCTGACCCATTCGAGGTTCAAAACCCATCACTTCAGATTAGCCGGTATCTGTGGCTTACTGGTGTTAAGTGGGGCGTTCTTACTGATGGTAAATACTGGAGACTCTACGAACGTGAGACCTCAAAGAGGCTTGACATCTTTTATGAGATTAACCTCGAAGATCT
Source organism: Deltaproteobacteria bacterium RBG_13_52_11 (assembly GCA_001797745.1). Classification (GTDB taxonomy): domain Bacteria; phylum Desulfobacterota; class B13-G15; order B13-G15; family RBG-16-54-18; genus RBG-13-52-11. The sequence continues at coordinate 3,746 of MGQF01000057.1, forward strand.
TATAGAATTAGGCTCACCTGAAGATTTTCGATATTTCTATCTTCTCTTTCGTAAGAATGCCTTTCCTGAATTCATAGAGAAAGTATATAAAGGAAGCGTTGATTATGCAGAGGCAGTTGGAGAAGAACTTAAAGATAATATCTATCAGGCCCTTACAATATTAGCGCAGGGGTTTTTAAAAACGCCTGGTAATAACCTATCAGAGAATCACTTAAAAGAAATCCATGATAATTCTTTGATCTTGCTTTATCGGCTTCTTTTCATACTTTATGCAGAGCATCGTGACCTTCTCCCCCTTCGGGAAAATAAGCTTTATACCGACTCATGCAGCTTAGATTCCTTTAAAAAGGAAATTGCCAATAAGTTCGATAAAAATGTGCCTATCGCAAGTTCAACAATCGGATATTGGAATAGACTTAAGGAATTGTTTAAAACTATTAATGAAGGAAACAAAGAACTTGGTGTGCCACCTTATAATGGCGGGCTTTTTGATTCAGAAAAGCATCACTTTCTTGAAAAGTACAGGGTTGGTGATCTCTATGTTGCGAGAGCGATTGATCTCCTCTCTCGTTCCAGAGATAAAGCCTACATTGATTATGGAAGCCTCGAAATCAGGCACTTAGGTTCCATCTACGAAGGACTTCTCGAATATAAACTTAAAATTGCAGATCAAGACCTTGTTCCGATCAAGGATAAAGGCAA
>MGQF01000057.1:4585-19547 GCA_001797745.1 Deltaproteobacteria bacterium RBG_13_52_11
TTATATCGTTAAATATATTGTTGAGAATACCCTCGAACCTTTGGTTGAAGAGAAGCGGAAAAAGATTTCAGAAAAAATCAATGAGCTTAAGGGAAAGCTCAAAGGTACAAAGGGTTTAACCAGAGAATCCTATGAAAAGGAACTCAGAAAAGTTGAAGGGAGCTTAATTGATGAGATTCTTTCATTGAAAGTCCTTGACCCCGCCATGGGAAGCGGCCATTTCCTTGTAGAGGCCATAACTTTTTTGGCAAGAGCTTTAATTGAAGCCTTTGGAGAATCACCAGAAGAAACAGGGGAAGATGAAATCCGTTGGGCAAGACGTGAGGTAGTTGAGAGATGTATCTTTGGAGTGGATTTAAATCCAATGGCCGTAGAGTTAGCAAAGCTTTCTCTTTGGCTTTATACGGTTGCAAAAGGGAAGCCCTTGAACTTCTTAGACCATCATCTTAAATGCGGAAATTCTTTAATAGGTGCAAAGGTTGAAGACCTCTATCATCTTCCGGAAAAAAAGAAAAAAAATAAAGACGCTGCATTGTCCCTATCCCTGCCTATGGAGTTTCCCGCATTAACTATAGATTTGGGACTCGCAGTTGGTGATTATCTTCTTATCGAGAAAATCGCTTCAGAGGATGTCAAAGATATTAAGAAAAAAACAGAATTATATCAAAACTTAAACAAGGAGAGGATAGACAAGTGGCGTGATATTGCCAATATCTGGATAAGTTCCTTTTTCGGCGTGAAGATAGATCAAAAATTATATAAGGCATTTTCTGATTATATCCTCGGCAAAGAAGAACGAATACCTAAAGAGTGGGTCGAAGAATACTTAAATAAAGCATTAAACTTAGCAAAGGAGAAAAACTTTTTCCATTGGGAACTAGAATTTCCCGAAGTCTTTTTTGACCATCATGGAAAGCAACTTATAACTCCAGGATTTGATGCTGTTGTAGGAAATCCACCTTATGAGAGGACGAAATATCTTCTTCAAGACCAGAGTGCTTATGATCGATTTTTCAAAACTGCTTTTGGTGCTTACGACATTTATGTACTTTTTATAGAGAAATCACTTTCGCTTATTTCGTCCATCGGGAATTTTTCCTTTATAGTCTCTAATAAATTTCTTATCTCAGACTATGGAAACAAATTGAGGGATATGATCTGCAAAGATTATAATGTTACGCAATTAATAGATTTGACAGAGTGTCCAAGTGTATTCAAGGACGCGCTCATTAGTCCATTAGTGATTGTCGCGAATAAACGTAAATCTGATTTTGTCTACATCGCCGTGTTTAAAAAGGATTTCCCCGAAGAGATATCCAAACTTTCCGATACGTTTCATCAGTATATAGATTGCATAGAGACTGAGCTTGTGGATATTGAGCGAAGGCCTGCCAAAGAACTAAGACATCCAGAGACAGGGCATTTCAATATTTATTTAGTTGGTAATAAGAAACGTTTGGAAAGGAAAATGTATTCCAATGCTTTGATATTAAAGAAGTTAATGTCAATTAGGACTGGTGTTATGGGCTTCGAATACTGGAGCTTTGAACCCCATATAACAGAGGTGGGATCACCTTCTTCTGATTACCTCAAACTGTTGACACCAAGTCTAATTGATAAATACGAAATACTTTGGGGTACACAGCCAATTGATATCTATAAGCATAATCTGCGTTATCCGGTTTTAAATATTCGAAATGCCCCGATTAATAATATCACGAGAGAGTTCTTTGTATCATCAAAAATTGTTGTTCGTGGAACTGCACGAAAACTGTCGGCTGCCCTGGACACCGAAGGTCATGCTCTCTTGGTCGCTATCCATGGGATACTTTATCATAGCTTAACAGATGCTTTGTTTCTTTTAAGTCTAATAAACAGCCGTCTTTTGAATTGGCTCCATATTATATCTTATTATAGTGCGAGAATTCCGCAAGGTTCTTTGAGGTATCCGATTTCATTTTACGAAAACCTTCCTATTCGCCGTATAGCTTTTGTCACACCGAAAGAAGTTCAGGAAAAGGTGCTTAGGGACGCAAAAAATCATTATAAGATGTATCTTGAGTCTGCAAAGCCAGATGCAGTTTTTAACCTTGTTGAATCCAGTTTAATGAAGGAGCACAAACCAGATGCAGAACTCGTAAAAAAACACAATGCCGATCCACTTAACAAAGACTGGCAAATCCCTGAAGGTATTTTGTGGGAGCAGTCAGATGTAGTTCATGATGCTCTGGCATTTCTTGCCGAGCAAATGATTGAGATGAACAAAGATAAACAAAGGGAGATCAAGGGCTTTCTAGGATGGCTTGAAAGTCAGTTAAAAATTCAATCTGGCGCAGACGGAAATTCGGGTATTGAAGCCCTTACCGGAAAAACCCAAATAAAAAACTATCTTGGCGATTATCAAAAAGGGGAGGAGGACCTTCCGTTTGAGGAATTCTGGAAAATATTGGAGAAAAACAAGACAAGAATCCAGACAAACCTCAAAGCCAGAGACCTTTACGAAAATATCAAAGCCGAATACGAAAAATCCCTCTCCAAACTCTTACCCTTGAAAGAAAAGCTCCACAAGACCGACTGGCTCATCGATCAAATTGTTTATAAGCTCTATGGCTTAACAGAGGATGAAATCAAAATTGTCGAAGGAAAAAGTTAGGTGGAAAAAATTGTATCAAACGCTTAGAATAACACCGGAGATTTAGAAAAATTCTTGATCTAAAGGATAGGGTTAACATTAGGAAAATAAAGGGGTCTTTAAGCGAAAAATGGTCGCTTTTACAAGCTATAAGTACCGAGATGTTGAAAATGGCAAGGCATAATTCCCAAATGACCACAAGAAAAATGGGGTGAATTATGGATAATGTTATCAAAGAAGCTGTCCCACATATTGAAGAATTGTCAGTAAAAAATTATCGTGCCTTAAGAGATTTGCAACTTAAGGATCTTACTCCTTTAACTGTTTTTTTAGGCCCTAACGGCAGTGGCAAGTCAACGATCTTTGATGTTTTTGCGTTTCTCTCAGAGTGTTTTTCTGTTGGATTAAGAAAGGCATGGGATAAGAGGGGTAGGTTTAAAGAGCTTCGTACCCGTGGGGCTGACGGACCGATAGTTTTCGAATTGAAATATCGCGAAAAACCGCAGTTGCCTATCATTACTTATCATCTTGCCATTGAAGAAACAGAAACCCCCAGGGGGCCATATGTAGCAGAAGAATGGCTCACATGGCGTCGAGGGGCACGGGGGAGACCTTTTAGGTTTCTTGACTTTGAAGAAGGCTCTGGACAAGTAATTTCAGGAGAGGAACCAGATGAACGGGACCAAAGGATCGAGGAACGATTAGACTCCTCCGAAATGATTGCTGTTAATACCCTTGGACAGTTTGCTAAACATCCACGTGTCAGCGCCCTTCGCCGCTTTATTACTGGATGGTATCTTTCTTACCTCACTGCAGATAACACGCGGGTTACTCCTGAAGCAGGACCGCAAGAAAGATTATCTGCAACGGGTAATAATCTGCCGAACGTAATCCAATTTCTGAGAGAGCAACACAAAGATAGACTGGATCAAATTCTGAGAACTTTATCTAATCGTGTACCTCAATTAGAAAAGGTTGACGCTGAAATGATGGCAGATGGTAGGCTCTTGCTGCAGATAAAGGATGCACCTTTTGAACGGCCAATTCTGGCAAAATTTGCCTCCGATGGCACACTTAAGATGTTGGCATACCTGATAGTTCTCTATGATCCTGATCCACCTCAACTAGTCGGCATAGAGGAACCAGAAAATCATCTTCATCCTCGCCTCTTACCCGAATTGGCCGAAGAGTGTCGGGGAGCTTCTGATCGTACGCAGTTGATGGTAACAACTCATTCACCATTTTTCGTTAACGGATTGCGATCAGAAGAATTATGGGTACTTTACCGCGACGTAAGTGGATACACTAAAGCTAAACGTGCCGCCGATATGCCTGGAATAAAAGAATTCATGAATCAAGGTGCACTACTAGGGCACCTCTGGATGGAAGGCAATTTTGAATTTGGTGATCCTCTGACAGCAGCAGGTGGCCCGAAAGCGTGAGGACATTAATAAAGAAAACTGAAGGATAGCCTTGCATGCATATTGAATTCTTGGTTGAAGAACCCTCAGCGGAAGCAGCTCTTTTAAATATTCTGCCTAAGATCATAGAACAAACGACTTCCTTTGCAATTCATTCATACCAGGGGAAACAAGATCTTCTTAAAAAGCTGTTAAGTAGGTTTAAGGGATATAAAGCCTGGTTGCCGGAAGACTGGCGGATTGTTGTCTTGATTGACGCAGATGATCAAGATTGTAGAAGACTTAAAGCTCAATTAGATGATATTGCCCATAAATCAAAATTGTTGACTAAATCAGCAGCAAGAAACAGTTCTAAGTTTCAGGTTCTAAACCGGCTTGCCATTAAGGAGTTGGAAGCCTGGTTTTTTGGAGATATCGAAGCATTAAATGCTGCATACCCACGTATTTCGCTGAACCTTAGGAATAAAGCTAAATATCGTGATCCGGATTCGATTGCAGGTGGAACATGGGAAGCCCTTGAACGAGAACTGAAAAGAGTAGGATATTACTCTAGTGGTTTACCCAAGATCACCGCTGCTCGGGAGATATCGCTGCGCATGGTTTCAGAGCGCAATAGGTCTCACAGTTTTCAGGTATTTCGACAAGGGTTGTTAGAAATAACCGGATCATTAAATATATAGACGGTTAAATATGATATAGGGTCTAAGATGGTCAAAGTATTGATGGGTGATATTCTAGATTCTAAGGCCCAAACCCTTGTCAATACTGTGAATTGCGTAGGAATCATGGGCAAGGGGATTGCTCTAAAATTTAAAGAACAGTTCCCTGATATGTTCAGGGATTATGTCGAACGGTGCAATCGGAAAGAGGTCAAGCTTGGAAAATCCTATCTGTTCAAAAGGCTTATTTCCCCTTGGATTTTGAACTTTCCAACCAAAGAACATTGGAGGTCTGTTTCGCGCATCCAAGACATTATACAAGGTCTAAAATATTTGCTTCAACATTACAAAGAATGGGGTATTACATCTATTGCTGTGCCCCCTCTCGGATGTGGGCAAGGTCAATTGGAATGGAAGATAGTGGGGCCAACCTTATACCGCTACTTAAATCAATTAGATATCCCTGTTGAACTTTATGCACCCTACGGGACACCCCATGAAGAGTTGCAGCCTGAATTCCTTGATCAAGAACCAATTGATAACCTCGGCGAAAGAGTAAAACAAAGTCCAGAATGGGTTAAGCCTGCATGGGTTGCCTTAGTGGAAATTCTGAAACGCGTGGAGCAGGAACCTTACCATTGGCCTGTTGGCAGAACTACATTCCAGAAAATTGCCTACATTGCCACCCAAGAGGGATTGCCGACTGGATTGCAATACCAAAAATCAAGTTTTGGTCCATTCTCCCCAGCATTAAAGGGTGTGATTACCCGATTAGTTAATAATGGCTTAATACGGGAAGAGCAACTTGGACGCATGTTTGCAGCCAAGGTTAGGCAAACTTTTGAGGATGCACGCAAAGCTTACGTAAGTGACTTAGCAAAATGGGAATCAATTATTGATAAGACAGCTGATTTATTTATGCGTTTGCAAACAAAACAATCTGAGGTCGTTGCTACAGTTCTTTTTGCTGCCAATATATTATCAAAGAAAATTAATGACCAACCATCTGAAGATGAAGTCTTAAATGAGGTGATGCTGTGGAAACAGAGGCGTCGTCCTCCCCTTGAAAAAAGTGAAATAGCCTACACAATTCGTAACCTGGCTGCTTTAAGATGGTTGAAAGTCAAACCAAGTTCAGACTTACCAATACCGGATGAAATTATTGCTGAGGTATAACCATATTCTTTCAATCGGTGGCTAGCTCATCGAAGAAATTTTGCAACATGGGGTAGAGCTATGAAAGAGCCAAAGAACTCCTTATATCCAAGCGACTGGCTACAATATGCGCAATAAGATAGATTCTCCTGCATGTCAAAGCTAGTAAAGAGGAAAACCAGTGAAATCCTTTGATGATCTCAATCTCTCAAAAAAAGAAAAGCTCATGTTACGGGCGATCAAAGAGGCTGTGCAGAGAATCGCGCCGGCGTCGGAGGTCGTATTCTTTGGCTCCCGGGCCCGCGGAGAGGTGGCCCCGGAATCGGATTGGGACATCCTTATCCTCGCGGACAACGTCACCTATGAATTAAAGGATGAGATCTGCGCTGCTCTCTACGACCTTGAGCTGGAACGAGAAATTATTATTAATCCCCTCATTTTAGATAAAAGAGAGTGGACTTCAGGACTCTACTTGCACCACCCTATCCACAGAAATGTCGAAAGAGAGGGTATGGTGATCCGATGAGCAAAAACCTGTCAGAAATTGAAAAGATCATCAGAGACCTCATAGCAAAACATGAATAGAGAACGATTGACCCAGCCTATTGCCGAAGGTGAAAGCATCATCCTCCTGGACCCCGAGGACGATAAGGAGTTCTTTTACAAGATGAGGGCGAAGGGGCACATCGATCTTCACAAGGGGAAGATCCTCCACGCCGAGATCATCGGCAAGCCCGAGGGGGCAGTGGTGCGCACCTCTAAGGGAGACCCCTTCCTCGTCTTCAGGCCGACCCTCTTCCAGTTCATCATGCACATGAAGCGGGATACCCAAATCATCTATCCCAAGGACCTGGCCCTGATCTTATTTTATGCCGATATCTACCCCGGAAGCACCTGCCTCGAGGCAGGGATAGGCTCCGGCTCCCTGACCCTGGCCTTGCTGCGGGCAGTAGGGCCTGAGGGCAAGGTCATCTCCTATGAGAAGCGCCCGGAATTCATCGAGCGGGCCACGAAGAACATTCAGCTCTTGTTGGGTGACGGGGCCCCGCCCAACCTGGAGGTGAAGCTGCGCGATATCTATGAGGGTATCGAGGAACAGGGGATTGATCGTATCATCTTGGATATCCCTGAGCCCTGGCAACTGGTACAGAACATCGCTCAGAGCCTGCGTCCAGGGGGTATATTCGTGGGTTACCTTCCCACCATCATCCAGGTCAAGACCTTGGTGGATGCCCTCCGAGAGGAAAAGAGGTTCACCTCCATCCATGCCTTTGAGGCCCTGATCAGAGATTGGCACATCGAGGGGCTCAGTGTGCGCCCTGACCACAGGATGGTGGCCCATACGGGCTTTATCACCCTGGCCAGGAGGGGGGAAGCCCCTTAAGAGGTTGGCAAAATAATTTATGCAGGGTGCTCAAAAATGTTGAGCTTTGCGAAATCCCGCTTGCGGGACGTCAGAAATCCTGAGGAGTGAGGCGTACTGGGATGTACGCCGCAGCGACGAAGGATGAGAGAAACGCAGCAGATGGGCGTTTATCAGCAGCCTGTTGATCACTGATACCACATATACTGCAGATCAGGGGGTGCCTGCTGCTGCACCTCTTCCTTGAGGCGCTGAGCAATACCCTCCGTGAGGGAGTCAAAAAACGACTGCTTCCGCTTGCGGGTGTAGACCACCGAGGGCCTCCCCTTTATCCCGCCCATTTTGGCGGCCAATTCTATAGTATCCTCCAAGTTGCCCAGTTGGTCCACCAGCCCCAGGTCCCGGGCCTGCTCTCCTGCGAAGATCCTCCCGTCGGCTATGGCCGCTACCTTTTCTATAGAAAGCTTCCTCCCGTCGGCCACCGCCTTGATGAACTGTTGGTGGACGGTATCGATCACCGCCTGGAGCAATTCCTTTTCTTCAAGGCTCATCTCCCGAAAGGGGGAACCGATATCCTTGTGGGTGCCGCTCTTGATCACGTACCCCTTGTACCCGATCTTCTTCAGGAGCTCTTCGAGGTTGGCAAATTGCATTACCACCCCAATGCTCCCGGTAATGGTCCCCGGATTGGCCACGATCTTGTCGGCCCCGCAGGCCACATAGTACCCCCCTGAGGCAGCCACCCCCCCAAAAGACGCTACCACCCGCTTCACCTTTCTGGCCTTGACCACCTCCTGGTAGATCTCCTGGGATGCCCCCACCCCCCCGCCAGGGGAGTCGACGCGCAAGACGATGGCCTTCACCCCGCCATCCTCGACAAAGTATCTGATCCCCCTGATGACCTCCCTGGAGTCGGATATAACACCGGTGATCTCCACCACCCCCACCTTGTCCCCTATTGCAAAGGAAGGGGACTCCCTTCGAAACATCAGGGTCAAGAGGAGAATAGCACCTATAAAAACCACCATGATGACCCCGATGACGATGAGCCCTATGAGGACCGGGTTTTTCTTCATCATCCACCTCCCTTTTTTCGGAAGCGCATCAGCGTGACAGAACGACCTCTAATTGCTCAGGGTCCGAGACTACAACCTTGGCCTTGAGACCGCCGAAGTCATAAGAGAGGAGCCTGTTGGCCAACCTCCCTGTCTCCCCCTTCATCATCACCTTCCAGGTGAACAGGGTTGGTGCAATCTCGGAGAGGGAAAATGCCTGAACCTCTGCATCCCCACTGAGCAGTTGCTCCACCGTGAGGTAGGTCTGATAACTCTTAATGCCCGACACCACCACGCGGACCTCTCTCAGTCGGGGGCCCTCTTCTCTATTCTCACGAAGTCCCAGCGCCGTCAATCTGCCCTCTATCCCCTTCGTATCTACGACGACCTCGAGTGAGACTTGATATCCGGTGGGAAGTGGGGTCTTGTCCACGATTGTGTAGCTCAGGATAAACGTATCTGCCTTCTGGTAAAACTCCTGTGACAAGATCTCCTGCCTCTTCTTCATGTCCTGGGGAGCAACCATACCCCCCACCACCTCCTCTATTGCCCTTGTCAATCCATCCTTAATGGCCATCTCCATGGTGGGGTTTTGCACTGCCTCTGTCTGTTCGCTCTTGCCCATGACCACAAAGGACTTCTGTCCCCACACCACACCACAGAAACAGAGCACTAGGAAGATCATCGTGTTAATGAGTAATATCCTCTTCATTTTCAATCCCTCACGCAGTTAAGGCACGGGTTACCCAGAGGGGGCCGAAGACCTCCCTCTGATAGGCCCGCAACATACCCGATCTGATCAACTCCAAGAGGGCAAGAAACGTGACGATCAGCTCCACCCGTGAGACAAAGGGGGCAAAAAGGGCAGAGAAGGGCACCGCCTCTTCTACCCCCTGGAGCCTCTCATAGAGTTCCCTCATCCGCTCTCTCAGGGTCACGCGCTCCAGGGTGACCTCATGAAAGTCCTCCACCTCCTGGCGCTTGAGGAGCTCGCGCAATGCATCAATGAGGTGAAAGAGATCCGCCTCGATCTCACCATCCTCAATTTCTATCTCGTGGGCAGGCCTGATGAAGACATCCCTCTCTAATAACGCCTGCTGCGCAAGATGAACGGCCGCTTCCTTGAATTTTTTATACTCTACGAGGCGCTGGACAAGCTCCGCCCGGGGATCTTCCCCCTCTTCCTCTTCTTCTTCGATGGGTGAGGGGAGGAGCATGCGAGACTTGATATACATCAAGGTCGCCGCCATCACCAAAAATTCCCCAGCGATGGTGAGGTCGAGAGCCTTCATAATCCTGATGTATTCCAGATATTGCTCGGTAATCAAGGCAATGGGTATATCATATATATCAAGCTGATTTTGCTTAATGAGATGAAGCAAGAGGTCCAAGGGGCCCTCAAAGACATCGACCTTGACCGTATACCCGTCCATAACTACATCCCCATTGCCTCCCTCACCTCAGCCATGGTGTGTTGGGCCACCTCTCTCGCCCCCCTTGTCCCCTCTTCTATTATCTCCTCTACCTCCGCCGGGTGGGTGAGGTAGTATTTCCTCTTCTCCTGGATCGGGGCCAGGTACTCCTGTATACTCTTGATCAAGATCCGCTTGCATTCCCTACACCCTATGCCAGCCCGACGACACTCTCTGTTAATTTCCTTGACGACCTCAGGCTCCGTATAGATGCGGTGATAGGGGAAGAGACCGCACACATCGGGGTTCCCCGGGTCCTTCCGGTATCCCCTCTGGGGGTCGGTGATCATCTGCTCGATCTTGGCAACAAGCACATCCAGAGGATCAGAGATAAAGATGGCGTTGTTGTAGCTTTTGCTCATCTTCCTCCCATCGGTCCCCCCCAGATTGGGAACTTCCGTCAATAACGCCTCGGGAGGGGGAAACGTTTCTTGATAGAGGTAGTTAAAGCGACGGGCTATCTCCCTGGTGATCTCCAAATGGGGGAGTTGGTCCTTCCCAACCGGAACATAATTCCCCTTATACATGAGGATATCAGCGGCCTGGAGTACGGGATATCCGAGAAAACCATACGTACTAATATCTTTATCCACTAACTCCTCTTGTTGTTCCTTGTACGTGGGGTTACGCTCCAGCCAACCGAGAGGGGTGATCATGGAGAGGAGGAGGTGGAGTTCCGCATGCTCCTTCACCCACGATTGGACGAAGAGAGTGCTGCGCTGGGGGTCAATCCCCACACTCAGCCAGTCGATGATCATTTCGTTCAAGCTCTCTTTGATGATGGCGATGTTTTTGTACTCAGAGGTGAGCGCGTGCCAATCAGCTGCAAAATAAAAGCATTCGTACTCATCCTGCAGATTACGCCAGTTCTCCAGGATCCCATGGAGATGGCCCAAGTGGGTCTTTCCCGTGGGGCGCATGCCACTCAACACTCGCTTCTTTTTCATATCTTAATTTATCACCTCTCCAATGTATATCCTCACCAAGTATACCCTCACCAATACGCCTTGGCAACTTATCAGAGCAGAGGAATAAAGTCAAACTCCGCAAACGAGGTAATTTCTCATGATGGTCTCATCACCCACGAACAATAAAAATTCGTTAGTTCCTCTTCCCGGCCCCATAAGGACGGGAAGAGGGCTGGCCCGCCCTCTGCGTCGCCAGGGCGAGGCCGGGAGGTGAGGGTGGATATGCTCTCAGATTATTTCCCCCTCACCTGTGTCGCTCCCGCTCTCCCGAAGGTGGCCCGTTGGCCACAATATAGGGATAAGGATTGCGGGATCCCGAAGCGTGAAGAGCGACAGAGCGGGATTAATCCTCTCCCCCCCGGGGGGAGAGGAAAGGCTTTCTCTCTACGTAATGAAAGCGCACATACCTCATCTCCTCCTCTTTGGTCTTTACCTTCCCTTCGAGACGGGCCAAGAGGAGGGAATTGAGGATCTCTCGATAGAGAGGACCCGGTTTGATACCCAGGTGCTGCAGGTCTTTCCCCCGCAGGCTCACCCGCATTGCATTGAGTTGGGTGAAAAAGAGGGAGATCGCTTTTTTTACCCCCTTCTCCCCGGTCTTGGCCATTATATAAAGGAGGGCCTCGATGGGAAGGGGCTTGAAGAGGGTATAGATCTCCTTGGGACTCATCTGTTTTCGGTGCGCCCGCTGCAAAACCTTTTGCCCCTCCCTGTTCCCTTCGATCAATCTCTTTCTGTAGCGGGGCGGCAGGGAGAGCCTCTGGGCCAACTCCTCCAAGCCCTTCAGCTGTAAGCAATCGGCCAAACCGAGGAGATAGACCATCCATTTCGAGTAACTCTCCTCGAGAAAGAGGAGATCGAACCAGTTGATCACCTCATATACCCTGGCGAGCAGGGCCTTGGTTTGCGTATCATAAACCAAGCGGGGATGGAAAACGGTGAGGAGACCAAACTCCGCCATCCGCTCCAGGATGGGGAGGGGGTTTTTCTCTCGTAAGATCAGCTCCAGTTCCGAGAAGAGTCTCGCCCCGCTCAATCGTTCCAAAAACCCCATGGAGATAGCGCTCTTCATGAGGTTATAAGTGTGTTTTCCAAGGTGAAAGCCGAACCGCTGCTCAAAACGGATGGCCCTGAAGATTCGCGATGGATCTTCCACAAAACTGAGGTTGTGCAGGACCCTGATCACCTCCTCCTTTAGGTCTCGCTGCCCCCCAAAGAAATCGAGCAGTTGACCAAAGGCGCTCGGCCGCAACTCGATAGCCAAGGTATTGATGGTGAAGTCCCGGCGGAAGAGGTCCATCTTAATAGAACTGAGCTCGACAGTCGGCAGGGCAGCAGGGCGCTCATAGTATTCCATCCTCGCCGTGGCTACATCGATCTTGTGCCCGGTGGGGAAAAAGAGGGTGGCGGTCTTCATCTTTTTGTGCACCTTCACGCGGCATCGGCTCCTGGCACCGAACACCTGGGCAAAGTGAACCCCATCTCCCTCAACCACCACATCGATATCGTAGTTCTCCCTCCTCAAGATCAAATCCCTGACGAATCCTCCCACTGCATATACCTGGTGCCCCAATTCCTCCCCCACCTGGCCTAATTCACGCAGGAGGGAGACGATAGGGGGCGACAGCCGCTCATCCATGAGCTTGGTGACGGCCTTTTTTCTCGTCGTGCGGGAACCTAGGGGGGACGGGGTGAGGACATCGTGCAAGGCCCGCAAGAGGTCCGTCCTGGTAATCCCTCCGATCAACCTCCCCTCCTCCACCACCGGCAGAAACCGCTGATTCTCCCCCACGATGTGACCCTGCACCTCTCGCAGGGGGGTATCAGCCTCCACGACTGCAAAATCGGTGGTCATATAGTCCTTGACCGTCATATCTCCGAGGCCATGGAGCATTGCCCGTTCCACAATCGGCCTGGAGATCAAACCCACCAACTGCTCTCCTTGCAAGACCGGCAGCACGGTGATGGTATAGTACCTGCTCAATATCCTGTGTGCCTCTTTGAGGGTATCATCCAGATGGATGGTCTTGAGTGGGTGGATCATAATGTCCCTGGCCCGTACCCGCGGCCTCACGACCTCATGCAAGACGCCCAGCAGTCGCTCTTTGGCCTCGACCATAGTCAATTCCCTGATGGTTGCCGAGGCCGCGGTAGAATGTCCGCCACCGCCGAACTCCACAGCCACCTCGGCCACATCTACCTCCGCCACCCTGCTCCTGCCGATGAGATAGATTCGATCCTCCATCCTGATCAAGGCGAAGACGCAATTGAGGTTCTCCATGTCCTTCAGCTTATGGACCAAGACCGCTACATCTCCGATATATCTATCAGACGAGCCGGTGGTGACCACCACCTCCACACCTCGGATGTCATATCGTTCTGCAGAGCTGATGAGGTCGTTGAGCAAAAAGACCTGCTCAGCGCTCAATTCCCTGGTGATCATATCGGAGATGATATTGAGGCTCGCCCCCTGAGCAAGGAGATAGGCAGCGGCGTGAAAATCCCCTTCGGTGGTGGAGCTGAAGGTGAGAGATCCTGTGTCCTCGTAGATCCCCAGCATCATGACGGTTGCCTCATCAGGAGTAAGAGGGACGCCGCGCTCCCTTAACACCCTCAGGAGGATGGTAATGGTGGCCCCTTTCTCCTCGATGACCTCTACGGTACCCCTTACATCGTCCGCCGAGGGGGGGTGGTGGTCGTAGATATGGATCTCCACATCGGGTCTATCCACAATCTCGGCAAATCGCCCGATGCGCGATTGCTGCCTAGTATCCACCATGATGAGCTTCGTTACCCTTTCTAAGGCGATGTCCTTGGCCCGATCAGCTTCCAAGACATAGAAGGTAGAGCGGACAAAGAAGTCCCGCAGGCTCTTTTCCTGAGACCCGGGGAATACCAGTTTGGCCTCTGGGTAGAGCTTGTGTGCCGCCAACAGGGAGGCTAAGGCATCAAAATCCGCATTGATATGGGTAATGATGACTTCCACCAGACATATCCCCTCAACGTTTATAACCTAGACAGTACTCGTATGTAAAGAGAGGAGGGTAACGATCCGCTTGCACCAGATCTCTTTCTGTGGTAGACAGGTTACTGTACCATAAAGGGACAAGGAGCGCAGAGATGGCCAAGTGCCTCAGGTGCGGCAATACCTTTCATTTCAACATGTGGTGTTCCATTCAGAAGGTCCTTGAAGTGGAACTCAATGACCATGAGGAAGTGGTGGAGGTCATAGGGGAACCCGAGGATAAGACCCTACAAGGTTTAGAGGATGTCGAACTAATGGAGGCAGATCTGACCTTCTCAATGGTAAGCTGCGCCTGGTGTGGAAGCAAGGCAATTGAAATAAACGGCAAAGGAGAAATCCTCTCGCTCCGTATCCACCAGTAAGCAACGGAGAAGGCTCACCCTTCCTCAAATGAAGGCAGTTTGAGCTTGAGCACCTCCCCGGCCTTTCCCACCCCCCCCACCTCCTTGCCATCAAAGGTCACCTGAACACCACCTGCGTTTCCTATCACTATCGACAACTGGCGGGAGCTTGCACGCGTATAGCTATCCCCAGCATATAGGATGACATCAAAGGGGAGAGATGACCCCTCCTGTATTTGTATCCATGTCCTCTCCGAGGCATTGATGACAAGGGTGTGCTCCTGTACGGGCGCTGATTCCCCTTTCGCGCCCTGTCTGTCAAGGAGAGGGGAAAAAAGTGGTCCACTTTTCGTTACGGAAGGGGTGGAAGGTACGGATTGAAGGGCTTTCGATGAAACCCGGTGGTTCTGCCCTCGCTGGGCCTTGGCGAGCGCTGCCTCCTGTGCGCCTTCCCGAGGACTGCGTCCGGGGAAAAAGAGAACCGTGGCGATGATAATAATGATCACGCCAATGGCCCCTGCACAGATATATCTCAGGGAAATCTCCCGTTTCCCGTGGGGAAGCGGTACCCCTTTGTCCGCGGCGACGCCGCTTTTCCGCCACTGCGCATATCGTGCGAGGGTCTCGTCGGGATCCAATCCAACATACCGGGCGTAGGCCTCGATAAAGCTTTTTACCACAACCTCCGGAAGGAGAAACTCCCCGTGGTCCCTCTCGATGTCCTCCAAGATGACGCGACGGATCTTCGTGGCCCGGCTGAGCTCTGTCAAAGAGATCTTTCGCGCCTCTCGCGCACTCTTGAGATGTGTACCGAAGCTCTCCATCTGCGTCACACCATGCTAACTATAGAGCGCTCTATATTATTTGTCAA
>MGQF01000057.1:19583-19697 GCA_001797745.1 Deltaproteobacteria bacterium RBG_13_52_11
AGATGCGGTTACCAGGTAAGGTAATGAGGGTAGTAGCCTCTTGTGGCGGGGAATGGCCACACAAAAAAGGGCGGGGAAGCCCCCCGCCCTGAGAAGTCACTACCTAAAGAGTTA
>MGQF01000057.1:19708-20655 GCA_001797745.1 Deltaproteobacteria bacterium RBG_13_52_11
CAGCGAGCCGCCTATCCCCCAGTGGAGACCATCCATAGAATAATCAAAGAAAAGATTATCTCCAAGAGGAGTAGCAATATAGTGCAATTGTTGGTTCTCCGTGGCCCAGCCGAGGAAGCCGTTCAACCCTATGCGCAGTACCACCATAGATGAGAGCTCCCGCTCTGCCGCAAGCACCAATGTCCCCCGGTGCTCCATGGCATCAGGCCAGTCAGAATGATCCCAAAACATCAGGTCGGGAGTTGAGGTTATGCTCCAGAAAAAATCGGTGTTCCGCTGGAGATAGCTATAGTAGATCCCGGCGCCTACCCGCGTCCCTGCAACAGGCTCCCAGTCAACGCCGCCGCCTGCCGTGATCTCCAAGCTTTGCTCTTCGGTATCGGTTTCAAAAAAAGATGTGCCAACAGCTTGATAGCCATCACCATCCCTCGTCTTCTCCTGGTAGTCCACTCTTACGAGCATAGGCATGGAGAGGTTATCTGACAGGGGATAGCGGGCCCATAGATCACCCCCGATGCGCCACCCCCCAACATCGCCATCCATATCTAGACGACTGCCACCGGAATCTCCAATCTTCATTGTATTATCCCCTGAGACAATCCACCCGCCACGCAGGGTGAACTCGACATCGACAGGGCCGAGGCTCCCCTCTACCCCTGCCTTGAAAGGGATCTCCCAGTAGGCGGAATCATACGGGGCAAAAGAGGGGAGGACAAAATAGTGATCATCGACAAAAAAGTACCACCAGTTTACAAAGGCGTTGGCTAATATACTCTCGTTTTCCTCCTGACGGTAGGCGAATCCCAACTCACCCCCCAGCTTAAAGGTACCTAAGGGAATGCCGTAGAGGATGCGCAGGGCAAACGCATCGAGATCGCTCGTAAGCTTCAACGGGACAATGACAGGAATTTTGAACTCCCCGTCATAGTCATCGCGGCGCCCCTCGT
>MGQF01000057.1:20711-24765 GCA_001797745.1 Deltaproteobacteria bacterium RBG_13_52_11
GGGTCTCCCATACCCCCCATCCTCCCCTGCCAGCCATACGATACCCCTGCCAGGGCAAAGACCAGCATTGGCAGGATCAGTAAGAAAAGAATCCTCTTGCCCATAGTGCCCTCCCTTTTGTGATGTTTTTGTATAACCCCTTCTTTGCTTTAAAGAGCAGCCCAACTCTAAAAAAAGGGGCGGGTGATGTCAAGAAGTTTTTTAGAGAAAAAGAGGCTGGATGAGAAGAGGCCGGAACCCCTTAAAAACCTACGTCAATCCGAACTCCCGCAGGGCATAGTCCTTCTTCGTCCAGTCCTTCGCCACCTTGACCCAGAGGTCGAGATATACCCGTGCGCCCAGGAGTTGTTCGAGGTCCATCCTGGCCTGACTGCCGATTTCCTTTAACTTTTTACCCCCTTTCCCGATAAGGATCCCCTTCTGAGATTCCTTCTCCACATTGATCGCGGCCCTGATCAAGGTCATCCCATCCTCCCGTTCCTTAAACTCCTCCACCACCACGGCACACGAGTAGGGGATCTCCTGATGGGTCAGGAGAAAGATCTTCTCCCGAATAATCTCCCGCGCCATAAATCGCTCTGTCTGATCGGTAAGGGCGTCTTCAGGATAGTACGGGGGACCAGAAGGGAGAAGCGCTACAATCGCTTCCTCTAAAAGATCTACCCCCGTACCCACAAGGGCCGATATCCGCATGACCGTGGTATACGGAAAGGGGGGCGGGTTCTCTGGCACGAGATCACCCCCTCTTAAGTCGATCTTGTTGATCACCAGGATGATGGGGGTCGTGATCCCCTGCAGAAGCCCCCATATCACTTTCTCCCCCTCGGGGAAGGGGTCAGGGGCCTCCACCATGTGGAGGATGACATCGGCATCGTTCAGGGCACCTTTGGCCGCATTGAGCATAGCCCTGTTGAGTTTGGAGGGGGCATCATGGATCCCCGGCGTATCGACAAAGAGGATCTGGGCCGAGGGGAGGGTCTTGACCCCCATAATCCTGCTCCAGGTAGTCTGGGGTTTGGGTGAGACGATGGCGACCTTCTCCCCCACGAGGCGATTAAGCAGGGTGGATTTGCCCACATTGGGCCGACCTATGATGGGGACAACACCCGAGCGGAAATCACTGCTCTGATTCTCCAACCTTCTCTTCTTTCTTCTGTTTGATGGTATAGCGGATGAGCCCCTGGATGGTCTTGCTCCGCTTCGCACCCCCGAGGATCACCTTGAGGTCTTCATAGACCGTGGGATCGTTGATGATACCCCCCAAGCTCCCCTCCCCTCGCTCTACCTTCTTGACGATGTTATTGGCCGATTGAGCAGCAGAGGAGAGCTCCTTGACCAAGGTTTCGAGGGAGCCAGAGGCCACCGACAGATTGTTCACCAGCGCCCCGCCGGCAGGGTCGTACAAGATGCCGTGGAGCAGCCCCTTGCCCCCCCTGATCTGCCCGCTGATCTCTTTCACATCTATTAAGATAGTGTTCACAACATCTATGGCTTCTTCGAGCTTTGTTGCGTATGCGAACAGATCGAAGGGATCAGCGCTCGTTATGCGACCTCCGTCCTGTAAAACATTCTTCTCGGGTGATCCGAGGGAGATTTCCACATATTTGTCACCCAACAGCCCCATGGTCTGGATGTTCGCGATGGAATCCTCCCGGATTCGCTTCTGAACGCCTTTGTTGACCTTCAACTCTACCTTAATGGTCTTGTCATGGGGGTCCTCAGGGAAAATGATGGCATTCACCCTCCCCACCGTGAGGCCGGCCAGACTCACCGGGGCGCCGACGATCAACCCGCTGATGTTGGAGAAGGAAGCCCAGAGGGTATACTGCCTTTGGAAATACTTCTGGTGGCTCCCGATGATGAAGACCCCCGCACCAAACAGGAATAGAATGAGCACCACAAAGATCCCCACCTTGAGCTCGGTAAATTTTGTCGGTTTCATCCTTCCCTCCTTTGCTGCTTTATTCGACGATCTTTTTAGCGATAAAGTCTTGCACCTCCTGAATCTCAGAGGCCAAGAACTCCTCCTTGGTACCCACCATGGCGATCCGTCCCCTATGCAAGAGGGCCAAACGGTCTGTGATTGCGTAGGCGCTGTCGAGATCATGGGTGACCACAATGGAGGTGACTTTTATAATCCTCTGGAGTTCAACGATGAGATGAGTTATCCTTTTGGTATTGGCTGGATCAAGGCCGGTGGTGGGCTCGTCGTACAGGATGATCTCAGGGTCTATGGCGATGGCCCTGGCCAAGCCCACCCGCTTCTTCATCCCCCCACTGAGCTCTGCCGGCATCTTCTCCTCCACCCCCTCGAGCCCCACGAGGCGCAACTTCTCCCTCACGATTTGCTGGATCTCTTCCTCAGGGAGGCGGAAATGCACCCTGATGGGATACGCCACGTTCTCACCGGCGCTGAGGGAATCGAAGAGGGCGGCCCCCTGGAAGAGCATCCCTATCTTTCTCCTGATAGGGACCATCTCATGTTCCTTGAGCGGGACGATGTCCCTCTTATCAATTCTTATTTCACCTTGTTCTGGCTTTTCCAGGCCGGCAATAAGCTTGAGCAGGACGCTCTTGCCCGTCCCGCTCCCCCCTAAGATGGTAATGGTTTCTCCCCGCTGTATCCCCAAACCCACCCCCTGGAGGACTTGGAGATTGTTGTAGGACTTTTGGAGGTCTCTGATCTCGATGATCAGCCTTTTCATCTTCCTCACAGCAACAAAAATATCTTGGTCAAAAAGAAGTCAGTCACCAATATCAGGATTGAAGACACCACTACGGTAGTAGTGGTGGAACGGCCGACGCCAACGGTCCCCCCCGTGGTGGTCATCCCCTGATAGCACCCGATGATTGCGATGATGAGGCCGAAAAAGAAGGTCTTCCCAATTCCGCTCGCCACGTCCTGAACGGACATCTTCTCCAAGATGGTGGTGAAGTAGTAATAAGAGGTTATCTGGAATTCCATAACGCTGATAAGAAGCCCTCCAATGATGCCCAAGATATCGGCCACGATGGTGAGGAGGGGAAGGGCCACGATCGTCGCGATCAACTTGGGGACCACCAGCCGCTTGACGGGATTTGCCCCCATGACCCGAATGGCGTCGATCTGCTCGGTCACCTTCATGGAGCCGATCTCAGCGGCGATCCCCGAACCGACCCTCCCTGCCACCATGAGGCCGGTGAAGACCGGCCCTATCTCCCGGACCAATGATAGGGCTACCACCACCCCGATAAACCCCTTGGCCCCGAAACGGCTCAGGGCAGTGGCGGTCTGCAGCGCCAGGACCATGCCGGTAAAGAGGGCGATGACGTTGACCACGGTCATAGAATTGATGCCGATGTTTTCTATCTCCTGAAGGATAAGACCCAACTGATAGGGTGGCCTGATCCCATAATAGATCGCCTCTAGGAGGAGCTTGGCAGCCCCCCCCACATACATGAGGTCAGATCTGATGCGCTGTTGGATGAGATAAACCAGTCCCTTCACTGGGGTCCTTTCGGCTGGAGGAAGTTTATGCCGAGGAGGAATTGATGGAATTGCTCCACCTTCCGGGGGAATGCATCACGAGGTGCCCAAAAGATGATGTCATAGAGCACCCCCTCTCCCCTCACCACATAGACCTCAGCCTTTATCTCGGACCTCTCTACCCACCCCTCCAACACAGTCTTCACGGCCTCCCTCCCCCTGACCTTCTCGTTGTCTTGGGAGATGATCTGCTTGCGCTCAAAGGCGATCAAGAGGTGACGGGTGAGGGTAGCTAGATCCGCATCCTCTTTCAGAGGGGTCACATTTACCACGATCGTAGCCCCTTCCTTCGGGTCCCACAGGGCTAAATCCACATCCTTCCACGATATCAACTGCCAACCCTCGTGGGGAAGGGTAAGCTCAAATTGCCCCTGGGGATCGCTATATCTCCCCCTCTCTACGGGTTTGAGATGGGGACCACAATTGGAGCACCAGAGAGGAAACAAGAGAATGGAGAACACCAGCAATTTTAGATAGGCCTTTGACATCGAAAAATAGTGTAGATGACCTCCGTGGTAAAGTCAACCG
>MGQF01000058.1:0-296 GCA_001797745.1 Deltaproteobacteria bacterium RBG_13_52_11
GCTCAGGAGGGCGAGGCTGTTCGCCATCAGCCCTCCCACAAATTCCGCAATCATCACGATTACGGTGATCCCCAGGGCGATGAGGAGCGGTTTCTGATACCCCCCTGATGGCCTTCCGTGCCCGTGCTCCGTCATGGCAGGTCGCGATTGTGGGCGTGCAACTCCCTTATTCCTCGCACGGTGCATAAAAACAGCGTTTGGGAGACGAGACCTTCCCCCTTTTCTTCAGGGAATTGATAATAACGGATACCTCTTTACTATCCATGCCTGCTATTGTTGCAATATCCCCTGGCCTC
>MGQF01000058.1:405-9529 GCA_001797745.1 Deltaproteobacteria bacterium RBG_13_52_11
CCTTCCAGCACCCTGACCAGGAGATAGAGGGTGAGGGAGCAAAATATCCCTTTTGCAAGGAAGTACCAGCCGATAGGATCGTTTTCAAACGTACCCTTAAAGACGCCGTTGCCGAGCAAGAAAGAATAGATGCAGATGCCAAGGACGACAATCGCAGCGATTAACACCACCTTTTTAAGTCTTTTCATCATGACACCTCCTCTCTATATATCACGTTGTCGGATATACTGGTTTTTATTTTAACATAGAATATGGTGGAAGGATAGAAATGAGTATAAGAAGGGGGGCGTCCCGAGCTCGCGACGCCCCCTTTGGGTTTGTTATTGATTTGTTACAGGTACAGGAGTTCCAGCTCTATCGTGCCTTTTACAGAGGGTGAGAAGGCAATCTTTTGCAACACCCGCTTCAGGGCCTCTTTCTTATACCCCTTTCCTTGGTAGCTCTTGACCTGGATCTCCCTCACCCGCCCCTGCTCAACGTGCAAAAGCACCACCGCCTTTGTAAGAGCCCATTCCTGAAACAACTGCGCCAACTCGCCCTTTACAGGAGACAACGTCTTTTCCGCCTCTTCCATCGTCATGCCGGCAGGGAGCATTCCGCCTATGAGGTAGATCTGGGCAGGCCCCTTTGTTTCCTCCTTTTGATAGAAGCCCCCGGCCTCTCTTGACGCGTCTGCCATTGCCAAGGTAGAGGAGGGAGGGGCGGCGAACTTGGCCTTCATCACGCCTTGCTCACCGACGGCGTAATCGCTTACACCTTCTGGCAGCGGCAGCGGCTGTTTAACCGTCACGACCTCTCCGGTATCACGTACAATCGTATCAACGGCGACGAAAGAGGTATACTGGGTCATGAGGTGGTAGCGGAGGCCGAGCTTTGTCACCTCCCCTTTCACATCTGCTCCGACCTTCCCATAGTCATCAAGGCGGGCTATCCGCGACCGGGCCCAGAGGTATTGGAGGGCAACGTTTCCCCCGTCCGCCAGCTGTGGGCTCACCAGGATCGATTTCTTATAATCCCCCCAGGCTGTCTTGCCGCTCACCATGATCTTTCCTCTCGCGTCTCTATATTTACCAAAGAGGATGAGGGGGCGTTGGGCAAAGAGGTCAGGGAGGGTAGGGGGTTCGACATCATAAGCACCCAATCCCTGGAAGGCCACCTCGATGTCGGTGAGCAGGGGGGCCCTGACGTATGCGGCGAATCTTTCCGCTGTCTGGGCAGCCTCCTTTTGAGTGGAGACGACAAAGGGCTCTCCCCGCCCTGCCCTGGCCATCCCTTCGATGAGAAAGCGATTGACGCTTGTCCCGATGCCAAAGGCAAAGAAGTTTGCCTTGTTCAGGTTCTTCCTGATCAGGTCAAATGCCTCCTTTTCCACGTCGACATAGCCATCAGTAGCAGTTACGATGATGCGTGAGAGCCCCTCCCTTTTCTCTAAGGCAAGCGCCTGTTGGAGGGCGGGCAAGAGCCTTGTCCCTCCCCCGCCTTGCTCCCCTTCCAGCATAGCGAGGGCCTTGCCCTTGTTCTCTGCAGTGGCAGCAAGCGGATGAGGGGAGAGGACCTGCGATCCACCGGAAAAGAAGAGGATATTGAAGTAATCGTTTTGCCGCAGGCCCTGGATGATCCCCTTTATCAGGGTCTTGGAGACCTCCAAGGGGAATCCGTGCATGGAGCCGGAGCAATCGACGATGAAGCAATATTCACGCGGCGGGACCTCCTGGGCAGTTATCCTTTTGGGGGGTTGGAGCATCAGGAGGAAGTAATTCTCATCCTTGCCGGGGTAGAGCAAGAGGCCGCTCTGTATCTGCTCCCCTTGGAGCGTATAGCGCAGGACAAAATCCTTGTTGCCGCCTTTTTTTTCCTCGGGGGCAAGGTGTATTTCTGCCCTATCCCTTTCCTTTTGCACCGCCACCTTATGAGAAGGGACCAACACGGCGCCCAAGGGGATGCCCGCCCTGATATGGGCAGCTATATCAAAGGAATAGGGGGGCTCTTGCCCTTGGTGCAGATAGGGGTTCTTAACCCACCGGTCTGATGTCTGTGCTTCTTTCTCTTTCCGCTCCGTATACCGGGGCCCCACCACCGCCGGGAAGACGAATTCGTAGATCCCCTTTTCCGGGACCAAGAGCTCGGTGTAGCGGACCCGCACCTCGATGCGATCTCCCGGCATGATGTTCGCCACCTTCATCTGGAAGCAATTGGGCCGCTCCTGCTCCAGAAGGGAGGCGACCTTGCCTTCCTCCTTTGCCTGCTCATAGATCCGCTTGGCAGTTGCACGCTCTTCTATCTTCGCCTCGATGACCCTGCTCCCTATCTTCATCCGCATGGCGTGTATGGCTGATTTGGTGCCGAGGGGAAAGCAATAGATCGCCTCGATAGTCCTCGTGCCCGCATTCTTATAGACCTGGGTGAGCTCTATCTCAGCTATCACCCCGGCAATGTCCACCTTGGCCTTGGTCTCCAAGAGAGGGAAGGGATCGATTGAGGAATCATCGCTCTGGACAAAGAAGTAGGGGGAAAGGACCTTCTCCTTCTTCGCTCCATAGGAAGCGGTGAAGGGGAGGATACAGATGAGAAGACCGATAATAAGGGTTATCTTTTTCATAGTTCCACCTCCATGTTTTATTTTCTGCTTCTATTAGACAAGGAAATCCCGGAAAAGTTCCCTGCTTTTTAGATCTCGTTCGTGATGAGGGAGGGGTATAGGTTCCCGTTGCAGGGCCCTGGAAGGAGATCACCCCCGCAGCTGAAAGGAGGGTGTCATGAAAGGGCATAAGAAGATCCTCGTCCCCATGGACGGACCAGAAACATTCAAGCCCTGACCATCGAACCCCTTTTGCCTTTTTCCCACGGGAACTTTTTTCGACCCTCTGTTGTCTAATTAGGATAAAGACCAAACTGAAAGGAGGAACACCATGCGTTACTTAGTGATAGTGATCATTGCAGCCATGATGATGGCAGCGTCAGCACCCGCGTACTCCCACGGCGGAAGCAGGTTGGAGGGAGAGGTAAGCATCGAGGTCACCTCGGAGAGCGGAAGCACCCTCCTGTTTATCCCGCACAAGGATTTCTGGGAAGGAGGGACCCATGTCGTCAAGAGGTACCTTGAGGCGAGACGAGGCGAGAACTACGGTATTGTCATACACAATATGACCCCCGAACGGATCGGTGTGGTCATCGCCGTTGACGGCAGGAACATCATTTCAGGCAAGAAATCGGATCTCAAGAACAACGAAGCCATGTACATCGTGAACAGCTACGACTATGGCGAGTATGACGGGTGGCGGACCGCCGGCGATAAGGTTCACAAATTCTATTTCACCGATATGGCCGATTCCTATGCCATGAGGACCTTCAGCGATTCCACTGCCATGGGCGTCATCGCCGTCGCCATCTACCGGGAAAAAGAACGGCCACAACCGCTGTACGAGCAGAAGAGGCTGGACAACATATATCCAGCGCCGTCAGCTGAGGGCTCTATGAAGGGAAAAATGGGGGCAGCCAGGGATGAGAGCGCCGGCACGGGCTTTGGGGATGAACAGTACTCACCCACCATAAGGGTTGCCTTCGAACCTGAAAATACGCCGGTCCAGAAAACGCTTTTTAAGTACGAATGGCGTGAGGTCCTGTGCAGGAAAGGAATCCTGAGCTGCAGAGAGGAAGCGAGAAACAGGCTCTGGGATGAAGATGCATATGCGCCCTACCCGCCGGGATATCTGAGAAATTAGTGACCTGGGACAGATCCGCAGGACCGGGCCCTGCATGGAGCAGCGACCCGGCCCTGCCGCTGTTTTCAACGGGAAATCGCGTATGATGGCCCCGGAATTCCCAATCGCCCGGAATCAAGGGAACGGGAAAGGCGCAAAGCAAGACCTCCCCCCGCTATCCCCTTTTATTTCTTTTCCCCATAATACACCTCGACACCGCCAAGGACATAAAAATCAGCCACCCATTTGGAGAACCACTGGGGGAAGAACTCCTCCTTAAACGCTTTGGTCTCATGGGCCTTGCCCCACTCTTCCAGGCCCGTTGTATCCATGATGCCGATGAATTGGTACGGAGAGCCCGTCGGGCCTGGTGAAGTGCCTTTCTGCCCGTTACCCGTTATTCCCCCCATCATCTTGACGAGCGTAAAGCTCTTGGCCCCGGGCAGGGAGAGCAATAACGGCCCTTTATACGATGCACACCACTTTACATAATCCTCTTCCTTTACATCTGCACGCAGGTTATACAGAATAATCTCCTTCGCCATAATGGTATCCTCCTTTCCGTGATAGGACAAACAACTTCCTCGTCAAGTATTCCAGGGACATAATACTAATTTAAGACCAGATATCGGTTATCTGAAAGGTTAAGAACAAGGATATGTCCCCCTTTGTACCCGTAAGACCCAGATGCAAAGAGCATGGACGCGACCTTTCGCTTCTTAAAAAGGTCAGACCTTTATATGCAGCATGGGCAGTCCCAGCCTCTGCCTGCTGTTTTCTCCCTTGAAGAGCTTGGACGCTCGCTGCGGGGTGTCGCCTCGCTCACCCTCATGCCGCGCCTGGAGTTTTGTAGGCAGGCTCGAGCCATGATGAACCGCATATTTGCCGAATCGCTCCGACAGGAGATCCACGGCATGGTAAATCCTCGCCATCTTCTCTACCCGGGCGGCATCCTCAAACAGGGTGTACTGGACAACGGATGCCTGTACCAGGCCGGCGAGGACCACCCCTGTCTGACGGTAGAGGGCCTCAGGGTTAAAGAGTTCATGAAAGCCCTCCTTGAGCCCCCCGAAGAGGTCGGAGGGGTAGGCTGTGGGCCTGCTCAGTCTCAATTCAATGCCCCGGTCTCTGAAATCCTGTGTCCTTAAGAACACCATGAGCCTCGTTGCGGCCAGTCTGTAGCGCCGCGCCTTGATGCAGGCGGCCTCGAGGTTCTTCGAAAGCTGTGCAAAGACGAACGTCGCGTCGTTCGAGGCAGGGGTGAAGGTCTTGGCCTTGCTGATGGACTGATAGCTGCTCTTTGATTCGGGGACGACGGGGTAGATGCTTCTGCCGTTGAGCTCGTGCCATATCTCCTGATAGGGCTTCGAAAGATGTTTTTTGATAAAGTCCTCTTCTCTCCTCGCAAATTCCAAGGCGGTCTTGATCCCGAACTTCCTCATGAACGCGGCCGTGTTCGGTCCGATGCCCCAGACCTTCCCGAGGGGGAGTTCCTGCAGGTATCGGTGTATCTCCCTCCCCGGTATCAGGGTGAGCCCGTGAGGTTTGTTGTGCTTTGATGCTATCTTTGCCAGGACCTTCGATAGGCTCATGCCTACCGATACCGTGATCCCCAGCTCCCGCTCGATCGTCTCCTGCATCTGCCGGGCGATCATGCCGTAGGGACCGTGAAAGCTCCTTCTGAGGCCCGTGAGATCGATGAAGGCCTCATCAATGGAGTATTCCTCCACATCCGGGGAAAAGCGCCTCAGTATGTCGAACATCCTGATGGAGAAGAGGCTGTAGGTCTCGTAGTCCGACGGAAGGATGACGGCCTCGGGGCAGGCCTTCGTGGCCTCGGAGAGCCTCGTGCCCCGCGTCACCCCCATGGCCTTTGCCTCGTAGCTGGCAGCCGCCACGATCCCGCGCTCCTTGCCCGTGATGACGGGCCTTCCTTTTAACTCCGGATGAATCGCCTGCTCGCAGGAGGCGAAGAAGGCGTCGGCGTCAAGATGAAGGATCGCCCTGGGCCAGGATCGTATGGTGAGGGGTTGGGCCTCCATGATCGTCTGCAGCCTTCCTAATACCTGCGCACCACCGCGGTAACCACACCGGCAATCTTAAGTTCCGCCTTGGGCTTGACCGGCTTGTACTGGGGGTTGGCGGAAACCAGCAGGACACTCTCCCCCCTCTTCCTCAGGTATTTCATCGTCCACTGGCCGTCGACCTCGGCGATGACGATATCGCCGCTCTTGGGCTGCTGCCCCTTGTCAACAACCACCATGTCCCCCGGCAAGATGCCGGCGCCGGACATGGAATCACCCGACACCTTGAGGAGGAAGGTGGCCTCCGGATTCTTGATGAGGAGCCGGTCAAGGGAAAGGGTATCTGCCAGCTCCTCTTCGGCAGGGCTGGGAAAACCCGCCTCTACGGCCCCCAGCATCCTCAGGGGGTATGCCATGGACTTCGGTATGAGCCTGCCTTTGTTGTCCCGTTTGAGTGCCCCGAGGCCTTCGAGCTGCTTGACGAGCTTGTACACCGCGTTCTTTGAACGCAGGCCGCACATCTCCCCGATCTCTGAAAAGCTCGGCATCCTCCCGTTGTGACGCAAGAAACCGGCAATCACCCTCACCCTGGAGCGCAGCCTGGCTTCTTTCGTGGTCTTTGTCACGGCTTAATTATAGGTGAACGAACGTTTACTGTCAAGGGGAAATTTTCTGCGGGTGATCCAGGGTGTTAAAGGACATCGTGCCGAAGCCATGCCCGAGAGGAGCAGAGGGACATCGGGTCTCTGTTTTTAACCGGGACAATCAAAGGCAGAAAGTCATCGCCCAAACTAAAGGGGGTGGGAAACTAGCCCCACCCCCCAGCGCCTTCAGAAATATCCCGGCATCCTATCTCGTTAACTCAATATCAAATCCCCAGCTAAACGTGATTCCGCTATTACTATACTCCGAATATGATTTCCCCTTGAAAAGATTGATGCCGATCATTTTCAGATTGCAGGTATTCTTGGCCACGCCTCCTTCATTATCCACCTGCGCACTATTTGAAAAAACATACTCCTGACCATTTTTCTTCCCCGTAAAATACTTTAATTCCGGAGGACTAAAAACCATGCCTGATTTAAACTCCATGTTGAACTGATTACCCATTTGCGTAATGACAAGGACCCCCTTGCTTGGCTTGCCCGCCGGAACAGGGCCTTTTGCCTAATGATTGGCGGTTGTATAGTTCCACTGACCCACGATTGGGTCTGCCGCCAGTGCATGAATACAAAAAACAAATAAAGCAAAAATCCCAACTCCGGCAATAATTACTTTCTTCCCTCTTGCAAGCATACACTCCTCCTCTTTTTTCTTACACTGTGATTTTTGTGCCTTTGTCTTATTCGCCGTCACCAGTGCCGGTGCAGCAATCATCAACCTTATACTAAAACAAGGACGTTGGCAACAGCAGCGGCACTTGCCTGGGAGCGTTTCATATGAACCTCCCTGTGGGATCCGACCCCATGAGGGGTGGGCCCGATTATGCGCGATCCCTCTCCGTTACTACCGGGGAGGGTAAAAGCGTGCAATGATGGCCTCGGCAATCCGGATACCGTCTACTGCCGATGACATGATGCCGCCGGCATAACCCCCGCCTTCTCCAGCCGGATACAGGCCCCTGATGCTGGCCTGCAAATCCTTCCCCCGCACGAGCCGCACCGGACAGGAACTCCGCGTCTCCACGCCAATCAACACCGCATCAGGCAAATCAAAACCTTTTAACCGGCAAGCAAAAGCCGGAATGGCTTGTTTGATTGTGTCGCAAACATAAGCCGGCAGACAGGTTCGCAGGTCTCCTGGCACCACTGCCGGACGGTACGTCGCCGCCACCTGACCCAGTTGGGTGGAAGTGCGCCCCCCAAGAAAGTCAGCCAGAAGCTGTACTGGCGCGGCGTAGCTTTCTCCAGCCACGCGAAATGCCAAGGCCTCCCATTCCCTTTGGAACCTGAATCCGGAAAGCGGATGATCATCAGGAAAGTCTGCCAATCCCACGTTGACCAGCAGGGCGGAATTGGCGTTCGATCCGCTTCGCGCCTGGAGACTCATGCCATTGGTGACAATGCCGCCATGATCAGAAGCTGCGGCAATCACCTCACCGCCGGGACACATGCAGAAGGTATAAGCCGAACGGCCGTCTGCGGCGTGATAAGCCAGTTTGTATTCTGCCGGACCGAGTCGCGGGTGTCCGGCAAACGCGCCGTACCGGGCTTGGTCGATAAGGCGCTGGGGGTGTTCGATTCGCATTCCCACGGAAAACGGCTTGGAAATCATAGTTAAGCCGTGTTTGAACAGCATGCTGAAGGTGTCGCGGCTGCTGTGACCGATGGCAAAAATAGCTGCTTCACATTCCAGAACCCCGGCATCGTTTATTTCCAGCCCGCACAATTGGCCGTCGCGTATTTGTAAGCCCGTCACCCGGTTTAAAAAACGCACCTCGCCGCCCTGGCGGATGATCGATTCCCGGATCGCTCTTACCACCCGGCGAAGCCGGTCGGTGCCGATATGGGGCTTCTTTGACACAAGGATTGCCGGCGGCGCGCCGGCGCCGGCCAGTTCCTCCAGAACCTTGCGGCAGCGCAGGTCGTTGATCAGCGTGTACAGCTTGCCATCGGAGAACGTGCCGGCTCCCCCCTCACCGAACTGGGCATTGGACTCCGGATTGAGGACACCTTCCTGCCAGAAGCGTTCCACATCGCGGCAGCGCTCTTCAACCGCCTTTCCCCGTTCCAGGATCACGGGCCGGTAATTGGCCTGGGCCAAAATCAGCCCGGCAAACAACCCTGCCGGTCCGCTGCCCACCACCACCGGACGGTGCCGCAGTATTTCCGAACCAGGCCTCGCCAGCTGGTAGGACTCATCAGGCCTTGGTATCACGCGATGGCCACGGACTTTGCCGACGAGCCGTTCCTCCTGACGCACGGTAACGTCTACCGTATAGATCAATCTGATGGTTGTCTTTTTGCGGGCATCAATTGCCTGACGCCGGATCTCCCATGACAGCAGATCGCGGGCAGGCACGTGCAAGGCGTCAACGATGGCGCGGACAAGAGCGTCCTGAGTGTGTTCCAGGGGGAGCTTGATTTCGAAGACACGCAGCATGGCTAAGCCTGCGCGCTATGCAGTCCGGCCACATATCCCGAAGACCAGGCCCACTGAAGGTTGAAGCCGCCGCTGTCACCGACCACGTCAAGTACTTCACCGGCAGCGAACAATCCCTTGACCAGTCGTGATTCCAAGGTTCGGGCAGAGAAATCACCCGTGCGGATGCCGCCGGCCATGACCTGGGCTTCTTTCCAGGAGAGCGAGCCGGTTATCTCAAAAGTCCAGTTCTTCAACACGTGGACGATGCGGATGCACTCCTCCTGCGAAACCTGGCTGATCGGTTTGCGCGCCCCG
>MGQF01000058.1:9559-19479 GCA_001797745.1 Deltaproteobacteria bacterium RBG_13_52_11
ATGAGCCGCTTATGAATCAGACCGATGAGGGCACCATCGAGTGCTGCCTGCGGCCAGGTAGAAAACCGCTGGTCGAGGTTGCTCATGAGCTGCTCTGCGCTCCAAAAGGGAAAGAGGTCGAGCGAGAGAGATACGGGTTGATGCTCAAGACGCGCTTGCATAGCAATCCGGCTGAGCTGGAGGATGGGAGGTCCGGAGAAGCCGTATTCGGTAAAGAGGACCTCACCCGCTTCCCCGCCTGCGGGCTTGCCCGCAATAGCGAGGAGCGCCCGGGCAGAGACCTTGACGCCTTTGAGTTTCGGGCCAAAGTGCGGGTCTGCCTTGAGGGGAACGAGGGCCGGGAACAGGGGCGCCGCCGTATGCCCCATATCTTTGAGCAGCAGGATCCCGCTCCCGGTGCCGCCAAGGTGCGGCGATGCCTTGCCGCCGGTGGTCACCACAACCCGGTCTGCCTGTTCCTCGCCGCCCGACCAGCGCAGGAAAAACGAGTTATCTTTCCAAGAGATGCCCTCTATGCCTGTCTGCACCCGTAGTGCAACGCCCAGGCGCTCGGTTTCAAAGCGCAACACGTCGAGCACTGTGGAGGCCTGTCCGGTCAAGGGGAAGACACGGCCACCGTCTTCCACCCTGGTGCAGGCACCCAGGGCATTGAAGAATTCCAACGTCTTCTCCACCGGGAATTGTCCCACGACCATGCCGATAAAATCCGGATCTGCGCCGTGAAAGTTATCTATAGCACACTTAACGTTGGTCAAATTGCAGCTGCCATTGCCGGTTGCCAGGATCTTTTTCCCCACCCGGTCCTGCCGCTCCAGCATGGTAACGCGGGCGCCCTGGCGGGCGGCAATGATGGCGGCCATCATCCCGGCTGCTCCGCCGCCGACAATGGCGATATGTACCTTCTCTAAATCTTTTTTCGAGCGCATATCCGGCGCCTTAACTTATAATAAGACCGCTTTGAAGGCCCACATCTCATCCGGGATACTCTTTTTTTCATGAACCTTGAGTAGCTTGGCGAACGTATTAGGGAAGATAGAATGTCAATTCCGAAGCCTGACCCCACTTTTTCGCCGTCTGCACAATCATAATGGGCAAGAACGAAGATTTGCCCCCTTTGTCCCGGGGAGGAGCGATGACACGTGAAATGGACGAATTTTTTTAGGACCAAGAGGATATGTTTGTCTTCACAAAGCCGGTTTTTTTATAGATGACTCCCTCTATTCCCTTGCGTTAACCACCTAACGCATGATGGCTTATACGGATTCGACCAGGCTGGACAGTAACAAAGCATCCAACCAATTTTTCACCTTGCTGTTTTACCAGTTGAACGACATCTTGTGAAATCTGCTTTCGAGCTGAGATCGGGAAACGCAAGAAAATCACTCCGAATCACCTCTGACCGTGGGCATAAAACAACTGACCAAAATCCTTATCCTCCGTCAAGAGGGTCCTCTTTTCGCGGACAGCAAGCTCTATAACCTCAGCATCTTCTGCCCTGGGACTTATGTCAGAAACAGAAAGTACATCGTGACCATCTTTTTGAAGAGCTCGGACCACATCAGAGTCGCAGTTTTCATCAGCCAGGAAACTCATGCCTAACTCCTGGCTGCTCGTCTGGGTGATTTTACAATAATCGTCTCTTCATGCGATACTGTATCCGCAGCATATCGGATAGCTGCCTGGATATCTTGACGCGTAAGCTTTGGGTAGACCTCCAAAAGATCTTTTTCGCTTGCCCCTTCGCTCAGCTTCCGAAGGATAAGCTCCACCGTAATCCGGGTCCCCCGGATGACGGGTTTACCTAACATCACCTTTGGATCTACCTCAATTCGATCAGTAATGGTCATAATAAACCTCCACTATATTCTTGAACGTATTGCCTTAGAACTGCAAGAAGCATGGCATCCAATAACTTCTCTTATCTTTAGGATATAACGCGGACAGGACATTGGCAAGCCTTAAAAAGGCTTGATCCCCTCGGCCCCCTGCTAATGGTTTAGAAACTGTTCTTTTTAATTTGTAACTCAATAATCAAGCCTGCCCCACATTCCTTACATTATTTTTTTTACACGACCAATTTCACCACTTTCTAAGCGGACTTTAATACCATGGGGGTGAGTAGGAGATTTCGTCAAAATGTCTTTCACTATACCTTCGGTTAGTCTTCCAGAATGCTGGTCTTTCTTTAATACAATTAAAACCTGTAAGCCTGCTTTCATATTTGCACGATTTGTATTGTCCATCCTTCCACTTTCATTAAGGATTATCTTAACCCCAAATGTGCAGCCCTCAGTCCCGCAGTGCCCCTATTTTTCTCGATATAAACTTACGATTCAAATGATTAGCTTGGTATTGACCCGGTACAGGCACGCCCATGTTACCACCAAGCCAATTCTTTGATTTTTTGAACGAACTTCATATAGTTCGGGAGCGCAATGGCAACCAATATGCCAATGATGAGCAGCACCACTAAAAGCTCGGTGAGGGTAAAACCATGAGAATTGTCTGATGGTTTCATGACCCTGTTCCTTGTAACATAGATCAGTTACCCTTGTAAGACCCGGATGCAAAGACAAAAGACCTGACCCCCACCGAGTTAATAGACAATCGCGCTTCAAAAGTAAACCCTATCTGACAGGGCCAGAGGGGAAAGGTCTATTTTGTTGACATGGTATCTTTCCCGGTTGCCGATAAACAAAGGGGCAATCCCCTCAAGTGTCAAGGCTTGCCTGGATTCGGTAGATGGTTTTGAGGAATTCCGCCCACGCTTCCTTGTGTTCATATACCATCTCTTCTATCACTATCCCTGCCCGCACATCATAAAATCCCCCTCTCCAGGTTTTTTCATACCACTTGACCTTACCGATCGCCGGTATGCTCTTCCCCTGGGGGAGTATATTGATCTCCAGCTTCAATCTCTTATTGGACAAAAAGAGATAATGCGCCACGTCCCCTCTCTCCTCGGTAGAGAGACGCCCCTGGGCTAACGTTGCCTTTATCTTTATGGCAATGGTGAGGCCCTTGAGGGAGATACTCTCCGTCTCCGCGGCGATCGGCGGGGCAGATTGGGCTGCCCCGACGATCCTGATCGTCAACGGGATAGAGGCTTCCAACCGTTTGGCCAGGCGGCGCTCAACTCTTCGGCCTTCCTCACTCCCCATCATCAATCGCCTCTGCTACATCCCAACCCTTTACCTGCGGATAACAAGCCGGTGAGCCTTCCCTAACCCTTCAGATATCGTGCAGGTGTTTGTTCGCAGGTGACTGCGCAACGAGGTCGTGAAAATCATTGAGATGAGCGGAGAGCTTTTTGAGCTCCCGTGATTTGGCAACCGGGATATCGTCCATTCCCCGCTGCTCCAGGGCATCGATCACGTACTGAACGGTTATGTGCTCTAGACTACGGGCGGGTTGATAGGCAACAGTTCTGTCATCGTCTAACGTCACCTGGGAAATGACCTTAGCTTCGCGTAATTCGCGCAAAAGCTCACGGACCAGGCGGAGGGGGATCTCAAGCTCCTGTGAAATCTCAATCTCCGTCCAGGGCGCTGCTGCACGGGAGAAATTGTGTACCAGCGCGTGCACAATCCGCAAGCTCAGGAGTTTTTTGAAAGAATAGCTCACCTCGCGATACGCGTGCTCGAATTCGTACGTCTCGACGTTTTGCTGCGCAAAAGAGAATTCGGCGCCGAGGAGCACGATGAGCCAGCTCATCTGCAACCATACCAAGAAGAGCGGCAGGGCGGCAAAACTTCCATAAATGGCGTTGTACTGGGTAATCCAAATCTGAGAGTCGATATACAGCAGCTGGAAGAATTGAAAGAGCACCGCAGCAATGACGCCTGCGAGGGCGCCGGCCTTTAAGGTGACCTTTATATTGGGCATGAAGATATAGATGAAGGTAAACATGAGCCACAGCAAAAACAGAGGTACGAGCTTCAACATCAAGAAGATGGCGGGGCTGAAGGCCCCTAACAGCCATATTTTTTTGGCTGCCACCGCAACTTGGCCGGCCAGTACGACGGTAACGGTGCTGGACATCACGAACAGAAACGGGCAGATGAGCATGAATGAAAGGTAATCGCTGATTTTCCTGACAAGGGTCCTGGCCTTTCTGATGCCCCAGATGTCATTGAACGAACTTTCAATGTTCGCGAGCACCCTGATGATCGTCCAAAACAACAAAATTACACCGATACCGGCGATGACACCACCCTTGGTGGTCTCCAGCAGCGTACGGGAAAACTCGATGATCCGCGTGATGACCACATCGTGCATCTGCAAGTCCTCTACGATGTACCGTTCCAGCGCCTTGTCAAAACCGAAACCCTTCGCAATGCCAAAGACGACGGCAACGAGCGGGACAAGGGAAAGCAGCGAATTAAAGGTCAGGGAGGATGCCCGTAACTGGATTTTATCCTCATTAAGACCTCGCAGGGCCACCACAAGGATCCGCACCTGCCTGATCAAAAGCCACGTGGCCCGTGAAAAATCCCGCTGCTGGATCCGCCAGATATCGACGGTTAAAAAACGGATGCCCTGCGAGATGCCCAGGACCATCACGTGATACAGTTTTTTGGGGCCATGTCTCAGCATTGGCGATTACCTTTCCTTGTAATCTCTTCCCTTCCGAATGTGATGTGACAACACGGAGCTATCGCGTTATTGCTTCAAATAAAAAAGGGGCGTTTGTGCCCCTTGAAACCTTTTACCTTTATTTCCCTCCCCGCCACCCTCTTGCCTCTTGCCTCATCCCTCATACCCCTGTGGGCTTCGCATGAGTAATGGCTGTTTACTGCTCCTGAATCCTCATCTCCCCTGATCCTGCCCGTTTCACCGGTACAGGACACCTGTATCTTACGTGATGTATCACCAAAAGTAAACACCTTATGCAATCCCCCCCGTTGCCGCCGACAAGGGAGATACCGGGCGCTGTCGCTTGAATTGCCTGCTACTGAACGGGTTTGAGGGCCTCCCCCTGCGTCACCGTTGCCTTTCCCGTGCGATCAACTTCTATTGTCGACTCCCACGGCGATAAGGGGTAGGAGTACCTGGTCACGGAATCGGCCGTCACCAGGATGAGCGCCCCCGGCCCGCCGCTCCCGCTCAGTTGTAAGACAAGTCTTTCATTATTTTCCGCGGGGATGACCACAAACCTCTGCCCCTGCTCGATGCGCTCGGCAGCAGACTGGGCAGTACCCAGCTTCTGGGGGGCAAGGGTGAGTGCCGTCCCACTGGCGATGGCGGCAGCGTAGCGCCGCATGCCATCCCGCTCCAGGATCACCAGGTAGTGTCCCCTGCTCCCTTTAACCGCCAGTTGGGCGATTTTAAGGATTTTTGTGAGATCATATCCCGCCTGCAGCTGGCCCGGGGCAACTGCCTTGGCTTCCCCCTGGGGCCCCTTAGCCGTCCTGGCCGGTTTGTCTCCAACCATCGTCTCGCACAGGGTCTTGACGTAGAGGGCCAAGGTGTGGTCGTCAAAGAGCTCCTTGACCCTCGCGGGGAGGGCAGAAGCACCCATGGCGTCCATACAGCACCCCCAGGCGTCGCCAAAGAAGTTGACCCAGGTGTCGATAGGGGCGTTGGGCTGTTGGATGGCGTGGGCATCACCCCCCAGGCCTTTGACACAAAACGCGAATTTCAGCGGAAGTTTTTCCGAGAACCCCACCAGGGCGCCTGCCAGGAACTCTATCGACGGGAGAAAGACTGTGTGGATGACCTCATCGCCCATCCCGCGAAACTCCTCGACAATAAACACCTCCGTGAGGGCCGTGTTTGTCCGCGGGTCCGCATCAAAGGCCCCCGGCTTCAGGGTGACCTGGAACTGGTAGCTCCCCCGCTCCCAGAAGACGATAGAGGGATAGTCTATCCAGGGCCGCCCATCCTCGTGTCTTCCCTTCTGGATCAGGACACAGCGTTTATCAGGCGTCCTCTGTATCTCCCACTGCCCCCCATCCCAGATGACGGCTTCGCGCAGCGACCCCAGCGACGAGCCCTCAAGGCGGGTAAACAGGGCGCTGAGGAACCCCGTATCGGCAGGGTTAAGAGGAAGCGGTGCATAGGAGGTCTGCTCGATCTTGAGATCCGTCTTTATCCTGAATCGCTCAAGCAGTGCAACCAGGTCCGCATCGGGATGAAACCGGTCTACAATAGAGACATGAAACGGCTCCCAGAGCAGGGGGAAGAGCGCACCCCCGTACTTGCGCTGCACCGAGACGATGGCCAGGTCCATGCCGACGGAGAAGGTAACCTCTTTTTTCAGGCCGAGCTCGGGGATCTCGATGGTGATGGTTTCGTCAGCCGCCTTCATCATGCTCGGAGGGCCGACCCAGTGGTAATAGACGAGGCAGTCGCTGTTCGGCCACACCCCCATTTCATAGGTGCGGGCGCCTCCCGGCTGAAGGCCATCCTTTACCAGGGCGCCCCATTGCTGGCGCGCGGTGACGCGCGCCTGGTAAGGGCTCCCGTCTTTTTTGTTCGCGGCCTTGAAGCGCAACTGGATCATGTTGTAGTAGTCGGGATGGGCGGGGAGGATGCCGTGCTCCGCAACGGCAGTCATGTCGCTGGTCTGGCTGCGTATGTTCAGCGTTGCTGAATCCTTGGCACCGGACGCAGGTTCTTGGGCATTCACTGTCACGGCAACCTCTTTCTTCCCTGTCTGCGCCACCTCTCCTTCGGTAGGGGCGGTGTAAATCACCCGGGCCTGTCCCTGGGCATCGGTGGTAAGTTGCAGGGCCGACAGGGTCCCGAACACCGGCTTTTCAAATATCACGGTGGCATTGGCCGCCGGCGCCCCGTTGGGGCCTGCCACAATAACCTGGAGGGTGCAGGTGCTCCCCGGGCCCGGGGCGGCGGCGAGGTTCGCTGTGGTGAGGGGTTTTACCTCCATCTTCCGGACGGCTGCGGGGCTCGGGCTGGGTGGCGGCGACGGAGGCGTCCCACTGCCGGAGACCACGTAGTCCCGCAGGGCAAAGATGAGGTAACGGGACATGGCGTCGATGGTCCGGTCGGTATCGATGGAGTAGATCACTGCGAGCGATTTCCTCCCTTTATAGAAGTGCACCAGGCGGTAGTAGCGGCCCTCGCGCTTGAGCACCAGATAGTTCCCTCCCTCCTCAACGACGGCACCATCCTCCAGAAACGAGCGCAGCCAAAAGTGCTCAGTGCTGTAGCCGGTGTGATTCTGGACCTCCATCCGCACATACATGGTTAACAGCCTGCCCTCTGTGGACCTGAGGTTGATGGTGAGGAGCGACGCATCCCTGAAGCTGGAACCGGAGATCCGCCGGCTTTGGAGCTCCTGGTCGTAGTCCTTTCCCTTAAAAAAATTGAGCAGCCTCTCGGCGTTTTTGGGCCAGGTATAGGTGAATCGTTGGGTCTTCTTGTAGTAGTCGTCGTAGTAGCTGAGCTTGCTTTGATCCACGGAGCGGAAGAACCCACCTACCTGTTCTTCGATCTTGTTCGCGAAGTCTCGATAGTAAGGGAGGGCCTTTTCGAGGATCTGGTACTTGCACTCGTTGATGTCAGCGGTGTTGCAGCAGCGTTGCACCGCGTCCCACGCCGGCCCGATCTCTGCGGGCCACGTGTTCTTGTAACCCATAGGCATGCCCAGGGCTTTATCGAAATAATAGTCGGAATTAATAATGTGGGCCTTGTCGAAGTCTTCTGATCCCAGAAAACCGAACAGGGCGGTGTAGCCGCCGGTGACGATCTCTTGCCAGGCCTGGACCTGGTTGCGAATGGTGTCTTTTTTGTTTTCCTGAGAGTAGCGGCGGTCCAGCTCCTCTCCCCGCTTGCACGCATCTTCGTACCTCTTGACCAGGGACTCCCTCATGGAGGCATACTCGGCAGCAGCCCCCTGGAGGAGGGCATCAGAGCTGCCAGCGGCAACGAGAAGGGAGGTGGCATTGACGAAGGAGAATACGATTACAGCGCAACACCCGAGCAGTAGTTTTTGCTTCATGACGTCAGGCCTCCACTATTAGTTGTTGGTTTATGGTTCATAGTGCTTGCGGAGCGGGGATGGTGCAACTCGAAACCCATTATGCAATCCCCCCAGGCCCCCGTTACCGCTGCACAGACCCCCCCAAAGCCCCGGGGTGGGAAGCAAGCCCTGGCTTCAGACTATAAGACTATGCCTCGGGCCCGTGGGGTTTGACCCGTGTGACACCCCACAGGGCTACCAGGATGACAAGGAGAACGATGGCCTCCGTCATGGTAATCTTTCCTCCGGCGTTCATTACCACCCATGCCTTCGGGCGCACGACGCCTTGCTCTCAACCAGAATGTGTATGCAAAAAATGTGCTCAGATAATGGTGTCGGGAAGTAGTTGAAATTGTTCGTCTTCAGTGGTGAAAAGACGCTCCCCTGTGGAAAACGTGACAATTTTTGCGCATGATTTTATTTGTTTTA
The DNA here is from genome assembly GCA_001797745.1 of Deltaproteobacteria bacterium RBG_13_52_11. Classification (GTDB taxonomy): domain Bacteria; phylum Desulfobacterota; class B13-G15; order B13-G15; family RBG-16-54-18; genus RBG-13-52-11. The sequence continues at coordinate 17,973 of MGQF01000058.1, forward strand.
GTTAGAAAATCACCCTTTAAAATCTCCTCTCCCCACAGGGGGATAACGGTGAGGGGGAAAACACCTGAGATAATGTCCACCCTCACCCTTGCCCTCTCCCGCCAGCGGGAGAGAGAGAATAGGGAGAAAACATTTTTTCATCATTCGTGGGCGACGAAGCAATTATGGAATTTGCGTGAAGGGTATGAGGGACAAAGGGGCTCATGACCATGCAATCACGGCACGATTTCCCCTATCTTTCTCTCCACCAGCTCAACCACCCCCCGAGCCAGTTGCATGGCCTCCTCTGCCTCCTGTGGGTCGTCGAAGTACCGCGAGGGTATCCTGCCAGGGAGGCTGTCGGGATAGCGCGACCGGATGGCATATTCATCGAGCTTTCGCGCACCCTTGAGCCCCCTAAAATCCCGGTCTATGGCCCGCACCTTCTGCAACAAATCGTCGAGGGAATGGGTGGTAAAGACCTCCTCTTTGGACCTCACTGTCAGATAGAGATACGCCTTTAAGGCCTTCTCCGCTGCCTGCTGGAAGTGAAACAGGGCCAGGTAGAAACGATTGCGCCTTCTGAGCTCGTCTGCATCGGCAAACTCGTCCTGCGCCTGCACCAGCCACCGCAAGGATTCTTCCCTATAGGGCCGTATCATCCATCCCCCCTTTACGCCCCCAAAAACCCTGCATTTCCAGCTCAGTTCATGAGTTGCAAGGTGCGCATCTGCTGCCCCATTAAACCAGAATTATTGTCCTTTGCCAAGTATCTCGTAGAAGCAGGTCTTATTCCCTCCCCATATGACCACAAAAAAAGGACCTTACGGTCCCGTACATCCCCATCCTTCCCATGCGGCGTAACTGCCCCTCGGCAATTACCCCTATGATGCCACGAGGGGCGCAAGACCCTCCCCCTCAGCTCTGCCCCCCAAAGAAATCGATCTGCTCCCCAAAGAAATTAATCTGCAGTTTGCACCCGTCACAAATAGTTACCCACCCCTCTTTCTCATCAAGGCCCTTACACGCCCATTGCGGAATAACGAGGTAGACCCACGAGAGATGCTCAGGCGGCGTTTTGCAGAGGGGGCAGGGCATAGCCTGCCGGAGGAACTTCTTCTTGGCCTCCTCAACTGAGGGTAACCCGCGATGGCGTGTATCCTCTTTGGACATGAGGCAGTCCTCCCCCTGGAAATACTCCCCGTTGCCCAGGCTCATTTCACCCTCCCATTCGTGCGTAATTGTTCATAACGGTTCATTTCTCAGACCCAACTGACCCCTCACTCCCTATTTCTCAAAGCGGAATTGTGCAAGGGCAGTCCTCTGGCCACGCAGCACTCGCACCTTACAATAACATCAAGACGACGAGGAACCCGTAGAATAAGCCCACCAACCCTAATATGAAGACCCTGTAGATGTCTATGGCGGTAATGTGAACTTGCTCTTTGCTGATCATGGCAGTACCTCCTTGTTTGTTGTTATCCATGGGTGGCAATGCACGACAAAAAAGTTCACCTCGTTTCACCAT
>MGQF01000058.1:19622-19979 GCA_001797745.1 Deltaproteobacteria bacterium RBG_13_52_11
CATCAGCCCCCTCCCCTGATCCATCGCCTCATGGCCTTATGGAGGCGATATGCCGGGCTCAAACACGATCGCGCACCTGGAGTTCCAAGGGGTGGGGGTGCAGGTAGTGCTGCCCCTTGAGGTATGACTGATCATAGAGGTGCACGTAGTGATTGATGAGGGTGATGGGCTCGATGAGGGGGACGCGGCCCTGACGATAGCGATCGATGACCTCTTGCAGCTCCTGCCTCTCAGCAGGGGAGAACTGTTGTTGGAAATACCCCATGATGTGGTGCAGGACATGAGCATGTTTCGCCGGCGTGGCCTTGAGCAACAAGGCCTCCATGAGCTGCCTCTGATACTCGTCATAGAGCGCCA
>MGQF01000058.1:19988-21117 GCA_001797745.1 Deltaproteobacteria bacterium RBG_13_52_11
TGGCGCTGCCCCGTGCCACGAGGTTTCCCATGATCCGGTGATGCCGGGGGCTGTGGGAGAGGATCATGAGCTTGTGCTCCGTGTGAAACCGCACGAGGGCGGCGCGGCTCCGTGTGTGCCCTAAGGCATCCCGCCAACGCTGCATGACGAAGACGCGCTCGATGAACCTTTCGCGCAGTGTGGGATCATGAAGGCGTTTGTCATCCTCACCTGGGACGAGCGGGAATCGTTCCATAAAGACCCTGGCGAAAAACCCTTGACCCCTCGCCATCGTTGCCCCCTTCTGAGCGCCGTAGACCCGCACGTACCCCATGCCGCAGCTCGGCGATTTGCTTTTAAAGATAAAGCCGCACAGGTCCGCCCCTTCGAGCTCCCTCACCCGTCTGCGCGCCCACCGGAGCATGCGCTCAGTGTGATCCTCCTTGGTGCGGGAGGTGACGAGCCGGGGGGCATGGGGATCCCCCGTGAGGCACAAGGGCTCCCGGGGGACCTTGAGTCCGCTCTCCACCTCAGGGCAGACAGGACAAAACTTAACAAAGCCCCCCAGCTGATCAATGAGCCATTGATCCAGTTTGTGCCCGCCGTCCCAGCGGACCTCCTCACCGAGCAGGCAGGCGCTAATCCCCAATTGGATGGTAGGCAGAGACATCTTCTCGCGCTGATCAACCCGGCGTCAAAAACTCTTCCACTCTTCCTCTCCCCCTGGGGAGAGGATAAAGGTGAGGGGGAAACCGTCCGGGCCCAAATCACCCCCCTCACCCCGGCCCTCTCCCCTGAGGGGAGAGGGGATTAAACGAATGTCATTGGTTGAGGATGACGAAACCATTATGAGAAATTACCGTGATGGACTCATCCAGTATCTCAGTACGATGCGCCCCCCCCCTTGACCAGGTTGAGGGCGCCGCCTGCCCTGAGGATTGCGATCTCCCGGGGGCGCAGGGGATGGGTCAGGGTGATAGTCATCCCCTTGGTCTCGTCCTGGAGGAGGATCTCATCGGCCAGGGCGTTGAGCTGGATTATAACCTGATCCCCCTCATCGATACGGTGGTAGTCCTCTGGGTTGGCGAACAGGAGGGGAGCGACCCCGAAGTTGATCAGGTTGGCGAGGTGGATACGGGCGAAGCTGACG
>MGQF01000058.1:21275-21391 GCA_001797745.1 Deltaproteobacteria bacterium RBG_13_52_11
TCAGGGTGGAGGGGTGGTGGGACAATCAGATCCGCCCCTTTGAAGAACCGCTTGGGCCAGGAGACTTGGATCTCCTCCCCCAGGGAGCGGGGGTCGGTGATCTTGCCGGCCAGGGC
>MGQF01000058.1:21409-21610 GCA_001797745.1 Deltaproteobacteria bacterium RBG_13_52_11
CGGGCTGCACAGGTAGATCTCGGCATCAGGGGTCCCGCTGCGTCCCTTGAAGTTTCTGTTGAAGGTGCGCATGCTCACCCCCCCTGACACGGGTGCCTGCCCCATACCGATGCAGGGACCGCAGGCCGGTTCCAGGACCCGCGCCCCCGAGGCGATGAGGTGGATCAACGCCCCCTGCCGGGCCAGGAGTTGTAGCACCTG
>MGQF01000058.1:21625-23293 GCA_001797745.1 Deltaproteobacteria bacterium RBG_13_52_11
GATGACCAGATCCACCTCCGGGTGGACCCGCCTCCCCTTCAAGACCTCGGCCGCACGCACGAGATCCTGATACGAGGAATTGGTGCAACTGCCGATGATTACCTGGTGGACCCGAACCCCTGCACATTCCGCGATTGGTCTAACATGATCGGGGCTGTGGGGGAGCGCCAGCAGGGGCTCCAGCTGGGCCAGGTCGACGGAGAGCCCTCCGCTATAGCGGGCGTCACCATCGGCTGCAAGAGGCGCCCAATCCCCCTCGCGCCCCTGGGTCCGGAGAAACCGCCGGGTCTCTTCGTCGCTGGGAAAGATGGATGAGGTGGCCCCGAGCTCCGCCCCCATATTGGTTATGGTGCTGCGCTCGGGCACGGTCAGCCCCTTTACCCCCGCCCCCCTGTATTCGAGGACCTTCCCCACCCCTCCCGTGACCGTGAGCCTCCTCAAGACCTCCAGGATCACGTCTTTTGCCGACACCCAGGGCGCAAGGCGATTGCTCATATCGATCCGGACGACCTCGGGCATGAAGAGGAAAAAGGGCCTCCCCGCCATGGCCAGGGCCACATCGAGCCCTCCTGACCCGATGGCCAGCATCCCCAGGCCGCCGGCCGTGGGGGTATGGCTGTCGGAACCGAGCAGCGTTTTGCCCGGCACGCCGAACCGCTCCAGGTGGACTTGGTGACAGATACCGTTGCCAGGGGGGGAGAAAAAGACACCGTACCGTGCGGCGACTGTCCTCAGGTAGAGGTGGTCGTCGGCATTCTCATTGCCCGTCTGCAGGGTGTTGTGATCGACGTAGCTGACGGACAGCTCCGTGGCTATCCGCTCGATCCCCATGGCCTCCAGTTCCAGATACGCAAGGGTGCCGGTGGCGTCCTGGGTCAAGGTCTGATCTATGGAGATGGCGATCTCCTGACCCGGCTCCATGCCCCCCGATGCCAGGTGGGATGCTATGATCTTCTCGACGAGATTTCTCCCCATCGCCTCCATCCCGTGGTGGGCCTACAACTATAAGGAAAAAGGGCAAGGGAGTCAACCCTTCAACGCGCTTGCCTGAAGACGAGGGCTTAGCTCAGGGTTGAGGATACCGGCAATTGACTTGCCAAAGGCCTTCGTCTATAGTTTACGCAAAAAAATAACCTTGAGAGATGATCCACATCAGAACACCATACGAGATCGAGATCATGCGCCAGGGAAATCGCCTGGTGGCGCAGGTCCTGCAAAAGCTGAGGGAGGTGATCAAACCCGGCGTCACCACCACGGAGCTGGACCAGATGGCGGAGCGCTCTATACGGGCGGCAGGGGCTACCCCTGCCTTTAAGGGATACCGGGGGTATCCGGCCACCCTGTGCGTCTCCATCAACGAGGAGGTGGTCCATGGGATCCCCGGCCCCCGCCAATTGAAAGAAGGGGAGATCGTCAGTCTGGATGTGGGGGCCTTTCTCAACGGATACTATGGGGATGCGGCCATTACCGTCTCCGTGGGAAAGGTAAGCGAGGAGGCCGCGAGGCTCCTCGAGGTTGCACAACAGGCCCTCTCCCAGGGGATCGAGCAGGCCAAGGACGGCAACCGCCTCCTCGATATCTCCTATGCCATCCAGTCATGGGTGGAGTCCCATGGTTTTTCTGTGGTGAGGGACTTTGTGGGGCACGGGATAGGTCGTAACCTCCATG
>MGQF01000058.1:23313-24239 GCA_001797745.1 Deltaproteobacteria bacterium RBG_13_52_11
TTCGGTGCCCCTCACCAAGGCCCCCGGCTCCGCCCCGGCATGGTCCTGGCGATCGAGCCGATGGTCAACGCAGGCACCTGGGAGGTGAAGGTCCTGAATGACGGGTGGACGGTGGTCACCTCTGACAAAAGCCTCTCCGCCCATTTTGAACACACCATCGCCATCACGGACAAGGAGGCGGATATCCTCTCCTTGTCTTGAACCTCCTATCAGAACTGCCCTGCAAAGGGGGCCAGCAGGATCTCCACGACTTTCTGGGAGAGGGGGCGTTTTCTCCAATTCTCCAGCGTCACTTGGCGGCAGTGTTGGAGATCCTTTTCAAACTGTCCTTCCAGGGCAGCTGCCAATGGGGGATCGATCAACGCGGCGTTGACCTCATAGCTTAGAAAGAGGGCGCGACCGTTGAGATTGGCGCTGCCGATGGTCGACCACACGCCGTCGACGACCATGGTCTTGGCGTGCAGGATCGATTTGTCCCACTCGTAGATCTCCACGCCGTGTTTGAGCAGTCTGCCGTAGTACCCGAGGGCAATGGTGTGCACGAGGGGGGTGTCAGAGGACCCTTGCAGAATGAGCCGCACCCGGGCCCCGCGCTTGGCCGCATCCACGAGCGCCCGGCGCAGGACGAGGGGGGGGAGAAAGTACGCGCAGGTAATGGCAATGCTCTTTCGTGCTGAATTGATGGCCAGCAGGTACTTGTCGACGATGGTGCTGCCCAAAAAATCCGGGTTGGAGGGGACGATGCGCACGCGTGCCGTACCCCCCGCTGGGAGGTCTTGCTTTGAAAGACACAACTCCCCCTCGAGATTCAACAGCCACACCAAAGGGCTATCGATTGTCCGCTTAAAGGGGTTGATGCCAACTACCGGCAGGTCTTTGCCGATAAGGCCCAACCCCCCCTGGAGCCACGACTCGTTAAAGACCCT
>MGQF01000058.1:24257-26694 GCA_001797745.1 Deltaproteobacteria bacterium RBG_13_52_11
CGTCAATGAGCTCCGCGAAATCACTGTAGGTAACCGAACGGCTGCCATACGCATCGTAGAGGAACCGAACCTTTACACCGCGCTGCGCCGCCCTGCCGAGCGCCTTGACAAAAGAAGTGCCCACGCGGTCCATGCGGATCTTGTAGATCTCCAGAGAGATGCACCTCTCCGCGCTGTCGATGGCGGCAAGCATGGCCGGGAAGGCCTCCGCGCCGTTGGAGAGCAACTGCACGCGGTTAGCTTCGGCCGTCGTCGTGCCGGTGACGCGATCCATCGTGCTGGAGAACTTTGGAGACTCGACGGAGTCGGCTCGGGGAGCCGTATGCAAAACGGTGCGCAGCACGTTCTTCGGCCGCAGGGAAATAAGCGTGCAGCCGTGGGCAGAGGCAAACAACACCACCAGGAGCATCGAGGCCGCGACGTGGCGCATAAAGGCACGCACAAGGTTCTTTGCGGGCACATCAGGTATTATCAGGTCCGCACTATGACACCATCGATGCGGCGTCGGTACCTGTCTTCTCATGGCGCGATAGTGTAATATAGCCCTGCCAGTAGGTCAAGGGCAGCGTATAAATAATAGGCAGGTGCATCTTGATAAAAAGGCAGTCAGCCTATTTTTTTCTGAAGATCAGGCGGATGGGGTTGCCGAAAAAGCCGAACGCCTCTCTGAGCCGGTTGTTCAGATATCTCCGATAGGAAAACTTGACACCCGAGGGGTAGTTGGTGAAGATGGCGAAGGTAGGGGGGCGGGTAGAAACCTGGGTTATATAGGAGAGCTTTACCCGCTTTTTCCGATAGAGGGGTGGGGCGTGGGATTCCACCACCTCCTGGAGCCAGCGGTTGAGCCGGGGGGTCGGTATCCTATTGCCCCGCTCAGCCGCCACCCCCTCTACTACCTCGAAGATACGATCAACCCCTTCACCAGTGACGGCCGAGGTAAAGATGAGGGGGGCATAATCGAGAAACCACAGGCTCTCTCTCACTTTCTCGGTATAGGCAGTAGTGGCGGCCTCTCCCCCCACGAGGTCCCACTTGTTCACCACGATGATCCCTCCTTTCCCCTTGTCGTGGATCAGGCCGCCGATACGTGCATCCTGTTCAGGGGCACCTTCTTGGGCATCGAGGACGAGCAAGGCCACATCAGCCCGTTCGATACTCTTGATGGCCTCCACCACACTGTACTTCTCCAGCCGCAGGCTGATTCTGGCCTTACGCCTGATCCCGGCCGTATCGACGAGGACATAGCTCCGCTCCCCCACGCTGAAAGGCGTGTCGATGGCGTCTCTCGTGGTCCCAGGGGTCTCATGAACGATGACACGGTCATACCCCAAGATACGGTTGATGAGCGAGGACTTGCCCGCATTGGGCCTCCCCACCACAGCTATCCTGATTGCACCGTGCTCACGCCTCTCCTCGGAAGCGGGGGAGGCGAGGAGGTCGATGACGGCCTCGATCAATCGATCGATACCGTAGTTGTGCTGGGCCGATAGGGGATAGAGGGTCTCTACCCCCAGGGCATAGAAGTCGTAGATCCTCTCCTCATGTTTAGGGCCATCGATCTTGTTAATTACGTACAGGACCTTCTTTGCCCGCCGGCGCAAGAGGTGGGCGATCTCGTGGTCGGATGGGTTCAGGCCTTCCTTCCCGTCCAACAGAAAAATAATGACGTCCGCCTCCTCCACAGCCAGACGGCACTGTTCGGCCATCTGGGCCAGGAGCCCATCCTGGGAAATTGGCTCAAATCCCCCTGTATCGATGAGGGTAAAGGGCCTTTCAAACCTGTTCACCTCGGCGTAGTTGCGGTCCCGGGTCACGCCGGGGATCGACTCCACAATGGCCTTGCGAAAACCCACGAGGCGATTGAACAGGGTGGATTTGCCTACGTTGGGCCTCCCCACGATGGCGACGATGGGTCTCATAAAAGGGAATACCTCGTGTGCGAGCAATCGATGTTCGTCAACCCCATGTCGAAGATCACGCCGTCCTCGTGGCGGGAAGGGGGGGACATGGCAATCTGGTTGTCTGCCATACAAGAAATCATAGAGATGATCCTCGGCGTAAAGTATATAGAACCCCCTGCAATGAGGCAAGGACGCAATTGCCATTGTGCGAGGAGGGGTTTTGCTCTATACTAACGGAACCGTTTTTACGGGAGATTGGTGATGGGCAAGGAGATATCGGAGCGGGCCAGGGATATGATCGCAGAGGTCGTCAACAAAAAAGGTAGGCCCTTCGATTGTGCGAACAAGGCTCAGGAGGCACGAGGATGATCTATACCATCACGTTAAACCCGGCCCTGGACAGGACCATAGAGGTGGACGGCCTGGTGCTGGACGACGCCAACAGGATCCTGCGCGAGGCGAGGTATGCGGGGGGTAAAGGGATCGATTGCTCCCGGGTGATCGAGGAGTTAGGGGGGAAGAGCACCGCCCTGGGT
>MGQF01000058.1:26704-30456 GCA_001797745.1 Deltaproteobacteria bacterium RBG_13_52_11
GATACGATGGCCTGGAACTGGAGGGGAGACTGATCAACGAAGGGGTCCTCTGCGATTTTACCCGGATCGGTGGGGAGACGAGGACCAACATCATCCTCTCCGATCGGAGGAAAAAGACCCACATCATACTCAACGCCGCCGGACCGAAGATAACCCCTGTGGAGATCGGCCTCTTCTTCCAAAGGGTCCGCTCTCTGGGGAGAGATGCCGAATTTGTAATTACCAGCGGGAGCGTCCCGCCAGGGGTAAACCACAACATCTACGCCCAGATCATCACTACCCTTAAAGGGAAGGGGATACGGGTGGCCCTGGACGCCGATGGAGAACTCCTGCGGCATGGTAGCGGGGCAAAACCCTTCATCATCAAGCCCAATATACATGAATTTCAGCGCCTCACGGGGGTTAAATCGGTTGAGGTCAGTGACCTCTTGGAAAAGGCCCGCCACATCGTAGAAGGTGGGATCGAAATAGTCCTCATATCTATGGGGGCAAAGGGACTACTGGGTGTGGAAAAGGACGAGGCCTATTGGGCAACTCCCCCCCAGGTTGAGGTCGTCAGCCCTGTGGGGGCAGGGGATTCCGCCTTAGCGGGGTTCATCTACGCCTTAACCAAGGGGCTGAGTTTCCGCGAGGCTCTGATTCTGGCCGTCGCTGCGGGGGCGGCGTCGGTGATGGCCCCTGGCACAGCGCTCTGCAGGAAGAAGGATGTAGAGAGGATCAAAAAAGAGGTCCAGATACAAAGGCTGTAACGGAAAAATTTCCCCTTGCCTTTTTCGGTGGGAAGATTTATAACAACTAGGCAAAAGAAATGTTTCACATAGGAGGGTAAGAGCTTGAAATTTTCAAAGGTTCCAGAAGCTACTATAAGGAGACTTTCAGCCTATGTTCATCACCTCGAACTATTGGAGGAAAAGGGTGAGGTTGTTGTTTCCTCCGCCAGTCTGGCGGAAGCGTGCGGTGTGAATGCCGCCCAGGTACGAAAAGATCTGGCCTATTTTGGAGAATTCGGTATCCGAGGGGTTGGCTATTACATCAAGGACCTCGCCGATAACATCAAGGCCATTTTGGGTCTGAACCGGCAGTGGCGTTTAGCCATCATCGGCATCGGCAATTTAGGAGCATCCCTCCTCTTTTATAAGGATTTCTTCAAGAAGAACTATAAGATCGTCGCCGCCTTTGACGTAGATCCCACGGGGGTAGTGGGGAGGGTCTCAGAGAGGATCGGGAAGCCAGTGGAGATCCTGCACCCCGATCAGTTGAAAGAGGTAGCCAAGGATCGGCGAATAGATATCGCCATTATCGCGACACCCGCCTCCGAGGCCCAAAAGGTCGCCGATCTGATAGCACAGACCACCATCAAGGGAATCCTCAACTTCACCCCAGCCCAGATACAGATGCCTAAGGGGTTTGCGGTAAAGAACTACTTCTTCACCGCTGTCCTTGACAATGTAGCGTATCTTCTGCGTTGGAAGATGAGATAGCTCATCCCCTCTCCCTGTATGTGCTTCGGCCCAGAGGGGTTCATCCAGGGGTGTACCAATGGATAAAGTAAAGGCCATGATACGCATAGTGGGGGTGGTCCAGGGGGTATTTTACCGCTACTCCACCCAGCAAAAGGCCCAGGAGCTGGGGGTGAACGGCTGGGTGCACAACTGCGGGGACGGAAGCGTGGAATGTCTGGTGGAAGGAGAGCGGGATAAAGTAGAGGCCCTCATCCAATGGTGCCGTCAAGGCCCCCCAGGGGCCCGGGTGGTAAAGGTAACGACGCAATGGGAGGAGTATACGGGAGAGCTGAAGGGGTTTTCGATAAAATATTAGGCCATCGTTGCTTCTTGATCTCTCTTCTCTTAACGACCCCTTTCTTTACTTCCCTTTCTCCTTAAGGAGTCCGTCGGTGACATCTTTGAGGGCCTTCTCATAGACCTCAACCCTCTCCCCTACTTCTATAGTCTTCTTCCCAACTATTTTCAAGGCAGTCCCTCCCCCCAGGTAGGTGAAGAGAATGATCAAAAGGACCCCGATAAAAATCCCCAGGATAAATTTTTTCATTTGGAGATACCTCTCGCCCTTTATATAATAGAGTCTCCCCTTTTTGTCAAGGAAGGGGACCTTAACCTATCCTGCACAGGCGTCGATCATGCGCGTGAGAGAGGGGCAATGCCCAGAGTATTTGTGACAGACGGCCATTGGAGAAAGACCCTAGCGGTGGTTCGTTCCCTCGGTAGAAGGGGGGTGGAGGTGACCGTTGGGGAGAGCTCCAGGGTTGCCACCTCTCTCTTCTCCAAGTACTGCAGCCGGAGGGTGGTGTACCCTTCAGTGCGCCGACACCCTGAGGCCTTTCTCACCTTTCTCCGTCAGGAACTGAAGGAGATACCCTACGACCTCGTGATACCCATGGAGGAGGAGACCCTTCTGCTCCTTGCTCAACACAGAGAAGAATTTGCACCCCTCGTTCGGCTACCCATCCCCCCCTACCAGGCTATCGCCCGGGTCCGGGATAAAGGGTGGTTGTTGCGGCACGCCTCCCAGCAGGGGATCCCTATCCCCCAGACGTCTTGGGTGGAGGATATGGCAAACCTCAATACCATCAAAGACGCCATCCCACCCCCCTGGGTCATCAAGCCGCGGGTAAGCTCAGGGTCTTTCGGCATCGCCTATGTGGAACGTGAGGAGGACCTATCTGAAGCATACCGCAAGGTCCACAGCCAATTCCCCTTCCCCCTGGTCCAGGAACGCATTCCTCCCGAGGGGGAGGCCTTTGGCGTTTCCGCCCTTCTGGACCATAAAGGTCAGGTGAAGGCCTGCTTCGTACACCGGAGGCTGAGGGAATATCCAATCACCGGTGGTCCGAGCACCCTGCGGGAGAGCGTGCGGTACCCCCAGATCGAGGAGCTCGGTATCCAATTGTTGCAATCACTGGCTTGGTATGGCGTCGCCATGGTGGAGTTTAAGGTGGACCCACGGGACAACCAGCCCAAGCTGATGGAACTCAACCCCCGCTTCTGGGGGTCCCTCGCCCTGGCCATCCATGCGGGGGTGGATTTCCCCTACCTACTCTACAAGATGGCCATGGGGGAAGAGTTTGAAGCAATCAGGGAATATGAGGTGGGTGCCCGGTGCCGATGGCTCCTGCCAGGGGACATCCTCCACTTTCTCACGAATCCCAAGAGGTTTCATCTTCAGCCGAGCTTTTTTCAGTTCAGGGGGACAGCTGATGATATCCTCTCCATGGACGACCCGTTGCCGGCAGTTGGAACCTTCCTCACCCTCTTCGCCCTCCCCTGGGATAAGGACTTGCGGAGGTTCCTCAAGAGGCGATGAATGCACCAAAAGAAATAGCAATCCTTATCCCCTCTTACAACGCCTCAAAGAGCCTCCAAGGGGTGATCGAGGGGATCAGGAGCTACGGATTGGCAATCGTCGTGGTGGACGATGGGTCAACAGATGCCACGGCCAAGATCGCCAGAAATGCCGGTGTGCAGGTCTTGAGGCACCACGTAAATAGGGGAAAGGGGGCGGCCTTGCGCACCGGTTTCTGGTTTCTCCTGCATCAGGGATACAAGGCCGTGATCACCATGGACGCCGATGGCCAACATGATCCCTCCTACATCCCCTCCTTTATCCAGGTCTATGAGGAGGGAAGGGGCGAGATCATAATCGGCTCCCGGGCAGGGGAGTTTAAGGCAATGAGCTGGCTGAGGAGGTTTTGGAATCAACTCGGGGTAAGGGCCGTATCCAAACTGATTGGCGCC
>MGQF01000059.1:0-13099 GCA_001797745.1 Deltaproteobacteria bacterium RBG_13_52_11
GTGGGCGCACCGTAGGAGCAGGTGTCGTCACCGAAATCATGGAGTAAGGGAACAGAGAGATGAGGACAATTATCACCCTTGCCTGCACAGAGTGTAAGAGGAGGAATTACACCACTACGAAAAATAAAAAGACTAAACCGGATAAGCTGGATTTTAGGAAATATTGCCGTTTTTGTCAGAGGCATACCCTTCATAGAGAAATACGATAGACTCGGGGATTTTATATAAGGAAGGTTCTCTGCCTTCTAACCGAAACAACTTGAGGCCAGTAGCTCGAACGGCTAGAGCACCGGACTCCAAATCCGGGGGGTGGGGGTTCAAATCCCTCCTGGCCTGCCACTATATGCTCTTCATTCTTTCCGAATTCCTTGCTCGTCCTGAGTCAAGAATCTAAGGGAAAGGGAATACTATGGCCGTTAAGGTACAAAAGATCTTTCAATTCTTGAAAGAGGTCAGGTTCGAACTTAAACGGGTTACGTGGCCTACCCGCAAGGAAACATTAGCGGGAACAGCGGTGGTTTTGATCATCGTCTTTATTGCGGCCTTCTTTTTAGGTATCGTAGATATAGGGCTTTCCGAATTGATCAGGATGGTCCTCAGCCGCTAACCACAGAAAGGCAGAAACAGAGAGAAGATCGCACTATGGCGCAAACATGGTATATCGTCCATACCTACTCCGGATATGAAAATAAAGTCAAAGCCTCTTTGGAGGAGCGAATCAGAAAGTTCGAAGAAGAAAAGGAGAGGCGGGGCGAGAAGGATGTGAGGGGGAAATTGATCTCTGAAATCCTGATTCCCACAGAGACGGTTATAGAGCTGGTCAAGGGGAAAAAGAAAACCTCCTCGCGCAAGATATTCCCCGGCTATATCCTGGTTAAGATGGAACTCAATGATGAAACCTGGCACGTGGTAAAAGATACCCCCAAGGTAACAGGTTTTGCGGGCAGCCGAACTCAACCTACCCCCCTTTCTAATAAAGAGGCGGAGGAACTCATCACCCAGATCACCGAGGGTGCCTATACACCGAAACCGAAGGTCACCTTTGACGAAGGGGAGAGCGTGCGGGTAATCGACGGTCCTTTCACCAATTTTGTGGGGACGGTCCAAGAGGTAAAGCCCGACAAGAGAAAAGTGAAGGTCCTGATCAGCATCTTCGGCAGGGCGACCCCTATCGAATTGGACTTCATTCAGATAGAACGTAATTAATCATCAAAGGAAAGCATTATGGCGAAGAAAAAAGAGGTAATGGGATTGATCAAGTTGCAGATACCGGCCGGACAAGCTACTCCCTCCCCTCCGGTAGGTCCTGCCCTGGGGCAGTATGGACTCAACATTATGGAATTTTGCAAGGCCTTTAATGAAAAAACCAAGGGGCAGGAGGGAACCATCATTCCGGTAGTCATCACGGTATACACCGATAGGACATATACCTATATAATAAAAACTCCTCTCACCTCGATGCTCTTAAAACAAGCCGCCAAGATCGCCAAGGGGTCGGGAGAACCCAATAAGACGAAGGTGGGAGAGATCACCAAAGAGCAGATCAGCAAGATCGCTCACATCAAGATGCCTGATCTCAACGCTAATAATCTCGATGCGGCCATCAAGATGATCGAAGGAACGGCCAGGAGCATGGGAATAAAAATAGTATAGGGGAAGGTGCTATGGGTAAGGAGGGCAAAAAATACAGAGAAGCCAAAAATAAAATCGACAGAACCAAACGGTACACCTTGGAAGAGGCATTACAACTCCTGCCTGAAACCTCCTACGCCCGCTTCGATGAGGGTATTGATGTCGCCATCCGCCTGGGGGTAGACCCCAAAAAGCCTGACCAAATGGTCAGGGGAACGGTGATCCTCCCCCATGGAACGGGAAAAGAGGTAAAGGTCCTGGTCTTTGCCCAGGGAGAAAAGGAGAAAGAGGCCCGGGAAGCAGGGAGCGATTTTGTGGGCGGAGAAGAATTAGTGGAAAAGATATCACAGGGGTGGTTAGAATTCGACAAGGCCATTGCCACCCCTGATATGATGAAGGTGGTCAGCAAGTTGGGCAAGATCTTGGGGCCGCGGGGTCTGATGCCCAATCCAAAGGTAGGTACGGTTACCTTTGAGGTGGGCAAGGCAGTGCAGGATGTCAAGTCTGGCAAGGTGGAGTTCAAGATAGATAAGGCAGGAAATCTCCACGTCTCCGTGGGAAAAGTCTCCTTCGGTCAGGAAAAGTTGAGGGAGAACATCAGCACCCTTTTGGACTCCGTCATCAAGGCAAAACCCGCCTCCAGCAAGGGAACCTATGTGAAAGGGCTCGCCATCTCTACGACGATGGGACCAGGGATCAAGGTTGATCCCCTCTCGGTAAAGAATCTGATGAGGGTGTAGCGAACCAAATCAAAAAGGGAGGAAGATAGGTTGCAGAGAAGAGAAAAAGAGGTGTTGGTAGCAGATCTACACGAAAAGTTTAAAGAGGCCAAGGCCGCCATTCTGACGGATTTTACCGGCTTGAACGTAGAACAGATAACCCAGCTTCGCCGCACGCTGAAAAAGAGTGCGGTGGAATACAAGGTGGTAAAGAATACCCTATTACGGCGTGCCTCTCAAGATACCGATATCGAGCTCCTTGCGGAACACTTTGTCGGTCCCATTGCCATTGCCCTTGCCTATGAAGATCCTGTGGCACCAGCAAAGATATTGCTGGAGTTCAGCAAGGCGCAACCTGCCCTAGAGATCAAGGCAGGAATGGTGACGGGTACAGTAATGACTCTCAATGATATCAAGGCCCTAGCCTCCCTTCCAAGCAAAGAGGTTCTGCTGGCCAAGTTCTTATCGTTGCTGAAAGTCCTTCCCACCCGTTTTGTCCAGACTCTCAATAACCCGATACAGAGATTGGTATTGGTTTTGGACGGTGTAAAAAGAGCAAAAGAGAAGACGTAAAAAAGCACAGGGGGATTCCCCCAAAGAAGTCTTAAGGAGGTAACGAGGAAATGACAAAAGCTAAGCTGACGAAAGAGGATTTGATCAAGTACATTGAGGAGATGCCCGTGCTGGAGTTGGCGGAATTGGTCAAAGAGCTGGAAGATCGTTTTGGTGTGACAGCAGCACCAATGGCCATGGGTGTGGCACCCGCAACTGCGCCAGGTGCAGCGGCAGCACCCGCCGAAGAGGAGAAGGTGGAGTTCGATATCGTCTTGACCGGTTTTGGCGACAAGAAGATACAGGTGATCAAGGCGGTGCGGGAAGTGACCAACCTCGGCCTGAAAGAGGCCAAAGATTTGGTTGAAGGGGTCCCCCAAACGGTAAAGGAAAGGGTTGCAAAAGAAGAAGCCGAAAAGATCAAACAGAAATTGCAGGAGGCTGGGGGGACAGCAGAGATCAAATAGCGGTGTTCAAAGATTTAATATCCATCGAGAGGGGGCTTCTCACATATGCTCGGGGGAAAGAAACCAGCAGGTAAGGGGAGGAGTCCCTTTTTCCACCTCGTTTTAATATAAAAGAGGATTCTTATATGGCACGTTCCATTATTGATCGTCGGAGGCTCCGGAAGGATTACGGCAAAATCAAGGAGATTCTGGAGATCTCCAATCTCATTGAGATCCAGTTGCGGTCTTATGAACAGTTCCTCCAAAAGGACCTCCCCCCGGAAGAACGCAAAGACATCGGCTTACAGGGGGTATTTAAACAGGTCTTTCCTATCAAGGACTTCTATGAAACGGTGGAGCTACGCTTTGTGAAATATCGCTTGGGGAAACCCAAGTACGACGTCCAGGAATGTCTCATGAAGGGAATAACCTATGCTGCCCCGTTGCGGGTGACTATCCAGCTCATCATCTACGATGTCCAAGAAGGGGTGAAAACAGGACAGATAAAGGCCATCAAAGAACAGGAGGTGTACTTCGGTGAGGTCCCCCTTATGACAGATAACGGGACCTTTATCATCAATGGCACAGAAAGGGTGATCGTCAGCCAACTTCACCGCTCCCCTGGCGTCTTTTTCGGTCAGGAGCTACCCAAAACCCATATGGGAAGACCCCTCTACTTCTCCCGGATCATCCCTTATCGGGGCTCCTGGATCGATCTGGAGTTTGACCAAAAGGACATACTCTACGTACGCATTGACAGGAGGAGAAAGATCCCTGTAACGGTCTTCCTCAAGGTACTCGGTTATTCCACCCAAGACCTCTTGGACATCTTCTATCATAAAGAAAAGATCTTCGTAAACCCCCATGGGTTTCACAAGAAGGTAGATCACAGCCTCCTGGTGGGGCAGAAGGCGTCGTCAGATATTGTAGACCCCAAGACAAATGAGGTCCTCATCAAAAAGCACAGGAAAATCACCGAGGGGATCGTGCAAAAGCTCGAGGACGCAGGCATTTTTGAGGTCTCAGTTGAACCTGACACGTTGGTGGAAAGGGTGGCGGCCAGGGATATTGTGGATCCTGTCACTGGAGAGATTATCGTTGAAATCGATCGAGAGCTGACCGAAGAGAAGATTCAGGAGATCAAGGAGCGGGGGATAAAGGAATTTGAGGTCCTCCTCATCGAGGAAGTAAAAAGCAGCCCCTCCATGAGGGAAACCCTCTTGGCGGATAAGATCGTCCTGTCTGAAGATGAAAAGGAACGGTTACCCCTTGCCGATCCTGCCGTCATTGCACAAAAGGAACAGGAAAAAGCCAGCATCGAGATCTACCGCCGTCTGCGTCCAGGGGATCCCCCCACTTTGGAAACAGCCAAGACTTTGTTTAACAATCTCTTCTTCAACCCAGAGAGGTATGATCTCTCCAAGGTAGGCCGTATGAAGATCAATCATAAGTTGGGCCTCGATGTCCCCTCGGAGGTCACCACCCTCAGACGCGAAGATATCTTGGAGGTGGTAAAATACCTCATCGGCCTCAAGGATGGGAGAGGAAGCGTAGACGACATTGATCATCTTGGTAACCGTCGGGTGAGGACGGTGGGGGAACTGTTGCAGAATCAGTTTCACATCGGTTTGGTCAGGGTGGAGAGGGCCATCAAAGAGCGGATGAGCCTCCAGGAGGTGGAGACCCTGATGCCCCATGACCTCATCAACTCGAAACCTTTAACAGCCCTGGTGCGGGAGTTTTTCGGAAGCAGTCAGCTCTCCCAATTCATGGATCAGACAAACCCCCTCTCCGAGATCACCCACAAGAGGCGGCTGAGCGCCTTGGGCCCCGGAGGTCTCACCAGAGAGAGGGCCGGTTTCGAAGTCCGAGATGTTCACCCCTCCCACTACGGGAGGATCTGTCCCATCGAAACCCCGGAAGGTCCAAATATCGGATTGATCGTCTCTCTCAGTACCTTTGCTCGAGTTAACGAGTATGGCTTCATCGAGACCCCCTACCGTAAGGTAGAAAATGGACGGGTTACCGAAAAAATCGAATACCTCTTCGCCCTGGATGAGGAGAAATACACCATCGCCCAGGCCAACGCCCCGATCGATGAGGAAGGGAGGTTTACGGCCCCTCTCGTCTCTGCCAGGAAGGCCGGAGAGTTCATCATCGTAAAGCCGGAGGAAGTGGATTACATGGATGTCTCTCCTCGGCAACTGGTCAGTGTGGCGAGCTCTCTCATCCCCTTCTTGGAGAACGATGACGCCAACCGCGCACTGATGGGTTCCAATATGCAAAGGCAGGCAGTCTCCCTGCTGCGCACCGAAGCACCGCTGATCGGCACCGGAATGGAGCGAATAGTGGCCAGGGATTCGGGGGTCACGGTGGTGGCCAAAAGAGAAGGCGTCGTAGAAAGTATAGACGCCTCCCGGATCGTAGTCAAGGCAGAGGAGAATGATGAAGGGGTGGGGGTGGATATTTACAATCTCACCAAGTATCAACGTTCTAATCAGGGGACCTGCATCAATCAGAAACCGATCGCGTCTAAAGGTGAGCGCTTAGAAAAAGGAGAGGTCATCGCCGATGGCCCATCTACCCACATGGGTGAACTCGCCTTGGGGCGCAATGTCCTCGTCGCCTTCATGCCCTGGGGCGGTTATAACTTTGAGGACTCCATGCTCATCAATGAGAAGCTCTTGAAGGAAGACATATATACCTCCATTCATATCGAGGAATTGGAGTGCGTGGCTCGCGATACCAAGCTCGGCAAGGAAGAGATTACCCCCGATATCCCTAATGTGGGTGAAGAGATGTTGAAGGATCTCGATGAGAGTGGAGTCATCCGCATTGGGGCAGAGGTGAAGCCGGGGGACATCTTGGTGGGCAAGATCACCCCCAAAGGGGAAACCCAGCTCTCACCCGAAGAGAAACTGCTGCGAGCCATCTTCGGCGAGAAGGCAAGCGATGTCAAGGACACCTCTCTTCGAGTCCCCCATGGGATAGAAGGGGTCGTGATTGATGCCAAGGTCTTCACCAGGAGAGGGGCGGAAAAAGACAAGAGGGCCAAGGAGATTGAGGAAGAGGATGAGAAAAAAATCATCAATGACCGAGATGCGGAAACCGGCATCATCAAAACCTACACCAAAGAGCGAATTCGAGGACTTCTGATAGGCAAGAAGACCACCGCACCTCTGCAGGATCCCCTGAAGGGGAAGAAGGTGGTGGAGAAAGGGGTTAAACTTACCGACGAAATCCTCGAGACCATACCCTGGGAGCGATGGAGGGAGATCCCCATCAGTGATGAGCGAATCGCAGCAGAGGTGGATCAACTCACCACAGGTGGCATCAGGGAGATCGAGGTGATAAAGGAAAGGGCAGAGGAGAAATTAAAGAAGTTGGAGGCAGGAGACGAACTCCTCCCTGGGGTGAGCAAGGTGGTGAAGGTCTACGTCGCCATGAAGCGGAGGCTCTCGGTAGGCGATAAGGTCTCCGGACGCCATGGAAACAAGGGGATCGTATCGAGGATCCTCCCTGAAGAGGATATGCCCTATCTCGAGAACGGAACCCCTGTAGAGATGATTTTAAACCCCCTGGGAGTCCCTTCTCGAATGAACGTCGGCCAGATATTAGAGACCCACCTCGGTTGGGCAGCCAGGGAATTGGGAAACAAGATCGAAGAATATATCAGAGATGGCAAAGGGATAGATAAGCTCAAGGAGTTCCTGAAGAATATCTTCACCGCGGAGGAGGTCAAGAAGGCCATCGATACGGCCAATGAAGAGGAGTTGATGAAGTTCGCACAACGGCTGAGGGAAGGAATATTTATGTCCGTCCCCGTCTTTGATGGGGCATCAGAGGAAGAAATTAAGGATTCCCTGAAGAAAGCTGGCCTCCCAGCCACAGGGCAGGCAACCCTCTACGATGGCCGCACTGGCGAACCTTTCGACCACCAGATCACGGTAGGCTACATGTATATGCTCAAGCTTCACCACCTGGTGGATGACAAGATCCACGCACGGTCCATCGGACCCTATTCACTGGTGACGCAACAGCCCTTGGGTGGGAAGGCCCAATTCGGCGGGCAGCGGTTGGGTGAGATGGAGGTCTGGGCCCTGGAGGCATATGGGGCTGCGTATTCATTGCAGGAATTTTTAACAGTAAAATCTGACGACCAGGCCGGCAGAACGAGGGCCTACGAAGCCATTGTAAAGGGAAAGGACGTCCTCGAACCCGGGATTCCTGAATCGTTCAATGTCCTCGTCAAGGAACTTCAGGGACTCTGTCTCAATGTGGAGCTCCTGGAGGAAGAAAAGAAACCCAACAAGGAATCATAGCATATAAGGAGGTTTTGCCTTGGAAGATTATCTGCTCTCGTTTTTTGAAAAACCCAAGGACCCATCGAGCTTTAATGCCATTAGGATCGCCTTGGCCTCTCCGGAGCAAATCAAGAGTTGGTCTCATGGGGAGGTGAAAAAACCAGAAACTATCAACTACCGAACCTTTAAGCCGGAGCGAGATGGTCTTTTTTGCGCCAGGATATTCGGGCCGGTAAAGGACTACGAGTGCAACTGCGGCAAATACAAGCGGATGAAACACAGAGGCATCGTCTGTGAAAAGTGCGGGGTGGAGGTGATTCAGACCAAGGTCCGCCGGGAAAGAATGGGACACATAGAGTTGGCCGCACCCGTGGCCCACATTTGGTTCTTGAAGAGCATCCCGAGCAAGATTGGGATGTTCCTCGATATGACTTTGAAGGAGCTTGAGCGGATTCTTTATTTCGAGTCCTATGTAATCCTCGATCCAAAAAATATCCCCCTTAAGAAAGGAGATCTCATCAGCGAAGAAAAATATCGAGAGATCAGGGAAAAATACGGTGAGGATGCCATAGAGGCCGGCGTTGGAGCGGAGGCCGTCAAAAAACTCCTGCAAGAGGTGGACATAAAAGAGATGGCCGAGCTCCTCCGTTTCGAAATGAAAGAGACCCAATCTGAGGCCAAGCGCAAAAAGTTGGCAAAACGTTTGAGGGTTATTGAAGCCTTTCGGGACTCCGGAAATAGTCCGGAGTGGATGATCCTCCATGTTATTCCCATCATCCCCCCAGATCTGAGACCTCTAGTTCCCCTTGACGGAGGGAGGTTTGCTACCTCTGACCTCAACGACCTCTATCGGAGGGTAATCAACAGAAACAATCGTTTAAAGAGACTCTTGGAGTTGAACGCCCCGGACATCATCATCCGCAATGAGAAGAGGATGTTGCAGGAGGCAGTGGATGCCCTCTTCGACAACGGCAAGAGGGGCAGAGTTATCACCGGGGCCAACAAAAAACCCCTGAGGTCTTTGAGTGATATGCTCAGGGGCAAACAAGGAAGATTCCGCCAAAACCTCTTGGGTAAGAGGGTGGACTATTCGGGGAGATCGGTCATCGTCATCGGACCAGAGCTGCGTTTGCACCAATGTGGTCTCCCCAAAAAAATGGCCTTGGAGCTCTTCAAGCCTTTTATCTACAACAAGCTGGAGGAACGAGGTTATGTGACCACGGTCAAGAGCGCCAAGAAGATGGTAGAGAAAGAAAGGCCTGAAGTATGGGATATCCTCGAGGAAGTGATCCGGGAACACCCCATTCTCCTCAATAGGGCCCCTACCCTCCACCGACTGGGCATCCAGGCCTTTGAGCCTCTCCTGATAGAGGGAAAGGCAATTCAGCTCCACCCCCTCGTCTGTCTCGCCTTCAACGCAGACTTCGACGGGGATCAGATGGCAGTCCATGTCCCCCTCTCCGTGGAGGCCCAGACCGAGGCACGGGTACTCATGATGTCCACCAATAACATCCTCTCTCCGGCCCATGGAAAGCCGATTATCGTTCCCACCCAGGACATCGTATTAGGCCTCTATTACATGACGAGGGAAAAGGACTATGTCAAAGGGGAGGGAAAGGTCTTTGCCAACCCCGAGGAGGTGAGGGTCGCCTATGACGCCAATGAGGTGAATATGCAAGCCCGCATCAAGGTGCGGATGAACGGTACGCTGGTGGAGACCACCGTAGGCAGGATCCTCCTCAGAGAGGTCGTCCCCGAAGAGATCCCCTTTGAATTGATCAACCGTGTGATGAACAAAAAGGCGGTGGCCAACCTCATCGACTATGCCTATCGAGTAGCGGGAAACAAAAAGACAGTCATCCTGGCGGATAAATTGAAGGACCTAGGCTTCTCCTATGTCACCAAATCCGGTCTTTCCATTGGGATCAACGACATCCGCATCCCCGCGCTCAAACCCCACCTTCTTGAGCAGGCCACCAAGGAGGTAGAAAAAATCAGACAACAATACGTCGATGGGCTGATCACCGACGGTGAGCGGTATAACAAGGTGATCGATATCTGGGCTCAGCTCACCGAAGAGATCGCCGATGAAATGATGAAAGAGTTGGGGACAGAAAAGGTAAAGGACCCTGAGGGGAGCGAACAGGCAGTACCCAGCTTTAATCCCATCTTTATGATGGCCGATTCAGGGGCCCGGGGTACCGCTCAGCAGATACGTCAGCTGGCTGGGATGCGTGGCTTGATGGCCAAGCCGTCGGGGGAAATTATCGAAACCCCGATCACTGCAAACTTCAGAGAAGGACTCAGCGTACTACAGTACTTCGTCTCCACCCATGGGGCGCGCAAGGGATTGGCGGATACCGCCCTTAAGACGGCAAACTCCGGATATCTCACGAGGAGATTGGTAGATGTGGCCCAGGACATCATCGTCACCGAAAACGATTGCGGCACCATGGACGGGATATATGCCTCCTCCCTGGTCGAAGGTGGTGAGATCATCGAACCCATGGTGGAGAGGATCTTGGGGAGAGTAGCCCTGGAGGATATCAAGGATCCCTTTGCCGATGAAATCATCGTCAGGGCAAGTCAGGAGATAACTGAGGAGGCGGTACAGAAGATCGCAGATGCGGGATTGGATCGTGTGAAGATCCGCTCCGTACTCACCTGCGAGTCCAACTACGGTGTCTGTGCCCTCTGCTACGGAAGGGACCTGGCTCGTGGACGAATCGTCGACATTGGTGAGGCCGTGGGAGTCATAGCCGCCCAGTCCATTGGGGAGCCAGGAACCCAACTCACTATGAGGACCTTCCATATCGGGGGGACGGCGAGCAGGCGGGTGGAGGAAACCACCCTTGAGGCCAAGATGGACGGAACCATCAAATTCATCGATCTGCGGACCGTGCGCAACAGAGAGGGTATGCGTGTGGTAATGAGCCGCAAGAGCGAGATCGCCATTCTGGATGAAGAGGGCAGGGAACGGAAGCGGTATCCTGTAGTCTATGGGGCGAAATTGGCAGTGGAAGAGGGAAAGAAGGTGAAGGAGGGGGAACTCATAGCAGAGTGGGACCCCTATACCATCCCCATAATCACAGAGGTCCCCGGTTGGGTGAAGTTCGGCGATATCCTTGATGGAATTACCATGCAAGAGCAGGTGGATGAGGTAACTGGCCATGCCCACAAGGTCATTATCGAGAGCAAGGATTCCGACCTCCGGCCTCGAATATCCATCAAGCAGGAGAGGACCAATGCGGAAGGGAAGAAGACCCTGGAGACCGAGGCCCGGTACATTATGCCCATCGGTTCCAATATCTACGTAAAAGAAGGTGAACCTGTGGAGGCGGGTGACGTCTTGGTCAAGATCCCGCGTGAGACCACGAAGACCAAAGATATCACTGGTGGCCTCCCTCGGGTAGCCGAACTCTTTGAGGCGAGAAAGCCTAAGGAATATGCCCTCATCAGCGAGATAGATGGAACGGTGAGCTTCGGCAAGATGGTTAAGGGGAAGCGAAAGGTAATTGTTACCCCTGAGGTAGGTGAACCGAAGGAATATACCATCCCCAAGGGGAAACACATCAGTGTCCATGAAGGGGACGTGGTCAAGGCAGGAGAACCCCTCATGGATGGGAGTTCCAACCCCCATGATATCCTCAAGGTCTTGGGGGACAAAGAGTTGGCCAGATTTTTGGTGGACGAGATCCAGGAAGTATATCAACTGCAGGGGGTCAAGATCAACGATAAGCACATTGAGATCATCGTCAGGCAGATGCTCAAGCGGGTGAAGATCCGCGAGGTGGGGGATACCAAGTTCATCGTAGACGAACAGGTGGAAGAACAAGTCTTCAAGGCGGAGAACGAGAGGGTCCTCAAGGAAGGTGGCCGCCCGGCCATCGCTGATCCCCTCTTTCTGGGGATCACCAAGGCCTCCCTCATCACGGACAGTTGGGTATCAGCTGCCTCCTTCCAGGAAACGACTCGGGTGTTGACCCAAGCAGCAGTCGAAGGGAGGGTCGATTCATTGCGGGGACTTAAGGAAAACGTCATCATGGGGAGGTTGGTCCCCGCAGGAACTGGGAATCCCCGCTATCGCGATATCAGGCCCGTTGTTGAGGGAGGATATACCCCTGTCCTGGAGGGGATAGAGATAGCCGCGGGAGCTGAAATAAAAGGAGAAGAAACCCTCGTTGAGACGGATTAATCCAATACCTTCAGTTTTTTGGCCGCAATCTCCGCCTGAGGTGAACGAGGGTATTCCTTAGTTACCTTATTAAAAATGATCTTGGCATTTACTCGATCACCCATGTCCAAAAAGGCGAAACCCTGTTTTAAGAGGGCGGAAGGAACCTTGTCGCCTTTGGGATATTGTTTCATCACCTTCTCATACGCCACAATGGCCCTCTCATAATCCCCCTGTTGGTGGTAACATTCACCGATCCAATAGTGGGCGTTATCCGCATATTCTGAGTGGGGATAGGTGCTCAGAAAGGCTCCAAACTGCTCCAAGGCGTTGGGGTAGTCCCCCTTTTTGAAGGTGCTGTAAGCCTTCTGGTAGGCCCCCTCCATATCCTCCTTGGGTTCTTCCTTCGGGAGGGTAGTTGAGGCAGATGGGGGCAATGCTGCGGCAACACCTTCACCTTTCACCTTGGTCAAAGACGAACCCTTCGTCTCATAATCCTTCTTCAATGCCTCAAGATCGTTAGCGACCTTATTGAGGAGATCGCGATCCTCTTCAATATTCGCCCTGAGGATCTTTATCTCCTGCCGCAACTCTCCAAGCGAGGTCTCGAAATTAACCCAGTTCTGCTGCATCTCGGAGGTAACCCTCCCTCTCAGGATATCGACCTTTTGCTGTAGGTCCCCTATCTGCCCCTGCAGGTGAGCTACATCCTTGGTGGTAGCACAACCCACGAGCAGGGAAAAGGTTAAGGGAATCAACAGTACGGCAACAGGGCAAACCTTCATCCGCGTCCTCCTTCTTCTCTTATCCATCAGGACTCCTGCTATCGAGAGAGGATGACAAAGTGGCACCTCCTGTTCTTGGCCCAGGCCTCTTCATTGTGCCCTGGATCCACCGGCATCTCCTCCCCATAGCTGATGGTGGAGAGACGATTGTCTTGTACGCCGAGCTTAATCAGGTAGAGCTTTGCACTCACCGCTCTCCTCTCTCCCAGGGCCAGGTTATATTCGTTACTCCCGCGCTCGTCACAATGTCCCTCGATCTGTATGACGAGGTTGGGATGGGTCGATAATACCTTGGAATCCTCGGTCAATATCCTTCTGGCCTCCTCAGTCAGGTCATATTGATCAAACTCAAAGTGGATATCTTTCAAGAGGGTGCTCTCCCATACCTCCCCTTCAATCCCAGGGTATTTCTTCCTGGCAAGGCCCTCCTCAAAAGTCCTCTTCTCCTCCGCCTCACGCAAGGCCTTCTCCCTCTCTTCTTGCGCGG
>MGQF01000059.1:13132-29363 GCA_001797745.1 Deltaproteobacteria bacterium RBG_13_52_11
TCTTTAACGACTCACATCCTGAAAAGAAAACAAGGAGTATAATTGTAAGCATAACCATCCATAACCAACCTTTTTTCCTCCCCATAGTCAAAACCCCCTTTCTCAAAGGATTGTCCTCATTGCAGCCACGGTGACCACGCTGGTTCCGTCTCGTTGAACTCGGAGGTGGTTACCTTCCATGGACCACCTCCATCTGCAGTCATAATGTATATATCATAACTCCCCCCCATCCTGGAAGCAAAGGCAATATGCCTGCCGTTAGGGGCCCACGAGGGGTTCTCATTGCTCCCCTCCTTGGTCAACCTCTTCACATCAGTCCCATCCGGTCTAATGGTGTAGAGGTGAAATCTCCCTTCCTCCTCACGAGCAAAGGCGATCTTGTCTCCCTTCGGTGACCAGGCAGGGGAGCAATTGTATCTTCCCTCATAGGTTAACCTTCTCAACTTTCGCGTAGCTAGATCAAGGATATAAATCTGAGGGTTCCCTGATCGGTCGGAGACGAAGGCAATCTGCTTCCCATCGGGCGACCATGCCGGCGAAACCTTGTTGTCCCAAGAGCGGGTGAGCTGCAAGGGATCCTTGCCTTGCGGGTTCAGAAGGTATATCTCTGTGTTGTCCCTCCCCCTCATCATGAGGGCGATCCTCTTGCCATCGGGAGACCACGCCGGGGTGGCATTGGGTCCGGGGGCAGCGGAGAGGAGGGCGATGCTCCCCGTAGAGATAAATGCCTGATAAAGATCCGGGTTGCGGCGTTGAAAGCAGGTGTACAAGAGGCTCCTTCCGTCCGGATGCCAGGCAGGGGATATGTTGATAGAGCCACTGTGGGTAACCATCTTCTCGTTGCGCCCATCGATGTCCATGAGAGCGATCTCTTTGTTACCGGTACGGTCTGTTACAAAGGCGATCTTCGTCTGGAAGATCCCCCGCTCCCC
This sequence comes from Deltaproteobacteria bacterium RBG_13_52_11, assembly GCA_001797745.1. Lineage (GTDB taxonomy): Bacteria > Desulfobacterota > B13-G15 > B13-G15 > RBG-16-54-18 > RBG-13-52-11. Next base: position 14,065 of record MGQF01000059.1, read on the forward strand.
GGTCAACTGTTGGATAACCTCGTCGGCCATCTTGCAGACCATACCCCGCATCTCCCCCTGTGAGCCCCTATACCTCTTGCCCGCGATGTAAACACCCTGGACCACGTCAAAGAGCCTGAACTCAATCGAGATCGCATCTCCTTCAGCCTTAAGGCCTACCGATAACAAGAACTCGGCCCCTGCATCCCCCCATGCCCCAAAATCCACACTCTCCTCAGTAACATAGACCGCCTGTTGGGGGAGCTTCACCTTCTCCATGAGGTAAAAGAGGTCTGATATGATGAGGACTTGCGTGAGGTTTTTCTCGACCTCTTCCTTCATCCCTTGAGGGAGCTGCCCTAAATCTTTGATCGCAGGGAGGGCAAGATAGAACCTGCGGATCTGAGGGGAATTAATATCGATGTAGATGATCCCTTTCCCGGCAATAGGGTGCGAGAGGACCGTTACTATCACAACAAGAAAGGAAAGAAATACGCTCTTTATCCTGCTCACGTCTCACTCCCTCATGGCTGAAATGTTAGTACGAACTCTTCTGAAGATAGCTGCCCTGGCGGGGGAGGGAACGGGGCGGCCTTGGTTATGGCCCGCATGACCGATTGATCATAAGGGATGCTGCCAGAGGACTGCTGCAATCTAAGCTTACTCACCACCCCTTGTTTGTCAATCGCAAAACTGACCACCGCCTTCAGCCCCCTTGCTGCCAAGGGATCAGGAATAACCCAAAACCCCTTTACCCTCTCTTCGACCATCCCGGGATAGGCATTGATCTCAGCGTCAATCGCCGCAGGGAGGGGCTCTGTTGTACGCTCCGCCACCTTTCGTTCTATATTCTTGATAGCCGCCAACCGCTTCTGCTCGTCGTCGACTTGGGGACTCTCCTTTTTCTCCTTGCTTCTTTCTGCCAGGACCACCTTATCCTTTGCTGCCTCCTGCTTTACTTCCTTCCTTACCTCTTTCTTTTCCTCTTTTTTCTCTTCCTTCTTTTCTTCCTTCTTCTTTTCTATCTCTTTTTCCTGCTTCAGTACCGCTTTCTCCTCCTCCTGCGGGATGGCGCTTTCCATACTGAACGCCGAGAGTTCCACCTCGATAGTATTCAATCGAGCGGTGATTTCTTTAGGGACCAGGGGGACGGTATCCACGAGGGCCAAGACGAAGAAGTGGATAATAGTGGAACTGGTGGCGGCCGCGATCATGGTGAAGCCTGAAAGGCCCCTCATGGTAATGAAGGCCTCCGCGTTAGGAGAAACTCCAGAAACCGGCGCGCAGGAGGTGAGAGACCCCTCCCCTTGGGGACAACAGCAAAGAAATCCCTCTCCGGAGCACCCTGGCCCCGGATCTTGACCTCTTTTACTCTCCCCCCTTCTATCTCTTCTTGAACGGCGAGATCAGAAATTATACCGAGCCCTATCCCTCCCTTCACCCCCTCTTTAACAGCGGTAGAGCTCCCCACCTCACCAATGATGCTGAAATCATCCACCCGCAATCCAGCCGCTGTCATATATCCCTCAAAGGCCTTACGCGTACCCGATCCCCTCTCCCTGATCAGCAGGGGGGCTGCTCGCAGCTCCTCCCAGGAGACCTCCCCCTTGGAGGCCAGGGGATGCTCGGAAGAAGCGATGACGATCACTCGATCGTGAAACAGGGGATAGACATCGACCCTTTCTCCATCGAACCTCATCCCCACCACACCCACTTCTATTTCTCCGGCAAGGAGCATATCGATGATCTTCTGGGAGTCCGCAATGACAAGGCTTATGGAGATACCGGGTGCCTCCCCTTGGAACCCCCCCATGACCTTGGGAAGAAAATATTCACCGGGGATGGTGCTCCCTCCGATTGTTATCCGCCCCTTGATGAGGTGGGAGAACTCATAAATGGCATTGAGGGCCTCATCACGAAGTTTCAAAATCTCTTTGGCGTAGCGATAAAAGACCTGTCCCCCATTGGTGAGTGCAACCCTTCTCCCCAAACGGTCAAAGAGTTTAAGTCCTACGGTCTGCTCAAGGGAGGCGATATGTCCGCTGACGGTGGGCTGGGTGAGGTATACAGCCTCCCCTGCCCGGGAAAAGCTCCCCAGTTCGGCCACCTTGCAAAAGGTCTCCAGGTGTTTCATGTCCATGGACGCTTGGGCTTGAGCTTGCCTCAGGATAGATACCGTGTCAATATGATATCGGCTCCACAGCAAAAGTTCAAGGAGAAATTACCCATTATCGGTGCGTCTTGGGATGAACCCTTCTGGAGCAGACTCTGTGGTTCAGAGAGAGGAAAAGAGAGCCACAGAGAATAACCATCCGTTGATCGGTGAAGGTATTGCATTGTTTAAGGCGATCCCTTTTTTTGCCTCCGTAAAATAAAAAAGAGGTAACTGAGCGTTGTAATGTCGCAACCGGGAGGGAGAAGGGTTCAGGGAAAGGTAATGCCAGATGTTGAGCCTGACCCCATAAGTTTTTACAATCACCAAATTTTAAATAATAAAAGGAGGCCAAAATGCTTACCAAATCCCGCTATAAAGTAGTCGGTGACATAGAACGTTTCGACGAGCGAGACAACGTCCAGTCGCGTAACACCTTAGTGCCCGGCTCCGAGGAGTATACGGAGTTCTACCGAAGGCATACCGAGTGGGAGGAAAAAGACCGGGGTACCCGGGAGCTGTCGAGGATATCGGTTGGCAATCATCTGGATCTGCCTTTCTTTGTGCAGCAGATAGAGAATCTCGCGCGCTACGGCATGGAGGACCTGGTGGATGGTCCGGTCTCCCCGAACAGACAGGAACTCTCACCGAAAAGGGCAGCAGAGAAAATCAAAGGGTACGCCCATTTCCTGGGTGCAGACCAGGTCCGCATCGGTCCCCTCAACCCAGCCTACGTCTACTCGCACCTAGGGAAGACCTGGCACGACCCGGCCAGAAGGCATGGGGCGCCCATAAACCTTAACCATAAAAACGCGATCAGCATCGCTGTGGGGATCAACCCCAGCCTGATCAAGACCGGTCCTGTGCTTTCCGAGTTGATCGAGGTCATGCGCGTGTACACGCAACTAGCGACCATTTCCGTAACCCTTGCGGGCTACATTCGTGCCCTCGGTTATCCTGCACGGGCCCACATTATCACCAACTACCAGGTCCTGTGTATCCCCTTGGCCATCGATGCAAGTATGGGTGAACTGGGTCGCCATGGCCTCATGATGACGAAAGAGCTGGGGAGTTGCCTGAAGCTCACCACGGTTACGACTGATCTTCCTTTAGTTTTTGATGCGCCCGTCGACATCGGCGTCGATGAGTTTTGCCAGGATTGCAAGATCTGCGCAGAAAGCTGTCCCAGTGGCGCCATTCCTCATGGCAAGAAGAAGGTAGTGAGGGGTATAGAGAAGTGGGCCATCAATTCGGAGGCCTGTTTCAGGGTATGGAATGAGACGGGGACTGACTGCGGCGTCTGCGTGGCGTCGTGCCCCTGGACCAAGCCGAGGACGGGTATTCACCGGTTAGCCACCTCTCTCGCCACGAAGATGAAAAAGGCCGGGTGGTGGATGAGCCGCGCCGAGAAAATAGTGTACGGCAAGTTTAGACCTCAGCCTGTACCTTCGTGGTTCGAAGAACCTGATCCTGTTTGGAAGAAGTACAAAACGCTTCATTAAGGAGCAGGAAAGGAGATACCCTTGAACGTCCTTATACACCCACGTTACTCCATGAGCAATCATGATATGACCCGGGATCTTACCTGGGGTGGAACCAACCCGCTCCTTTGCCCCGGCCCTTTGTTTCCGGGTCTTTTCTCACCCCGAGTGTTCCCGAGAAATCAGGCTATGTGGGCACCACGAAGAGAAGAGAGGTGGTGAAATGGTCCAGATCGATATGGATTCCTGACAAGGCTGACGTAAACTCTCTTGCTTTTTCAAGGGCCGTCAAGCAATTTGCTTATGACCTCGGAGCCGAAGCAGTAGGCATCATAAACCTCAACCGGAACTGGGTCTGGAAAAGGGATGGCCGGAATATAGTCCCTGAGGTGTAAGCCCTCGTTATAAAAGAAAAATTAAAAGTCACCCATTAAAGGGCGCCCTGTCTCAAGAGATAACGGCGAATTATGGTTCAGGCCTTGCAGGATGTTAAATCCTAGTGATAAAGGAAAAGATATCCAAAGAGAATAACTATCTATGAATCGGTGAAGGTATCGCATTGTTTAAGGCGATCCCCTTTTTTGCCTCCGTGAAAATAAAAAAGAGGTAACTGAGCGTTGTAATGTCGCAACCGGGAGGGAGAAGGGTTCAGGGAAAGGTAATGCCAGATGTCCACACCCGACCTCTTATGTTTTCCCTTGTTTGATTATCGGTATTTGGAGCTTGGTTATTATCATACTATTTTAAAGATCCTCATTTCTTTTTTTTCTTCCTTTTTTTGACATTGGCATGATGTTTGATCACCAAGGCATCCACCATAAAGATGATATCTTCGGCGATGTTCGTGGCATGATCTGCAATTCGTTCCAGACATCGACACACGATCATCAGGTGCACTGCCCTCGCGATAGTTTTTGGATCTGAAATCATATAGCTGAGGAGCTCTCTGAAGACCTGATCGTTTAACCCATCGACCATATCGTCTCTTTCGCAAACCGAAAGAGCCAATTTGGAGTCGCTGCTCACAAAGGCGTTCAGCACGTCCTTGATCATCGATTGGGCAATCTCTGCCATTTTTGGGATATCGATATAGGGTTTGAGCTGCGGTTCCTTATTTAAAATAATCGCGCGCTCCGCAATATTGACTGCTTGATCGCCGATGCGTTCCAGATCGGTGATAATCTTCATCGCAGAGGTGATGAATCGAAGGTCAGCAGCCAGGGGCTGTCTCAAAGCCAGAAGCTTCAAACACATATCATCAATTGTAATCTCTAATTTGTTGATGCGATCCTCCCCCTCAAGGGTTTTTTTGGCCAGTCCGGAATCCCTTTTCACGAGGGACTGGACGGCATTGCTGATTGCCTCTTCCACCAAGGCAGCCATCTTGAGAAGATTCTTCTTCAATTTCTCCAATTCCATCTGAAAATGGGTATGGACATCCATAGCGCCTCCTCCTTGAGACTATCCAAATTTTCCGGTAACGTAATCTTCTGTCCGTTTATCTCTGGGCCGAGTAAAGATCTGATAGACCGGTCCCTCCTCGACCAACTCACCGTTCAAAAAAAAGCCTGCCCGATCAGCCACTCGTGAGGCCTGCTGAATGGTATGAGGGACCAAAATAATCGTATACTCCTTTTTCAATTTGCCGAGGGTCTCCTCAATGCTGGCCGTAGAGATGGGATCCAATCCTGAACAGGGGTTATCGAGCAGGAGGATCTCCGGCTCAAGAGCCAATATCCGAGCGATACAGAGGCGCTGCTGTTGTCCGCCTGAGAGCCGGAGGGCAGAGGTGCGCAGACGATCCTTGACCTCCTCCCAGAGCACAGCGGATCGCAGAGCCTTTTCTACAATCTCGGCCAAACGCCTCTTCTGGGTGGTGCCGCTCAGTTTGGGACCATAGGCAACATTATCAAAGATGGAGAGGGGAAGGGGAGTGGGCAGGTCGAAGACCATTCCGATCCTCCTCCTCAGTTGGGTGAGACTCAGTTGTGGACCATAGATATCTGCCCCATCCAAGAAGATGGTCCCTGTATGCTTCGTCCCGAATATCAGATCCGTCAGCCGGTTGAGGCTTTTGAGAAGGGTGGTCTTTCCGCTTCGTGCCGGCCCGAAGATAGCGAATATTTCCCCTTGGTGGATGTTAAAGCTAATATCCCGAAGGGCTTGAAAGGATTGATAATAGAAATTGAAATCCTTGATGGTTATCTTGTCCTTTCGCGGCATGAATCCTCCCTCAGGCCCGATGACGGATATACCGATTGAGCAGCCAATTTGCCGCTGTATTGACAACAAGAACGAGCAGGATCAAGGCCGCCCCTGTACCATACGCCATCTTTAACGAGATCCCTTCACGGGCGAGGATATAGAAATGGACAGACATGGTTCGGATGGGTGAGAAGAGAGAAGTGGGCATCATCAGCGAGGAACCGGCGGTCAGTATCACCGCAGCGGTCTCTCCAATGCTACGGCCAACACTCAGAAGGATACCGGTACAGATTCCGGGTAGGGCGCTTGGCAAGATCGTATGCATGACGGTCTGCCATTTTGTTCCACCTAAAGAATAGCTGACCTCGCGGTATGAAGGGGGAATCCCCTTGATCGCCTCTTCGGCGGTCGAGATGATCGTGGGCAAGATCATTGCGGCCAAGGTCAAGCCTCCGGATAGGATGGACCATCCCATGTTGAGGTAGATGACAAAAAAGACGAACCCGAATAAACCAAAGATGATAGATGGCACCCCTGCGAGGCAGTCAGTCCCGAATCGGATCAGGCGGCTTATCCGGCTCTCTCGGGTGTACTCCCTCAAAAAGATGGCTGTCCCTACACCGAGTGGCGTTGCAAACAGGATGGCAACCGCGGTTAGGACAAAGGTCCCAATGATCGTTGGAAAGATTCCCCCTTCCCGGCCCATGCTTTTTGGGGAATCGAGAAAGAAACGGAGGTGAAGGGCAGGGAGACCTTCCGCCAGAACCTGAAAGAGGATGAGGATCATCACTCCAATGGTCGACAGGGCAGCAATCCAGATGAGAACTTTTGCGATGCCTTGAGTTATATGTCGCGTACGATAAACCATCAGCCAGTCCTCCTTCGGGAGAGGAAGATGGCCAAAGAATTGAGGAGCATGATGATGATGAAAAGGATGACCCCTGTGGCAAAGAGGGCCTGTCGATGGGCACCAGAGGCGTAACCCATCTCAATGCCGATGTTCGTAGTCAGCGTCCTCGCCGAATCTAAGAAAGAGGTTGGCATCTTTACCGCATTTCCCAGAATCATGATCATGGCCATGGTCTCGCCGATCGCACGGCCCATGCCTAAGATGATACTGGCAACAATTCCGGACCTGGCTGCCGGGATCAGTACCCGCCATATGGTCTGCCAATGCGTTGCCCCCAACGCCAGGGCTCCTTCCTTATAAGAAGGTGGCAATGCCTTGAGAGAGTCCTCAGAGATGCTGATGATGGTGGGTAGGATCATAAAACCCAAGATCACAGAGCCTGAGAGGATGCTCAAACCAGGTCCTCCCAGATAATTTCGAACAAGGGGGACAAGGACGACCAGCCCCCAAAAACCATAGATGACCGAAGGGATAGCTGCCAGCAGTTGGATTGCCGGCCTCAATACCGTTCCCACAGAGGGGGGGGACCATTCACATAAGAAGATGGTACAGGCCAGACCCAGAGGAATACCGAGGGAAAGGGCACCGAGGGTGACCAAAAAGGAGCTGACGATCATCGGGAAGATGCCGAATAGGCCCTTGCTTGGAATCCATTTCTGGCCGAGGATGAAGGCCTTGGGGCCAATCTTCCAAATCAAGGGGAGCCCCTGCTCAAAGATAAAGAAGGTGATCAAGGCCAGGACCGCAATTGAAGAGAGGGCGACGAGAAGTAGAATTTTTTCAATGACCTTCTCTTTGATCTCCATGATCATTTTCCTGAAAGTTTCAGGGTGGTCACCAGACCCTCCTTTGAAAGCAATTCCTGGGCTGGAGGACTCAAGACGAATTCTAAAAAAGACCGTGCCTCTCCTTTCGGCTCACCATTAAAGACGAATAAAAAGGGGCGTATCAGTGTATATTTCCCGCCCTCGATATTGGCCAAGGTGGGTTCGATACTTGAAACTTTTAAGGCCTTCACCTGCTCATTTACCAAGCCCAACGAAATATAGCCAATGGCATGGGGATCGTTTGAAACGACCTGTCGAATAGCACCGTTTGAGTCCTGAACCAGGGATTCAAGACTGATCTCTTCTTTCCCCATGACAAACTTTTGAAAAGACTCTCGTGTTCCGGATCCTTCCTCGCGGCTGACCAGAACGATCGGGTGAGGAGGAGCTCCCAACTCTTCCCACTTCTTTATCTTCCCGGAGAAGACCAGTCTTACATGGTCCAGCGAGAGATCCTGGATCGGGTTTTTGGTGTTGACGATGATCGCAATGGCGTCCTTGGCAATCGTGACCGCGTAGAGGTCTTTCTCTTCAGGCAAGAGGGCTCGGGAAGACATTCCAATATTCGCCGCATGTGTCCTGACTGCTTCGATCCCGGCGGTCGACCCGCCCCCTTGCACATAGATATGGGATTGAAGATTGCGAGACATGTATTCTTCGGCCAACAGCTCAGCAAAAGGTTGAACCGAGGTAGATCCCGCTACAGTGATCCCAGCCTTCTCTCTTTGACAACCTATCGTAGGCAGAAATATCAAAAGGAAAGAGAGGAGACACAATACAAGAATTTTCAAATTCCAAATTCTAAATCCCAAGACATTTCCAAATTTCATATTTTTAGATCTGCGATCAGCCATCTGCAATTTTTATCCATATCTTCCGGTGATATAATTTTCAGTCCGTTGGTCTTTGGGTCGGGTAAAGAGGTCACTCGTGGGGCCGTATTCCAGCAGCTCTCCTAATAGAAAGAAACCTGTCCTGTCAGAGGTGCGGGCTGCCTGCTGCATGTTATGGGTGACGATGACAATGGTATAGTTCCTCTTTAACTCCTGCATCAACTCCTCAACCCTGAGCGTGGCTAAAGGATCGAGGGCAGAGCAAGGTTCGTCCATCAGAATGACCTCAGGCTGAACGGCTAACACGCGTGCAATGCAGAGGAGTTGTTGCTGCCCCAGCATCAGACCGAGAGCGCTATGATGAAGGCGGTCTGAAACCTCTGGCCACATCGAGACGGACTTGAGGCTCTGCTCCACTCGTCCCTCAATATCATTCTTTGAATGGATCCCAAAGACCTTGGGGCCGAAGGCGACGTTTTCGAAAATGCTCTTGGGGAAAGGGTTCGGACGCTGAAAGACCATACCAACCCTTTGCCTGAGCGAGACGACATCCATAGCCGGTTGATAGATATCCTGGCCATCGAGCGTGACCATTCCCTCGATCCTGGTATGAGGGATGAGTTCATTCATCCGATTGAGGGTGCGAAGAAAGGTCGATTTCCCGCATCCCGAAGGTCCGATCAAGGCAGTAATTTGCTGAGGATGGATGGCGATGTTGATCCCTTGCAGGGCTTGGGTCGCCCCATAATAGAAATTAAGACCTCTTGTTTCTATCTTGGCGATGGTGCGCGATTCCGTCATCGGTATATTTCTTTGAGACTGCTCCCCCCCCTGCTCGAAATTAGCAGATTATGACCTCTTGATCAAGAGGATTCATATACCTGGAGGAAATCCGATCCATCTCTCCCATTTCGTATTTTTCCAAGAATTTTTCATCAATTGCTCTGCCACGACAAACCGTTGAAGCTGATTGGTTCCTTCATAGGTTTGGGTGCTCTTGGCATCTCTCATCATCCTCTCCAAGCTCCCCCTTTCCAGTGAACACAAAAGGGTAAGGTCTCAATAAGCTTTTGAAAACTCTTCTTTTCAGTCAGGTTCTTTGTCTTCTGTCTAGAAAAAAGAAGACAGTCACAGAGAATAACCATCCGTTGATCGGTGAAGTTCTTGCATTGTTTACGAGCATACACCTTTTTGTTTTCAAGAAGTCATGGTATTTACTTTTTTGGAAAAAGGGGTATGATTTATCCGTTTTGAGGGAAGGGATTGATATTTAAGGTGATGTAAACAGCCATTACCAACGCGAGGCCCAAGGGAGCAGGGCATGACGCAGAGGGGGGAGGAAAACCAAGCTAAACAATCCAAGGGGCAAAAACGCCCTTTTTTTTATTTGGTGCGAATAAGGCGGCAAATGAACGTTATAATATCACAACAGGGAGGGGGCTATGAAACTCAGGACCGTAGGACTCGTTTTAGTCTTTTTTCTCTCCGTTATCCCGTTCGTTTTCGCGGAGGATAAACCATCTGTAGAGATGTTCTCTCCGCAGGGGACGGTGAAGGGTGTCCGACAAGTAAGCGCTCGCTTTTCGGCGCAGATGGTGCCATTTGGTGACCCCCGCGGCTTTATTGAGCCCTTTGAAATAGACTGCCCTGAAAAGGGGACAGGTAGATGGGCAGATGGTAAGAACTGGGTCTTCGATTTTGAGAGGGACCTCCCTGCAGGGGTGCAGTGCACATTTCGATTAAAATCGGGATTAAAGACCTTCTCGGGAAAGGAGATCGAGGGGCAGAAGGAATTCTCCTTTTCAACTGGTGGGCCTTCTATCAAAAACTCTACCCCCTATGAAGGGAGCCATATCGACGAAGAACAGATATTCATCCTTACCTTAGATGCCGAGGCGGAGAATGCATCTGTCTTGAAAAAAGCCTTTTTCTCTGTAGAAGGCATACAGGACCACATCGGTATCAGGGTCATCGAAGGGAAGGAACGGGAGGAAATAGTAAAGGCTCGATTCAGGTATCAGGGACCGCCGCAACTTCCGATGATCTTGATCCAAAGCAAACAGCTATTTCCTGCGAAAGCCAAGGTCAGCCTGGTCTGGGGCAAAGGGGTGATGTCCAAGACCGGAGTAGCTACCAGCCAGGACCAGATCCTCCGATTTCAAACGAGAGAACCCTTTTCTGTCACATTCAACTGCGAACGGGAAAACCCTAACGCAGGATGTATCCCGATGTTACCCATGGCCCTCAATTTCTCTGCGCCCATTTCTCAGGACCAGGCAAAACAGATCGTATTGAAGGGCATGGACGGGAAGGTATGGAAGTCCCACGGGGGGGATGAAACAGAGGGGAAGTCCATCGAGGACGTCTCTTTTACAGGGCCTTTCCCCGAGGGCACGAATTTTAAGGTTGAACTACCGCCTCAGCTTAAGGATGACGCGGGGAGACCCCTTATCAATGCAGATAAATTCCCCCTTGCCGTTCGTACCGATAAGTACCCTCCTTTGGCAAAGTTTGCATCCCGATTTGGTATCTTGGAGTTGAAGTCAGATCCCATACTCCCGGTGACGTTACGAAACCTGGAGCCTGAGATAAGAGCGCGGATGCTCAAGGTACAAAAAGAGCAAGGTCTCCTCGAAAAAGTGACGGGAAAGATCCTGAACATTGCTCCTGGGCAGGGTGATAATGTCCAGGGGTGGTTACGGCGAGTGGCCTCTGCCTCGAGGGAGGGCTCCCTCTTGGGTAACGAGAAGGGGGTCAGGGATTTCAAGGTCCCAAAACCATCAGGCCCCCGTGCCTTTGAGGTCGTTGGGATCCCGTTAAAGGAGCCCGGGCTCTATATCGTGGAGTTGGAGAGCGCTCTCTTGGGGTCATCTCTCCTCCATCCGCCGAGGCCCATGTATGTCCCGACCGCAGTCTTGGTGACTAATCTCTCGGTCCACTTCAAATGGGGGAGGGAATCATCTCTCGTGTGGGTCACCGCCCTTGATACAGGAGAATCGGTGAAGGATGCAGCGGTGACGGTGAAGGATTGTCAGGAAAAGGTCCTCTGGCAAGGGAAGACCAATGTCAACGGGATAGCCCGGATTGAAGGACCGTTACCCTCTGAAGAGAAACTGGCCCGCTGTAACTACAAGATTGACTATGATAATTACCCCCAGCTGGGAGCGCTCAGATCGCTCGATAGCGGGATATTCATCATGGCCCAGACCGCTGGGGACATGGCCTTTGTCCACTCAAGCTGGGAAGAGGGGATCGAGCCATGGAGGTTTCAACTCCCCCAGGAATATACCTCGGATCCCTCCATTGCCCATACCGTCTTTGACCGAACACTGCTTCGGGCAGGCGAGACCGTGCATATGAAGCACCTCTTTCGGCAGCATACGATGAACGGCTTCTCCATGCCCCCCAAAGATCAAATGCCAAATTGCCTCTTGATTGAACACTATGGCAGTGAGGAAAAATACGAATTCCCCGTGGTGTGGGATGCCAACGGGGTTGCTGAGACGCAATGGACGATCCCCAAAGGGGCAAAACTTGGGAACTATGAGGTGGTCTTAGTTAAAAAATCGGGCGCAAAACGGCAGATAAACTCGTGGCGGGGAGGCGAGTTCAGGGTGGAAGAGTTCCGGGTCCCCCTGCTCAAGGGGATCATCAAGCCACCTGCGGAGCCCTTAATCAGGGCTAAAGAGGTCCCCCTTGATGTGAGCGTCCAGTACCTTGCAGGGGGAGGGGCCGGCCTCCTCCCGGTAAAATTGAGAAGCGAAATACGGCCTAAGCAGATAACCCCTTTTGAAGGATTTGATGAATTTGTATTCGGCAACGGTCCGGTTAAAGAAGGGATCATTCGCAGGGGCGAACCCCTGGAGGATGAGGAGGAAGGAGAAGGGGAAGAACCGAGAGAGGAGAAAAAGGCGGGTAAGATCCCGAGCATAGACCTGGTCCTGGATCAGTCGGGTACAATCCGGACGGTGATCCCAAATCTACCAAAAGGAGAGCTCCCCGAGGAAATCCTCGCTGAGCTGGAATTCAGAGACCCCAATGGGGAGATCCAGACAATCTCCTCCAGGATACCCTTGTGGCCCTCCAAATACATGATAGGGATCAAGCCGGATTCATGGGCCGTATCCAAAGAGGCCTTTAAATTTCATGTGGCGGTCCTCGATCTTGCAGGCAAACCCATTGCAGGCGCGCAGGTGAAGGTCGATCTCTTTGAGAGAAAGACCTATACCCACCGAAAGCGCCTTGTCGGAGGATTCTATGCCTATGAACACTCGACAGATACCAAAAGGATCGCTCTCCTCTGTGAAGGAAAGACCGACGCCAAAGGGCTTCTGATCTGTGAGGTGAAATCGCCTGTGTCCGGGAATTGCATCCTTCAGGCGGAGAGCTCTGATTCTGATGGGCGTAAAACGGTGGCTCATAAGGAGGTCTGGGTGGCAGGGAAGGGCGAATGGTGGTTTGACGTGGCGGATAATGATCGAATCGACCTTCTGCCGGAGAAAAAACGGTATGAGCCCGGGGAGACCGCCGTCTTTCAGGTCAGGATGCCTTTCCGGAATGCGACGGCCCTCATCACGGTCGAGAGGGAAGGGGTGATAGAGGCCTGGGTCAAGAGGCTCTCGGGGAAACAACCCGTCATTGAAGTCCCCATCAGGGGGCAGTATGCACCGAATTGCTTCGTCTCCGCCCTCGTGGTGAGGGGTCGCGCGCCCGGGATTAAACCGACGGCCATGGTCGACCTCGGGAGGCCTGCGTATAAACTGGGGATTGCGGAGATTAAGGTCGGATGGAAGGCGCATGAGTTGAAGGTGAACGTCTCGCCGGACCGTAAGGTCTATAAGGTCCGTGAGAAGGCAAAGGTCCGGATCCGGGTAAAGACCTTAGACGGGAAGAATCCGCCTCAGAAGAGCGAAGTGGCCCTCGCTGCCGTTGACGAAGGGCTCCTCGAACTGATGCCCAACCGGAGCTGGGATATCCTCTCTGCCATGATGGGCCAGAGGGGGTATGAGGTGCACACTGCGACGGCCCAGATGCAGGTCATTGGTAAACGCCATTATGGACTAAAGGCGTTGCCACAGGGGGGTGGAGGCGGGAGACAGCCGACCCGAGAGCTGTTCGATACCCTCCTCCTTTGGAAGGGGCGGGTCTTGTTGGATGCAAACGGGGAGGCATGGGTCGAAATACCGCTCAACGATTCCCTTACCAGTTTCCGCATCGTGGCTGTGGCCCAGGGGGGCACGGGCCTCTTTGGCACGGGTTCAGCATCGATTCAATCGACCCAAGACCTGATGATCCTGTCCGGGCTCCCCCCCCTGGTCAGGGAAGGGGATCAATTCAAGGGAGAGTTCACCCTGCGCAATACGACGAATCGCGGGATGGGGCTCGATTGCTCTGCACAGGTAGATGGTATTTCAGGGGCTTTGCAACCGATGGCCCTTTCCCTCCAGCCAGGGGAAGCGAGGGAAATCGGGTGGGAGGTCGCGGTACCCATCGGCGTTGAAAAACTCAGTTGGGCAGTGGAGGTAAAAGAGAAGGGGGCCCCTGGAGGGGACAGGATCAAGGTGCAGCAGCGGGTAGTCCCTGCAACGCCGATCAGCACCGTTCAGGCAACCATTGTTCAAATAACAAAAGACTACCGCCTCGCCGTTGAGAGGCCTCAGGATGCCCTCGTTGGCCGGGGAGGGGTGAGGGTGGCTTTAAAACCACGGATCTCTGAAGGGCTCAACGGCGTTATCGATTATATGAAGAGCTACCCCTACACCTGTATGGAACAGAAGATATCCATAGCGGTGGCCCTTCGAAACGAAACGCTCTGGAAGAGATGGATGGCTGAACTCCCCTCCCATCTCGACTCGGAAGGTCTCGTTAAATACTTTCCGACATGCCTTGAGGGGTCTCCAGTCCTCACCTCCTATATCATCGCTATTGGCCATGAAGCAGGATGGGGCATACCGGGTGAGATCAAAGAGGGCATGGAGATCGGCCTCAAAAAGTTTATCGAGGGATCGATTATACGATATTCCCCGCTGGCCACGGCGGACCTTTCCATCAAGAAGCTATCGGCCATAGAGGCCTTGTCCAGGGGTGGAAAGGCTCAGGCGAAACTCTTGGGCTCTATTTCCATTGACCCCAATCTCTGGCCGACCTCTGCCGTGATCGACTGGTTCAATGTCCTCCACAACGTAGGGGATATACCGAAACGGGAAGAGCGGATCAAGGAGGCGGAGCAGATTCTAAGGTCCCGCCTCAACTTTCAGGGGACGCGGATGGGCTTTTCAACGGAGGGGACAGATCATCTGTGGTGGCTGATGGTCTCCAACGATGTGAATGCCGTCCGTCTCATCCTTTCCCTGCTCCATGCGGAGAAATGGAAGGCGGATATGCCGAGGCTCGTTTTGGGGGCATTGGCCCGGCAGAAGAGGGGCACATGGGATTTGACCCTTGCCAACGCCTGGGGGGTCCTGGCCATAGAGAAATTCGCAAAGGCCTTTGAGGCAGTCCCAATCGCAGGCACAACTCGTGCCGCCTTATCAGGGCAATCCCAGGTCACGGACTGGAACGCCTCACCCAAAGGGAAGGTCTTCCTGTTCCCATGGCCGAAAAAAATGGACGAGGTTGCAATCGCCCATCAGGGGAAAGGGAGCCCGTGGGCAACGATCCAGAGCCTCGCCGCCATCCCCCTGAAAGAACCCCTTTCCAGTGGATATAAGATCAAGAAGACCATCCTCCCCATCGAACAAAAAAATCCCAAGCAGTGGAGCCGTGGAGATATCTGCCGTATACGATTGGAGATCGAGGCCCAGGCAGACCAGACATGGGTCGTGGTGAGTGATCCTGTCCCTGCGGGGACGACGATCCTTGGGAAAGGGCTGGCAAGGGACTCCGAAATCATGACCAAAGGGGAGCAAAGGA
>MGQF01000059.1:29369-32987 GCA_001797745.1 Deltaproteobacteria bacterium RBG_13_52_11
GGGTCTGGCCAGTCTTTGAGGAGCGTTCCTTTGAGGCGTTCCGGGCCTATTATGAATATTGCCCCAAAGGAAAGTGGACAGTCGAATATACCATCCGCTTGAATCAGAGCGGTCGCTTTCAGCTCCCTACCACAAGGGTAGAAGCCCTCTATTTCCCGGAGATGTTTGGGGAGATCCCGAATAAGACCATTGAGGTTCAACAATAATCGGGTGTCCGAATAGTAGTCAAAACTCCCCTCCCCCAAATCTGAGGGGGAGGGGAGGAGGTATTTTAAAAGGGCATCACCTATGAGAAGCAGCTATCTTGTATTATTCATCATCTTTTTCTCTTTAACAGGAGCTACCCATGCCCTGCATGCCCTGCATGCCCTGCCCACCTATGATGAGGTACGCAACGCTTATTGTAAATCGGATTCGATCCTTTTGGACCGTCATGGAGATCCCTTGTATGAATTGAGGACAGATCAACACCAAAGGCGTCTGGATTGGACCTCGCTCGACGATATCTCCCCTGCCCTGGCGAATGCCGTAATCCAGGCAGAGGATAAGCGATTTTATGACCATCAAGGGGTGGACTATAGGTCCATGGGAATGACCCTTATCAAGGGTCTGACCTCAGAGGGCCTGCGAGGGGCAAGCACGATCACGATGCAATTGGCCTCCTTTCTCAATGAGGAGCTCCAACCCAAGAAGAGAGGGAAAAGGACCATCTGGCAAAAGGGGAAACAGATCCTCGCGGCCCAGGAGATTGAAAAAGGGTGGTCAAAGAAAGAGGTCCTGGAGGCCTACCTGAACCTCGTCACGTTCCGGGGAGAACTTCAGGGGATTGCCGCAGCCTCGAGGTGCTTATTCGGAAAATATCCTCACGGACTTGATCAATCGGAATCCCTTATCCTCGCCTCGTTGATTCGATCTCCCAATGCCACTTCTGCCGAGATATCCAAGAGGGCCCTGCTCCTCAGGCAAGCGCTCAGCTGGTCCGTTGGGGAGGCAGATATCAATACCTCAGTGAATCAGATTTTTTTCGCCTCCAATGCCTTGAGACCGCGAGCCGACCTCGCCCCTCACGTCTCAAGGATGCTACTAAAGGCAAGGACACGGGGGACAACAGTCCCTTCCACATTGGACAGCGGGATTCAGCGCTTTGCCCTCGAGCGCTTACAGCACCACCTTATTACCTTACATTCGCAGAACGTCAAAGACGGGGCTGCTCTCGTCATAGAGAATAAGACAGGAGAGGTCCTGGCCTATGTGAGCTATAGCGGCGACCCCGCCCACGGCTGGTTTGTGGATGGCGTTCAGGCCAAAAGGCAGGCAGGCTCGACCCTGAAGCCCCTCCTCTATGCCCTTGCCTTTGACAGAAAGATCCTTACCCCTGCCTCTGTTTTGGAGGATACCCCTCTGGATATCGCGGTCTTTGCCGGGATCTATCAACCCAGAGATTACGACTCTGAGTTCAAGGGGCTGGTCACCTCGAGGATCGCCCTTGCCTCATCCCTCAACGTCCCTGCAGTAAAGACCCTCTCCTTGGTCGGCCTTGAACCTTTCCTTATGAAACTTCGTCAAATGGGGATCAAGGGGCTCAATGAGGCAGGGGATTTTTACGGCCCATCCCTTGCCCTTGGCTCCGTCGATGTGAGCCTTTGGGAACTCACCAATGCCTACCGGTGCCTTGCCAATGAAGGGACCTGGAGCGAACCGCGCCTCACCCCTGCGGGAACGAGGTCCTCACGGACTAAAAAGGCCTTTTCCCGAGACGCCGCCTTCCTCATCTCGGATATCCTGTCAGACCGGGAGGCAAGGAGCACTACCTTTGGACTAGAGAACCCCTTGGCCACCCGTTTCTGGACGGCGGTAAAAACCGGGACCAGCAAGGATATGCGGGATAACTGGTGTATAGGATATTCCAGAAGATACACCATCGGGGTCTGGGTTGGAAACTTTTCTGGAGAACCGATGTGGAATGTGAGCGGTATCACAGGGGCGGCCCCTGTCTGGATCGAGGTCATGAACCAGCTCCATTATGCGGACAACAACCCGGAGAAGAAAGCTCCTCAATCCCTGGTCAGGAAAGAGATCCACTTTCCGCAGGGCGTAGAACCCTCCAGGGAGGAATGGTTCATCCCGGGGACAGAACCGAATGCAGAGGATCAAAGGATAGGCCAATTCAACCAACGGATCATCTATCCCCCTTCAGGGACCATCATCGCCTTGGACCCCGATATACCGCCTGATTTGCAAAGGATCTTCTTCATCTCGCAGCCCAGGACGGGCCATTTGCGATGGGTCTTAAACGACCGTACAATAATGGGGGGTGACAATAATTCCCCGTGGACCCCACGGACTGGGTCCTATACCCTAAGCCTCGTTGATGAAAAGGGGCGTATCATCGATACTGTTCAGTTTGAGGTGAGAGGTCCATCAGAGGATTAAAACCGGGGGGTAGGGGGTTTGAAAGGCAGATATCGGTAACATCTATTTCGTGTAATGGTGACTCGTGTAAGGCGCTCATTAAAAATTAAGGAGGAAGATCATGAAGCTTAATGACAATTCCCCGAAGGCCGTTTCTGGTGATTGGTAAAAACCGGGACCAGCAAGGATATGCGGGATAACTGGTGTATAGGATATTCCAGAAGATACACCATCGGGGTCTGGGTTGGAAACTTTTCTGGAGAACCGATGTGGAATGTGAGCGGTATCACAGGGGCGGCCCCTGTCTGGATCGAGGTCATGAACCAGCTCCATTATGCGGACAACAACCCGGAGAAGAAAGCTCCTCAATCCCTGGTCAGGAAAGAGATCCACTTTCCGCAGGGCGTAGAACCCTCCAGGGAGGAATGGTTCATCCCGGGGACAGAACCGAATGCAGAGGATCAAAGGATAGGCCAATTCAACCAACGGATCATCTATCCCCCTTCAGGGACCATCATCGCCTTGGACCCCGATATACCGCCTGATTTGCAAAGGATCTTCTTCATCTCGCAGCCCAGGACGGGCCATTTGCGATGGGTCTTAAACGACCGTACAATAATGGGGGGTGACAATAATTCCCCGTGGACCCCACGGACTGGGTCCTATACCCTAAGCCTCGTTGATGAAAAGGGGCGTATCATCGATACTGTTCAGTTTGAGGTGAGAGGTCCATCAGAGGATTAAAACCGGGGGGTAGGGGGTTTGAAAGGCAGATATCGGTAACATCTATTTCGTGTAATGGTGACTCGTGTAAGGCGCTCATTAAAAATTAAGGAGGAAGATCATGAAGCTTAATGACAATTCCCCGAAGGCCGTTTCTGGTGATTTTCGGAAGTTTCTGTCCAGATTATTCGGCACGATAACATGGACGCCTCCGCCGTGGCTCGGCTTTTTCAAGGGCTTCAGTTCCAACCTTAAAGTCCTCTCCTCACGGCTTTTCGGAAAAATTCGGCTTATTGTCCCCAAGGTTAAAAAGGTTGTGAAGTGGGGATCGATCGCATCCGGTGTCCTCATCGTTCTCTTGGGCCTTCTGATCTGGTACGCGGTCCGGCAGTCAGGCGCGCTCACGGTGACCGGCACTGGTCCGGGGCTCACCAAGCTCGAGGACGTGATCAAACCCGACCCAATCCACATCCGCTTTAGCGG
>MGQF01000059.1:33010-34554 GCA_001797745.1 Deltaproteobacteria bacterium RBG_13_52_11
TCGGCAAGGTCGTGACCACAGGCATCACCCTTTCACCCTCCACCGAGGGTGAGTGGAAATGGGTCACCGACAACCACCTCGTGTTCACGCCGAAGGCGGACTGGGCTGTGGGGCAGGGGTTCACCGTCAAAATGGACCGTTCCCTGTTCCCCAAACAGGTACGGCTTTCGACCTACAGCTACTCGTTCCAGACCCCTCCTTTTAAGGCGGCGATAGCGCACGCTGAGTTTTATCAGGACACTGAAGACCCGAGAATCAAAAAGGTCCTCGTCACGGTGAAGTTCACCCATCCTGTGGACCCGGCATCGTTCGAGAAGCGGGTGCAGCTCCACAGGTCGGATCAAAAAACGGGCTTTTTGGGGATCGGCGCCAAGGCCTATCCCTTCATTGTGTCTTACGATAAATACCGCGGTGAGGCGTATATTCATTCCAAGCCCATGGAAGTCCCTGAAAAAGACATGTCCATGACGATCACCGTGGATTCCGGCGTGCGCGCCGAGCGGGGCGGCCCGGAGTCGGATGCGAAGCTTGAGAAGACCGTCTCTATCCCGGGCAAGTACAACTTCCTGCGCATCGAGTCAGCGGAGGTGACGCTCGTAAGGAACGAGCGATACGAGCCGGAGCAGGTGCTCGTCATTCAGACCAGGGGAGGCGTGCAGGATGCAGAAATGTTGAAAAACCTCACGGCCTACGTCCTGCCCCAGGACCGGCCGGCGTTCCAGGGCCAGCCCGAAGCGAAGAACTTCCGCTGGTCCGATTCCGCCATCATCGGGCCTGAAGTGCTGAACCGATCGCAGCGCCTGCAACTCACGCCGCTACCTGCTGACCGGGAGTATGCGGTGTTGCACAGCTTCAAGTTCACAGCGCCTCCGGGCCGCTACCTCTACGTCAGGCTGAAAAAGGGCATCCAGTCCTTCGGCGGTTACCTCCTAGCCAAGGATTTCGACGTCATCAGCAGTATCCCCGACTTTCCGCTGGAGCTGGGCATTATGCACAGCGGCTCGATCATGAGCCTCAGCGGTGAGAAGAAGCTTTCGGTCTACGCCCGGGGCGTAGCGGCGATTCGATTTGAGGTGGGCCGTGTGTTGCAGGACCAGATCAACCACCTCGTGAGCCAGACGAGAGGCGACTTTACGAGTCCTGCGTTCACGAATTACCAGTTCAACCAAGACAACATCACCGAACGGTTCACCGAGATACGCCAACTCCAGGCCGCGGGGTCTGAAAAGGCCCAGTACGCGTCCTTCGATTTCTCGCGGTATCTCAGCACCGGCACGGCCTCAAACCGAGGTCTCTTCTTCTTCAAGGTAGAGGGCTGGGATCCGGTGAAAAAGCAACCCACGGGCGTGAGCGACAAACGGCTCATCCTGGTTACGGACCTGGGCGTGCTCGTGAAGGATAATGCCGACGCGAGCCATGATGTCTTCGTCCAGTCCATCCACACCGGCCAGCCCGTCGGCGGCGCACGCGTGGAGGTGCTCGGCAAGAATGGCCTTCCTGCGATCTCCGCAATCACTGACGGTGACGGCCACGCGAACCTGCCA
>MGQF01000059.1:34573-38305 GCA_001797745.1 Deltaproteobacteria bacterium RBG_13_52_11
GCGAGAAGGCCCCTACGGTGTATCTCATCCGGAAGGGGAACGACCTGTCATTTCTGCCCTTTGACCGGAGCGACCGAAGGCTGAACCTCTCGCGTTTTGACGTGGGCGGCGAGGTAACGAGCGGTGAGTTGGGCAAACTGAATGCCTACCTCTTCTCAGACCGAGGCATCTACCGTCCCGGAGACCAGTTCCACGTGGGCGTGATTGTGAAGTCAGGCGACTGGCGACAGAACCTCGCAGGCATCCCGCTCGAAGCAGCCGTGATCGACGCGCGCGGGCTCGAGGTGAAAAAACAGAAGATCACCCTCTCGGCCTCGGGTTTTGAGGAGGTCCGGTACCAGACCGAGGAGACGGCGCCAACGGGCACGTATACGACAAGCGTCTACATCATAAAAGATGGCAAACGGGGCGCGCTGCTCGGATCCGTGGCCGTGCGCATCGAGGAGTTTCTCCCTGACAGGCTCAAGATCACCACACGGCTCTCGACGGAGCGGGACGAGGGCTGGGTTTCGCCCTCGGGCCTCAAAGGTCTTGTGATGCTCAGGAACCTCTATGGCACACCGGCCGTGAACCACCGCCTGATTGCAGATATCACCCTGTCGCCAGCGTTCCCCGCGTTCCGGCAGTACAAGGATTATACCTTCTTCGATCCCCTGCGTACGGACAAGAGCTTCAGCGACCGTCTGGAGGGCGTGGTAACGAACGAGCAGGGCGAGGCAGAGTTCGGTTTCAATCTCGATCGCTTCGACAAGGCCACGTACCGGCTTACCTTTACGGCCGAGGGTTATGAGCTTGAGGGCGGCAGGAGTGTGAATTCCGAAGGCTCGGTCCTGGTCTCGCCGCTTCCGTATCTCATCGGCTACAAGCCCGATGGGGACCTGAAATTTATCAGCAAGGGAAGCAAGCGCTCCGTAGAGCTGATTGCCATCGATCCCAGCCTCAAGAAGATCGGCGTCTCAGGTCTGACTGCCCAGATCATCGAGGAGCGCTACATCTCTGCCCTGACGAAACAGAGCAGCGGCGTCTACAAGTACCAGTCAATCAAGAAGGAAATCCCCGTGACCAAGACACCGCTCTCCATCGCCGACAAGGGCCTGCGGTTTCCGCTGCCCTCGACAAACCCCGGCGATTTCCTCATGATCGTCAGGGACAAAAATAATATGGAGCTGAGCCGCATCGCCTTCACTGTGGCGGGCAAAGCGAACCTCACGCGCGCCCTGGAACGCAACGCTGAACTCCAGGTGAAGCTGAACAAGACGGATTTTGTGCCTGGTGAGGAGATTGAGCTGAGCATCCGGGCGCCCTATACCGGCGCGGGCCTTATCACCATCGAGCGCGACCGGGTGTATGCCTACCGGTGGTTCAAGACCGAGTCCACGAGCTCGGTCCAGCGGATCCGCATCCCGGCCAACTTCGAGGGCAACGGGTACGTGAACGTCGCGTTCGTGCGCGCGGTGGACTCGCCCGAGATCTTTATGAGCCCCTTGAGCTACGGCGTAATGCCCTTTTCGGTGAGCCGTGAGAAGCGGACTATTAGGATCGACCTCAATACCCCCGACCTTGCAAGGCCCGGCGAGCCCTTGCGGATTCGCTACAAGGGTAGCAGGCAAGGCAAGGCCGTTGTGTTCGTCGTCGACGAGGGCATCCTCCAGGTAGCCCGGTACCAGACGCCGGACCCGCTGGGCCATTTCTTCCGGAAGCGGGCGCTTGAGGTTCATACGGCCCAGATCCTGGACCTCATCCTGCCGGAGGCCGCGCTGGTCCGGCGGCTTTCCGCGGCAGGCGGCGACGAGTACTCCCGGGAGGCCATTGGCAAGAACCTCAATCCCTTCAAGCGCCGGCACGACAAGCCGGTGGTCTACTGGTCAGGCATCGTGGACATCGGTACCGAGGCGCGGGAGTTGGTCTACCGCGTGCCCGATTACTTCAACGGAACGCTGCGCGTGATGGCCGTGGCGATTTCTTCCGAGGCCGTGGGCGCTCAGCAAAAAAAGACGCCTGTGCGAGGTCACTTCGTACTCTCGCCGAACGTGCCGACCTTCGTGGCGCCGGGAGACAAGTTCACCGTAACCGTAGGTGTGGCGAACAACGTGGAGGGCTCGGGCAAGAACGCCGGGATCGCGCTCGAACTCGCCGCCTCAGAGCACCTGGAGGCCCTCGACGGCCGCGCGCGCGAGATCGTGATCCCCGAGGGGAGGGAAGGGAGCGCGGCCTTCACCCTCCGGGCAAAGACGATGCTGGGTTCAGCAAAACTGACCTTCACGGCTTCGCTCGGCGCAAAGAAAAGCGCCTACACCATTGAGGCGAGCGTCCGTCCGACAGTACCGTACGAGACCACCGTGATTGCCGGCTCCTTCACCTCCGGCTCGAAGGAGGTGAAGATCACGCGCGCGATATATCCCGAACTACGCACCCTCGAGGTCTCGGCTTCGCCCCTTCCAATCGGCATCGCCCACGGTCTCACGGCATATTTGAGCAAGTTCCCTTATCTCTGCACCGAGCAGCTCGTGAGCCGGACCTTCCCTGCGATCGTGCTCAAGAACCGCCCCGAGTTCGGGTATCTGCACAAGGACGCTGCGGCCAATCTGGAACAGACGATCAACGTTCTGCGGGCGCGCCAGAACGCGGAAGGCGCCTTCGGGTTCTGGGCCGCGAACTCCCATGTCTCGGATTATCAGAGCGTATACGCCCTGCACTTCCTGACCGAGGCCAAGGAACGTGGCTACGCCGTGCCCGAAGCTCTGATGGCAGGGGGGATGGCGTACCTGCGCGGCCTGGCGCAGCGCCGGAGCGAAACGCTCGCGGAGGCACGCACGCGGGCCTATGCGATCTATATTCTGACGAGAAACGGCACTATCACCACGAACGACGTGGCGGCCCTGCGCGAGCAGCTCGATTCCTCCAAGGACCTCAAAGGCTGGAAAAAGGACCTCATCAGCGCGTATCTTGCCGCTACGTACAAGCTGCTCAAACTCGACGCCAAGGCCGAGGACCTCATCGGCGGTATCAAACCCAACCAGGTCATCGAGCCGGATTACGCCGTTTTCTACGATATCCTGAGCCACGATGCTCAGAACCTGTATCTGGTGGCGAAGCACTTTCCTGAGCGGTTCAAGAGCCTTTCGGGTGAGTATATCCAGGCCATCGTCGGGACTGTGTCCAAGGAGGCGTACAATACGATCTCCTCGGCCTACGCGATCCTGGCCATGGAGGCCTATGCCGAAGCAATTGGGAGCAAGGCCGTAGCCGACATCAAGATCAAGGAGATGCTCGCTGCAGGAACGCGCGATCTGTCGCTGCCGAAGGGGTTGTTCCCCAAAGTTCCGTTCTCGGACCAGGCAAAGAAGGTCCGTATCGAGAGCACGAGCAATTACCCCACATTTTATCAGGTGACCCAGGCGGGCTATGACAAGGCCCTGTCGGACAAGGAATTGAAAGACAGGTTCGAGGTGCAACGCGAGTACCGGGATCTCAAGGGTACCGTGATCACAAAGACCACAATCGGTTCCGAGCTCGAGGTACACGTAAAGATGCGTTCCGTCAAGTCATGGACCTACTACAATGTGGCGATTGTCGATCTTCTTCCGGGAGGTTTTGAGGTGGTGATTGAGAAGTCCCGGCCTGCTGCGGCACCAGTGCAACTGCGAGAGCAGATATCTGAGGAAGAAGAAGGGGAAGGGGAAGGGGAAGGGGAAGAGGAAGGGGAAGACGATAATCGTGATGAAGGCGTTC
>MGQF01000059.1:38317-40311 GCA_001797745.1 Deltaproteobacteria bacterium RBG_13_52_11
CCCGCTGGGTCCCGCCCATCGGCACGGAAAGCTCCACGTGGTCGCCGGACTTCGTGGACATCCGTGAGGACCGAGTGGTGCTCTTTGGCACCGTGGGCCCCAAGGCGCAAGAGTTCGTGTACCGTGTCAAGGCCACGAACAAGGGTACCTTCGCTGTGCCGCCTCTCTATGGCGAATGCATGTACGACCGCACGGTCAAGGCCCGGGCCCTGCCGGGTACCATCACGGTCGAGGAAAAATGAGGAAGTAGCCCTGTTGAGCATAACCCCTGTCTTGAGGATCACGATGTGTCCAGGCAACATGAACAGTCCATAATCAGGAAGGCCTTTGTCGTCGTCCTGTTGCTGTGCGCAGGATTGGTGGTGTTTGGCCTTTTTGTGACGCCATCTCTCAGAGATGGCGTCAGTATCTCCCAGGCCGTGTACGACCGCAACGGCAACCTGCTGCGGCTCACGCTCTCACGGGACGAGAAGTACCGCCTCTGGTTACCGCTTAAAGACATCTCGCCGCTTCTGATCCAGGCCACGCTGCTGCACGAAGACCACTCGTTCCGCAGGCACTCCGGGATGGATGCCGCGGCATTGATCCGTGCCGTCTGGCACACGTACCTCAAGGCGGACCGCCGGATGGGTGGTTCCACCATCACCATGCAGCTTGCCCGCCTCCGTTACGGGATCAACTCCCGTACGCCTTTAGGAAAGCTGCGGCAGATCATCGCCTCCTTCTGGCTTGAGCTGCTCTATTCGAAAAATTCGATCCTTGAAGCGTATCTCAACCTCGTGCCCTATGGACTGAACATCGAAGGGGCCGGTGCTGCAAGCCTGATCTATTTTCACAAGGAAGCTGGAAGACTTACCCTCCCCGAGGCGCTCACCCTCAGTGTCAT
The DNA here is from genome assembly GCA_001797745.1 of Deltaproteobacteria bacterium RBG_13_52_11. Classification (GTDB taxonomy): domain Bacteria; phylum Desulfobacterota; class B13-G15; order B13-G15; family RBG-16-54-18; genus RBG-13-52-11. The sequence goes on from MGQF01000059.1 coordinate 39,204, forward strand.
CCCTCAGAACCCGGTGCGGCGGATCGCATCCAGGGACGGAGACCTCTCCCGAAACTCTGAGCTGAATCAGGCGCGCCAGCGGCTCTTCGCAGCCTGGGTCAAAAAGCACCCCAAGGACCGCGATCAGGAAACAATCGGCCGCCTCCTCGCCGTCCTCCACGACCCGTCGGAGATGCCCTTTCTGGCGCCCCATCTCGCAGATGCCATCCTCCAGGCCGACCCCTTTGATGCACGGCTCGACACGACCCTGGACCTTTCCCTCCAGAAGCTCGTGGAGCGCCATACCCTCGGCTTTGTGGAATCGAGGCGCCACGTGGGCATCAATAACACGGCTGTCCTGCTTGTTGACCATCGGTCTATGGAGGTGAAGGCCTTGCTCGGCTCCGTAGACTTTTTCGATGCTGCCATCCAGGGCCAGGTAAACGGCACGGCGGCAAAGCGTTCCCCCGGGTCTGCCATCAAACCCTTCATCTACGCCTTAGGCATCGACCAGGGCCTCCTCCATCCCCTGACCATGCTCAAGGACGCCCCCATGAGCTTTGGTGAATACAACCCTGAGAACTTCGACAACGAGTTTACGGGGCCGCTTTCAGCGCGGGACGCCCTGATCAGGAGCCGCAACATCCCCGCTGTGGAGATTGCCTCAAGGCTCACAAACCCTGGGCTCCATCGGTTTCTGATGCAGGCGGGGATCAGAGGCCTCCGCGAAAAGGAGTATTATGGGGTGGCCCTGGCCCTGGGGGCGGCCGAGGTTTCGATGCGGGAGCTTGTTGAACTCTACGCCATGCTCGCGAACGGCGGCGTATTCAAACCCTTACGATGGTTCAAGGGGCAACCTAAGGACAAGGGAAGACGTCTGCTGAGCAGAGAGGCGAGCTTTTTGGTGCTCGACATGCTCGAAACAAACCCACGGCCGTATCAGGGGTACCGGTATGATTGGACCCGGGACTCCCTTGCTGTGGCCTGGAAGACAGGAACATCCTTCGGCTTCCGCGACGCCTGGTCTGTGGGTGTCGTCGGCCCCTACGTGCTCGCAATCTGGATCGGAAATTTCGACGGAGAGGGGAACCCGGCTTTCATCGGCCGGGAGGCAGCTGCTCCGCTCTTC
>MGQF01000059.1:40319-41384 GCA_001797745.1 Deltaproteobacteria bacterium RBG_13_52_11
TATTGACGCGCTCAAATCGCAGGATAGCGAACTGAGGCAGTTTTGCGGCCCGGGGCTTGCGGAATTAAACCTCACCAAGATCGAGGTCTGCGGCGTCTCCGGTAAGCTGCCGGGACCAGCGTGCAGCCGAAAGGCATTGACATGGTTCATTCCGGGAAAGTCACCCATCCAGACCTGCGACATCCATCGCATAATCTACATTGACACCAGAACCGGCTTACGCTCCTGCCGTGAGGGAACGCCCGGCACCCGTGCGGAAGTGTACGAGTTTTGGCCCTCGGACATGCTCAAAATCTTCCGCCAGGCCGGTATCCCCCGCCGCGTTCCGCCTCCCTACGGTCCGGAGTGTCGGACCGAGGAGACGGCAGCGCAGGGGACGGGACCGCAGATCACCTCGCCGCAGAAGGGCGTCACCTACAGCCTCCGCGCCCGTACCCTGGAACGGGAGCGCATTCCGCTCACAGCCGTGACGGACGCGGACACGCGTACCGTGTACTGGTTTGTGAACGAGCGGTTTCTGGGTACTTCAGCAAGCGGCGAGCCCTTTTTCTGGAAGCCGGCGCCTGGCAGATTCGTGGTCCGGGCCGTGGACGACCAGGGCCGAGCCGACGCCCGGGAGGTCAGGGCGGTACTGGTTGAGTAAGGGCTGCAACGTTTGAAGCCCCGTTACATAAAGATGGTAAGGGAATTATTGTTGGATTATTCGTAAATGGAAAATTGAAGAGGTGACAACATGAAACGATCCATATCCGTCTTCAAAAAAGCAGGTGTCCTTTTCCTCTCGACCCTTCTGTTTATCGCCCTGATCCCTGGGCCCTCCCGGGCCCAGACCGCCTCGCTGACCATCTTGCACACCAACGACACCCATGGCCACCTCCTCCCCTTCAGCTATCCTACCTTAACCGAGCCGTGCTCCCCCATGGCGGCCCTGCAAGAGCGCACAGACATCGGGGGAATCGCCCGGCGGGCCACCCTAATCAAACAGATCCGGGGGGAGCTGAAGAAAAAGGGCATATTGGTATGGCTCGTGGATGCAGGGGACTTCTCAGACGGGACCCCCTTCTC
>MGQF01000059.1:41460-49847 GCA_001797745.1 Deltaproteobacteria bacterium RBG_13_52_11
CGCAACCTACCCAGCTGCCCAGGAGGGCGTTATTATTGCCGATGAGGTCGGAACGGCCCGGAAGGTCGTGGCAGAGCTGCGCTCCAAAGCGGACATCATCTGCCTGATCTCGCACTGCGGCGAAGAGGTGGATAAGAGGCTCGCCTCAACTGTCCCCGGCATTGACGTCATCGTGGGGGGGCACTCCCACTCGCGCCTCCCGTCCGGGGAGTTCATCTGGCGCACCGAGGACCTCATGGCAAATGAGGTCAACGGCACCATCATCGTACAGGCCCATCAGTGGGGGGGCGAGCTGGGGAGGTGTGACCTCCTGTTTAAGAAGGGCCCCGCCGGAAGGTGGCATGTGGACCGCTATCGCGCGCGCCTCATCCCCATCACAGCCGCCATCCAACCTGATGCCGGGGTGGCCGCAGTAATCGACCAGTACTGGAACCCGATTGCCCTTTACTACGCCGAGGTCATAGGCGAGGCCGCGGGTGACTTCAGCAGCCGGTGCGACGATTGGGCGGAGTACAACCTGGTGGCCGACGTGATCCGTGAAACCTTCAAGACGGAAATCGAGCTGGAGAACATGGGGGGGATCCGTTCCCCTTTGGTCAAGGGAAAGATCACCCGCGGGGATCTGGTCGCCCTTGATCCCTTCAACAACACCGTCGTCACCTTCAAGATCACCGGCCTTCAACTCAGGAAGCTCCTCAAGAAGTACACTCCGGCCGTCTCCGGAGTGCGCTATCGCATGGAGAACGGGGAGCTGCTCGAGGTCAGAATCAACGGCAAGCCGCTGCAGGACGATCGCCGGTATACAGGGGCGACGAATTCCCATTTCGCGGATAAGGTACTCAAGGGGGTGGGGGTGGAGGGTCAGGACACCGGGAAGCAGCGTCTGGAAGTACTCATCGCCTATATCCGCCACAAAGGCACGATCCGCCCCGTCTATGACGGCAGGCGCGTGGTGATCGGCAGCTCGCAATTAAAACACGGGGCACACAAGGCCGAATAAGTCCGTTCGGGGATCAGTGCTCTTCTCTTGCTATTACACTATCCATCCGTTATAGTATTCCTACAAAAAAGAAGGGGGAATCTCTGGTGCAAGAAAATAATACTTCGAGCATGCTCATTTTAGTTTTGATGATTATAGCCTTTGGTGGAGGGTTATACATTCGCACGTGGCTCACCAAGAGGGCTGTTTTCAAGGTCATAGAGATTTTTTATAAACACAATGCCCTGGGGATTAAGGGCGCCAAGACGCGGCATGAGCTTGGCATTGAGCGCCGAGATTTTCTCCAGAGGATGACGAGACCGCGTGATTATAAGCAACATGCCCTTCAACTGCTTATGCAAAAAGACATGATCTTTGAGAATGAGGATGGAAGGTTGTACCTGGATGAAAAGAAGCTTGGTCAAGACGTGAGAAGCAAAATGAATGATCAGCGTTCGCAGAAAAGGTCATCATGATCTTGCCTTATGACATGGTATTGACATTTTGTGAAAAAAAGGCATAATCTGTCTGTTTTGAAGCAATGGATTAGGATTAAGAGGATGTAAGGAATATAGCCGACGCAAGGCCCAGGGGAGCAGGGCATGGAGCAGAGGGGGGTAAAATTTAAGGTCTGATTATCAAGGGGCACAACCGCCCCTTTTTTATTGGGTGCCAATGAGAAATCAATGGGCGCTGTCCTTCTTTCATAAATAAGGGCGCAGGAGGTGCTGCTATGTATTTTATGAACATCTGTACGTGGGAGCCAAGGGATGAACCGGAGGTGAGAAAGAGGCGGGAGAAGTGGCAATGGCCGCACGGGGTGAAGGTCATCTGCGAGTTTATCGATCTGCAGGGTTGCAGGACTATCAATGTTGTGGACACTGATACGAAGGGGCTCATTGCAAGCAGGACGGCATGGCTGGATATCCTGAATTTCGAGACCTTCCCTGTCCACCCCTTTGGTGAAAGCAAAGGGCTGCTGAAGCAATAACCGGGCCCTCGGGGATACATCGTCGTGAGGTAAGAACCTTTTTGCAACAAGGCGATCATGGCAGAGGATGAGCCGAAACAAGAGCTGTGCCTTCAGTGCAGGAAGGCCCTCTTCGCAATGGCGCTTTCTGATAACGGGGGGGGGCCGGCAGCACAGGGGAGGACTCAGGCAAACCTTGAATCGGATGGGGTTGACTGTTTCTACACCTGTCCCCACTGCGGAGCCAAAAATGTCGTGGTGGATGAAAGAAATATCTACGGGATGCCCGTCGTGAGGATCTCTCACATCAAGCAATGAACGGTGGATACCACCACAATAGACCTGATTGTCTGCAGCCGACGTGACCTATTTTGCCTTTTTTTGCCTCATTTTGCTTTTTTTGGCGGATCAGGGGTACAAAAGGGGATACTCTATTTACTTTTGAGGAGAAATGTGTATAATTCCCCTGCGTTGAGGGAAGGGATTAAGATCAAGGTGAAGTAAGGAATAGTGCCAACGCGAGACCCAGGGGAGCACGAAATGATAAAGAGGGGGTAAAATTTAAGGATTAATCTTCAAGGGGCACCTTCGCCCCTTTTTTATTTGGAGCAAATAAATAAATTCGATAGGTAAGGAGAGAAATATGAAAAAAGTATTGGCAGTTACTGCCGGCAGAAAATCGGGAAATACGGAGATCCTGGCAAAAGAGGTATTAATGGTCGCAGAAGAAAATGGCGCTGAAGTAAACATGATAAATTTACATGACTATAACATTAAAACATGCACAGGATGCGAATCCTGCACTATGAAAATGGGTAAAGGCGAGAGACCGGAGTGTATTTACAAAGGCAAGGATGACATGGACCGGATAATGGAAAAATTCCTTCAGGCCGATGGAATTGTAATATCCATACCAAGCTTTGTTCTGTAGCCCCAAGGGATCTATAAAATATTTATCGACAGATGGCTGCCTTATGAAGTAGCCTTGATGATACAAGCCGGAATTTTGGAAAAAATTCCGGAAAGGGTATCTGTAATAATAACAGTAGGCGGTTCAACCCAGAACTGGATGTCGCTATCACTCCCTGCATTGCAGATGTCGATGTTTATGCAGTCGATAAAAGTAGTCGATCAAATGATGGCCACAAAATGCGCGAGGCCAGGCCAGGTTCTTTTGTATCCCGAGATTATTGAAAGAACCAAAAAATTGGGGAAAAACCTGGTTCAGGCAATGAACACGCCTTATGACAAGGTACAGTGGCTGGGTGAAGAGAGCTGGTGCCCTGTTTGCCATTCAAATCTGATGATGCAGGGTAAACCGCACTGGGACGGCACATCATACGAAATAGAATGCGCAATGTGCGGCGCAGGCGGTTCGTTTAAAGCCGATGGCGGACAGTTTAAATTTGTTGTCGCTGAAAAAGGACTTGAACATTGCCGCATATTTACGGAGGGAAGGTTTAATCATTTGAAGGAAATAATCGAAACGCATAAACACGCCTTTCAGAACATTGAAACAATTAAATCAATGAGTGAAAAATATAAAAAATATAAATTGCCGTACGTTTGATTATGGGCAAATTCTGGGGACATCATACTCAATTCCACACGGTTTGCAGAACAGTTTCTTCACAGATAAAAGAATTCTGCCAGATTGCCTCGATGGCCTGAAATAAGTATGCTGTCCCCAGAATTCCAGAATTCATATTTGTCGGTGAATAAAAGGAATGAGATGAAGCGCACCCATATCCTCGGCGTCTTTGTTTTTCTGGCTGTTTGCCTGCTCACCAGCGCCTGCACCTTTAAAACAATTACCAGTGCGCGCGTAACCCCCGTCGTCAGGGTGGTCAGGGCGTATGCCCCGGCGGTGGTCAATATAAGGACGGAAAATGTCGTCGATCTGAAAAGGTTGCCCGAGTGGGGGCAATACGGTGCGCAGCTCGACGCCTTTTTAAAGAGATATTACGGGGAGATGTATTCCGAGGGCGTCCTGCAGTACAAGAGCCTGGGCTCAGGGGTTATCCTGGGCACAGACGGGCTTATCGTGACCAATGCGCATGTGGTGCAGAAGGCAACGGAGATTTACGTCGTTCTCAACGACGGCGCCATAGTGCAGGCACGGGTCGTCAAGGTGAGCCCGGCGGACGATCTGGCCATCATCAAGGCGCAGCTCCCGTATCCGGTGAAAGAAATAAGATTTGGGGACATCAGGGACCTGATGATCGGGGAGACGGTCATCGCCATCGGTGATCCCCTCGGTCTGGAGAATTCCGTGACCGTCGGCGTGGTGAGCGGCAAGGACAGGGCATTCGCAAGCGCGGAGTGCGAATACACGTGTTCGGGCCTGATACAGACGGACGCCTCCATCAATCCCGGCAACAGCGGCGGCGCCCTGTTGAACCTCGACGGGGAGCTGGTCGGCATCAACGTGGCGGTGGTGCAGGATGCCCAGAACATCGGCTTCGCCATACCGGCGGTAAAGATCATCAGGCTGCTGGCGGAGCTGGAATAGCCGGTTGCGCTTCCCTGCCCTTTGTGCCTGCACGGGAGTATCGTATTTACTTTTTTAGGGCAAAAGAGTATAATGAGACACGGAGAAAAAATATGAAGTTTTACGTAGTCTTAGAACCCGCTGAAGAGGGAGGTTTTAACGTCTCTATACCTGCCCTCGATGGGTGTTTTACAGAGGGAGAAACCGAGGAAGAAGCCCTTCAGAATGCACGAGAGGCCATCGTGTGTTATCTGGAAGGGCTCGAAAAGGTGAACGAGATCAAGGCCAAACCCGGCTCTATTGCCAGAGAAGTAATGGTTGCTCTATGAGCAAGACCTTTTCTGGTCGTGAGGTTATTAAGGCCCTTCACCGAATCGGTTTTGTCGTGGACCATCAATGAGGAAGTCACGTTTTTCTCCATAACCTTGAGAAGAATATATCAGTGGTAGTACCTGACCATAAAAAGCTTAAAAAAGGGACGTTGAATTCGATTTTGAAAAAGGCAGGGATTACGGTTGAGCAGTTGAAGGAGCTTATTTAATATAAAGCAATATAAAGTATGATTAACAAGTAGCAACGCGAGGCCCAGGGGAGCAGGGCATGCAGCAGAGGGGGGAAATTTTAAGGTCTGATTATCAAGGGGCACCCAAGCCCCTTTTTTATTTGGTGAACATAAGGCGGTAGGGGAGAGCAATGGGCAAATAAAGAGGTGATCCTTGTGGGCCTTGTGATGCGTTGCTGGTGGCAGTTTCCAGCTTCGATTTTCAGTAACCAGGAAAGATGCCATGTCAACAAAATAGACCTGACCCTCTGTCGATCTACGAAACTTTATTGACTTTTTTGAAATAATAAACTATAGTTCTATAAGAGGGAATATCTTTGCCGGTGGTAAGGATATCTCCGGATGTGTCGAGCAATAACTATATTAGTTTAAAAATTAAAAGGATGCAGCTTTATGAACAGTACAAAATTTAAAAATTTATCGAAACCGATTTATATTGGAAAAGTACGCCTTAAAAACAGGATGATGAAAAACGGTACAGGTTTGTTTTGGGATGATCCAAGTACCGGCGGTTTTATGAATGACAAATATATCGCCTTTTTTGAAGCTCTTGCCAAAGGTGGTGCAGGGCTCGTAGTATCGGCAACCAGCCCGTTGCAGGTAGGTCCTCTTCCGGGATTTAAAATAATAAGCGACGAATATATCCCTGGATATAAAAAATTAGCCGAAGCCATACATAAATATGATTGCCCCGCATTTCTGCAGTTGTTCCATTTAGGAGGAATGAGCCCGCTGTTTTTCAAAGCTCCTGCCGGAATATCGGCTTCGAGTATCCCAAAAAATGAATCCCCAAGGCCGGGTTTCGAAGTAGCCAGAGAAATTACTATCCCGGAAATCCACGACGTTGTCGAGCTATTCGCCAAAGCCGCGGAAAGGACAAAGAAAGCCGGATTCGACGGCACTGAACTGAATGGCGGATGCAATCATCTGCTTAACAGTTTCCTGTCGCGCGCGTGGAACAAGAGACATGACGAATACGGCTGCCAGACAATGGAAAGCAGGGCCAGGATATTCATAGAAGTAATAAAAGAGATGAAAAGGCTGAACGGTAAAGACTGGCCGATTATTGCGCTCATGAACGCAATGGAAGTCGATTTAAAAGACGGCATAACAATAGAGGAGAGCAAACAATTCGCGAAGATGTTTGAAGAAGCCGGGGCAGACGCGATAGAGATAAGATCCGAGTATTATACATGGACTAAAGACGTAAAACGTCGCGAAAGCACGCATTTCCCTGATGCATATTTTTATCCGGATCATGAAGGGCGGCTTGAAGATTATGTTGAAGGCGGAGGCCATGGAGCCGGAGCCAATTTACCTATGGCAGCAGAAATAAAGAAAGCAGTCAATATCCCTGTTATCTGCATGGGTAAAATGGATTGGGAAATGGGTGAAAAGGCTATACGCAAAGGTAAAGTTGACATAATAAGCATGAACAGAAGACTTCTCGCGGATCCGGCGCTTCCCAAAAAGGTTCTGGAGGGGAGAATAGAAGATATCACACCGTGCACGTCATGCATGACATGCTTCAATCTCGGTGAGCACTTTCAGCCGGTGGCATGCCGTGTAAACGCGTCGCTCGGCAAAGAGCGTGAATATGAGATCACACCCGCGAAGAAAAAGAAGAAGGTTATGATAATAGGCGGCGGACCTGCAGGAATGGAAGCTGCAAGAGTCGCTGCTTTAAGAGGACATGAAGTTATTCTTTATGACAAAGAAAACAGATTGGGCGGATCGCTTCCTGTTGCTGCAATGGTAAAAGGATTTGAAAGGGAGGATATTCTCGGCCTGGCTCATTATCTTAACATACAGGTTACAAAGCTCGGGGTTAAGATAAATACCGGTAAGGAGGCCACTCCCGAAACAGTCGCAAATATTAACCCGGATGTACTGATCCTTGCCGCGGGCGGTAAGCATAATATCCCGGATATCCCTGGAATTAATGGAAGTAATGTTCTGACAGGCATGGAACTGCACCGGCAGCTCAAGTTCTTTTTTAAATTTGCGGGCCCAGAGCTTTTAAGAAAACTTAGTGCTATATGGCTGCCTTCCATTGGAAAAAATGTAGTAATAATGGGTGGAAGATTACACGGATGCCAGACAGCCGAGTTTCTGGTAAAACGCGGCAGAAAGGTGACAATAGTGGACACGGGCACCAAGAAGGAAATCGGGGATGGATTAATAGAAGTATTTCTGAAACCTTATCTTCTGTACTGGCTTACCGATCATGGAGTGCAAATTTTAACCGAAGTGAAATATAACAGGATAACAAAAAAAGGTCTTACACTAACCACAAAAGATGGTATTAAAAAGACCATAAAAGCGGATACAATAATAACCGCGCTTCCGCTTGAACCCAATACTGAACTCGCAAAAAGTATGAAAGGGAAAGCAAAGGAAGTTTATACGATTGGCGATGCGAAGGAGCCCCACCTGATATTTGATGCTATTGCAGACGGCGCCCGTATCGGACACGAGATTTAAAATATGCTAATTTGCTAAGAGACACAGCGGGACCAGATCTATTTTCTTGACATCTGCTTTTCTAGCTCATTCATGATTCTGCTCACAGCCAAACCTCACCCTCGTGCGGGGCTCCGTAGGCAGAAAAAACAGGCCCCCTCCCCTTTTTGCGGGCAGGCGATTGTTGTATTGACATTTTGTGAAAAAAAGGCATAATCTGTCTGTTTTAAAGCAAGGGATTAGGATTAAGAGGATGTAAGGATTCCAAGACCCAGGAGGGAGTGCGGGGTTCTAAACAATGTTTAAATGGTTTTTACCCGAATCCTTGAACCCTCGAATCCTCGACCCCTTAAGCTATCGTCTTAGGCGAGATAGCTTACCGAGTAGGGCATGATAATGAGGGGGGGGGATTTAAGGTCTGATTATCAAGGGGCACCTTCGCCCCTTTTTTGCTTGGAGCGAATAAGGCGGCAGGAGAGCAATGGGCAAATAAAGATGTGATCTCAAGATTTCCTAATTATCATTACCCCTTCGACGATATTGTGTCGTCGTAAGGGAGACAACCCCGGGGGTTGGTCTATGGGCAGCCAGGAAAAAGAACCCCGCCTCAGGTCATCACGAAAAGCCGTAACGGACGAGAATATCTCAAGAAGTCCCGATCAGTACTGTCGTGACCTTGAGACCACGCCGAATCCGCAGATAGGCAAAATACTCGTAACTGGGGCAACCGGTTATATCGGCGGACGGCTAGTGCCCGAACTTCTCGACCGTGGATATGACGTCCGGGTTATGGTGAGGGCCTATTCGCCGGAGCACGAGAAACGATGGCCGGGAGTGGAGGTTGTCACCGGCGATGCCATGGATCCAAAGAGCCTGACAGCGGCATTGAAGGGGGTCGACACCGCATACTATCTCATCCATT
>MGQF01000060.1:0-167 GCA_001797745.1 Deltaproteobacteria bacterium RBG_13_52_11
AACGGATCCCCGTCGACGGGGTAGTGCTGGAAGGCTATTCCGCCGTGGACGAATCGATGGTGACCGGGGAGTCGATCCCCGTGGAAAAACAGGCCGGGGCCGAGGTCATCGGGGCCACCATCAACAAGACGGGCTCGTTCAAGTTCAGGGCCACCAAGGTCGGCAAG
>MGQF01000060.1:310-1052 GCA_001797745.1 Deltaproteobacteria bacterium RBG_13_52_11
CTTCTTTGGGCCTCAACCGGCGCTCACCTACGCGGTGCTTAACTTCGTGGCGGTGATGATCATCGCCTGTCCTTGCGCCATGGGGCTCGCCACCCCCACCTCCATTATGGTGGGAACAGGCAAGGGGGCGGAGCAGGGGGTCCTCATCAGGGGCGGAGAGGCCTTGGAGACGGCCCACAAGCTCGACGCCATTATCCTGGATAAGACGGGGACCATCACCAAGGGGGAGCCTTCAATCACCGATATCGTGGAAACCGACGGTTTCAAGGCAGCAGAGATCCTGCAGATGGCGGCTTCAGCCGAGCGGGGGTCAGAGCATCCCCTGGGCGAGGCCATTGTCCGTCGGGCACACGAGCAGGGGTTGAAACTGGAAGAGCCCACTGATTTTAAGGCGATCCCCGGCCTGGGCATCGAGGCGACCATCGGAGGGCGGAAGATCTTATTGGGGAATATGAAGCTGATGAAGGAGCAGGGGGTGCCTATCGATAAGATTAAGGGGAAGGACACGGCCTTCTCCCAAAAAGGAAAGACCCCTATGTTTATGGCAGTGGATGGCAGGCCTGCAGGTATTATCGCCGTGGCCGATACCCTGAAGGCGGATTCCATGGCAGCGATCGATGCCCTCCATCAACTGGGCCTCGAGGTCATCATGGTGACCGGGGATAACAAGAGGACCGCCGATGCCATTGCCGCACAGATAGGTATCGACCGCGTCTTGGCCGAGGTCCTGCCGGAGGCCAAG
>MGQF01000060.1:1150-1313 GCA_001797745.1 Deltaproteobacteria bacterium RBG_13_52_11
GATTGCCATCGGGACCGGAACCGATGTTGCCATGGAGTCTGCCGACATCACCTTGATCAGCGGTGAACTCAAGGGCGTGGTTACCGCCATCGCCTTGAGCAAGGCCACCATCCGCAATATCAAGCAGAACCTGTTTTGGGCCTTTGCTTACAATACGATCCTG
>MGQF01000060.1:1562-3368 GCA_001797745.1 Deltaproteobacteria bacterium RBG_13_52_11
AAGAAAAAAAAGGAGGTGAAGACCATGGCTATTGATCCGGTATGCGGCATGGAGGTGGATGAGAAGAAGGCACCGGCGCAGTACGACTACAAAGGCAAGAAGTATTATTTTTGCGCCGTTGGGTGCAAGGAAAAGTTTGCGAAAGACCCTGAGCGGTTTATCAAAGAAAAAAAGAGATAGCTCCGGGCAATTTCCAAATTCAAATGGCAAAAGGTGGCACTATGAAAAAGGGAAATCGTAATCATTCTTTGTCGGCACTCCTGATTTTTGTCGGATGTATCGCTTTGCTTTTGCTTCCCCGCTGGTCCATGGGTCAGAAAGGCTATGTAAATCTCTCGGTGGATCAGTTCGTGGAGATGTTGAAAAAGAAGGATTTCGTTCTGATCAATGTTCACATTCCCTATGAAGGGGAGATTCCCTTAACCGATCTCTTTATCCCTTATAATGCGATCGATCAGTACAAAGAAAAACTCCCGCGGCAAAAGGATGCCAAGATCGTCGTCTACTGTAAAACAGGACCTATGAGTACGATTGCTGCCGAAAAACTGGTCAGCATGGGGTACACGAAGGTATTTAACTTCCAGGGCGGCATGAGGGCATGGGAGAAGAGCGGGAGGCAGTTGCTGTTTTTCGATCGAAAATGAACCAGAAGAGGGAAAGAAGAAGGCGATGTGAGGCACTTTTTGACTCTGTGCGGATGAGGAAGTTTATACCATAATACTATAATACTATTTTGCTGTAGAAAAAGGAGGGTTTATTATGAAAAGGTCATTACTTATTATAGCGTTGGTAATCGCTTTGGGGCTCCTCTTATTCTTTGCCCTGGGGGGATTGGCCCAGATGGGCCCCGGCATGATGGGCGGAGGCGGGTATGGAGGACAGCAGTACTGCCCCTATTGTGGGAGTTACTTGGGCCCGGGTGAAGGCTACGAAACGAGGTGTCCTGGCTACGGCATGGGCCGCGGCATGATGGGTCCGGGATATGGACCTCAGTATCAGCCGCTGGAGAAGCCTTTGCAGAAGAAAGACGCCGAGACGATGGTGGAAAATTACATACAGTCGCTGCACAACCCCGATCTGAAGCTGGGTAAGATCGCAGAGAAGGATGGCTCATTTGAGGCCGAGATCCTGGGAAAGAATAAGGTCGTAGTGGATACGATTATCGTGGACAAGAATACGGGCGGGATGCGCTCGGCGCAGAGGGGACCGGGCAGGGGCCCGGGAGCTCATTACGGTTACGGCATGGGTTCCGGCATGATGGGGCGTGGCATGGGTGCCGGCATGATGGGGCAGGGGTACGGACCTCAGTATCAGCAAGAGCGTAAACCCTTGACGGAGAAGGACGTCAAGGCGATGGTGGAGAACTACGTGCAATCGACGCGTAATCCCAACCTGAAACTGGGGAAGATCACGGAGAAAGACTACTACTTTGAGGCCGAGATCGTGACCAAAAACGATTCCCTGGTGGACAAGATCCTGGTGGACAAGCAAACGGGTTGGATGAGGTCCGTATATTAACTGTCAATTGAAGGCATCCAGGGGCATGTCGCCTCTGGGTGCCATGGTCACGAAAGGAGCATGAATATGAAAAGGATATTACCATTCATCATGGGTTCTTTGTTTGGGTTGATTATTTCCACTGCTCGCACCGCCTTTGCCCAAATGGGCGGGTATGGCGGATGGGGGCATGGGCCGTGGATGATGGGGGGATATGGGTTTGGAGGTATCTTTATGGTAATCTTTTGGATCGCTGTGGTTATTGGGATCGTTTTTCTCATCAGGTGGCTGGTGCAATCGACGCGAGGC
>MGQF01000060.1:3499-5463 GCA_001797745.1 Deltaproteobacteria bacterium RBG_13_52_11
TTATCAACCTCCAAGACCACTCGCTGGCTGAATAACCTGGGCATTACCCTTCTTAACCCCGTGGTAGTGCGCGCGGTGTCTCCTTTTTTGCCGGTGGGTATGGCCTTGCTGGCTCAGAAAAACGGCTGGGGATTATTAAATAATTTTATCCTGCCGTACTGGTTTGAGGTAGCGGCGGCAGTCATCGTGCTTGATTTAGTCATCTATCTTCAACATGTGATGTTCCATACGGTTCCGCTCTTATGGCGTTTCCACATGATGCACCACGCCGACCTGGATATCGACGTGACGACGGGACTGCGTTTCCATCCGATTGAAATGATCGTTTCCATGGGGATAAAGCTCTCGACGGTGGCCTTGATAGGACCGCCGGCGTTGGCCGTGCTTATCTTCGAGATCCTCCTCAATGGTACATCCATGTTCAATCATAGCAATGTTCGTCTCCTTACAATCATCGACCGGAGACTGCGTCTCTTCGTGGTCACGCCGGACATGCATCGCGTCCATCATTCAGTGATCATACGAGAGACCAATAGTAATTTTGGGTTCAACTTTTCGTGGTGGGATCGCCTGCTCGGCACCTATCGCGACCAGCCTGCTGCCGGGCATGAAGGCATGACCATCGGCCTCTCGCAATTTCGTGATCAGCGCAGGCTGACCTTATTATGGTTGTTGGCGCTGCCTTTCATCGGCAACCCGGGTGACTACGCGATCAATCGCAGGGGGAAAGAGCCATCGTAGCGCGACTTGTCAGAAGGAGACTGGCTATTTCCTTTATTCGGCCATGGTAAAGGGAATGAGTGATTTGCCGCGCTTCTGTGCCATTTGTTCGAATAATTCTTGACCCTTTGCCGGCGGGGTGTAGCGCTGGCCTTCGGGTTTGAGTTCTAGCCGTATGGCTGCGGTGGGGCAGGTGGTCACACAGAGGCCGCAGCCGATACAGCGATCCAAATTTATTTCGGCCACATCGTCCTCGCCGATAGTGATTGCCCCCATCTGACACCGCTCCAGGCAGGTCTCACAGCCTGTGCACTCGTCGGTGTCCACGGCGGCATAATAGTTCGATACAACCATCTCGATTGGACGAGGGTGTTTTTTGATTACCCGAAGCACGCCACAGCAGTCCCCGCAGCAGTTGCACATGCCGCCTGGATTTATGACGTTGAAGGGCTGGGTCACGAGGCCCGCCTCCTCGCACCGATCCAGTATCGCAAGCGCCTCTTCGGTAGAGACCTGACGGCCCATGCCGAGTTCGATGTAATAGCGGGCAGATGAGCCGAAGCTGAAGCAGACCTCCTGGGGCTTTTCGCAGCGGTGGCCGATCAAGCCCTGTTGGACCCGGCAGATGCAATTCGCCACGGCGATCATTTTCTGCTTCTTGACGATCTCACGGGAGTCTTCGTAGGTGGCCACAGGGTGGGCGACCACCACGGAGCGGTTGATCGGTATGGTCCGCAACAAGAGGGACGGTTTGAGTCCCGTCATGTTTTTGCCGAGTACCTCCGCCAGGTAACCCTCAGCCATCTGGGCAAGCTCTCTGTCCATAGACTTGAGCTGGTATTCATAGATGCCGATGACGAATGGTATGGCCCCGTACTTTACGGTGTCATTACGACACCAACGGAAGAGAAGGCCTTTATTTGCCATACGATCGAGCAGGGCCGCCACGGCCTTGGCATCGCGTTTGGTCCGCTCGGCTATTGACTCCGGCGGCTCCAGCCCCATGCTTAAGTGGAGTGAAATCTCGGCTTCTTCTTCGGTGAAGAGCTTTTCGAGTATCCGGATCTCCACGCCGGAAGCGGTGGCGGGAAAGCCGACTGAATACTGATCCAATTGTTTCTGTAATTTCCGATAGACTTCTTTTGCCATGCTATTTTCCTCTCAGACCTATTCTATCAATCCCTGGCCTCCCTATCAAGTCCATAGAATATGCCCTCCTGTTTCATACATAGCCCAATTCAGGC
>MGQF01000061.1 GCA_001797745.1 Deltaproteobacteria bacterium RBG_13_52_11
CGAAGAAATCCATTATGATGGGGTTGGTTGCTTAGCGTGAACAATGAAGGGGTCTACGGCTCCGAGCCTTCCTCACCTTTTAATGACCCCAGCTCCGTTCTCAACGCCTTCGCCTCTCTTTGCTGCTTATTGAGCTGTAGCCGGAGCCTGATGATGGTCAATCCACCCCCTACGAGGCCAATGACGATCCCCAGAAATACCGAGGCCAGGACCACGATGAAGAGGGGCGCCTGGACGTCTTCGACCAGGCCGTAATAGCGGAGCGTTACCTCATCCACATTTTGGAGGCAGAAGGTGAGGGCGAAGAAAAAAAGGAGGGCGATGAAGAGGGCCTTGATTATCTGCATTGCCTAAAAATCCTTAAAGACCTGTGAGAGCCGCTTATAGGTCTCCGCCAGGTGCTCGGGGATGACGCGCGTATCCGCCAACACCGGCATGTAATTGGTGTCCCCTTCCCACCGGGGGACGATGTGAAAATGGAGATGATCCTCAACCCCTGCCCCTGCCACCTTCCCCAGATTGACCCCGATATTGAACCCATGGGGGGAGAGGACCTTCCTGAGGAGGACGACAGAACGCTGTATGGCGGCCATGAGGTCGTTCATCTCTTCCGGCTTCAGATCCTCCAAAAATCCAACGTGGCGTTTGGTGGCGACCATCAGGTGGCCGTTGTTATACGGATATTTGTTTAACATGACGATGGTGCGTTTTCCCCGGTGGAGGACGAGGCGCTCACTATCATCCCCGTGGTGCTGCCTGTTACAGAAGATGCAGCCGTCCTCTTTATTGTTTACTATATACGATATTCTCCATGGGGCCCATAATTGCTGCATATAATTGCTCCGCGGTAGGGATATGGTACCCCGTGAGAAGGGGAAAAGTCAAACCCTTTCTCCTATTCTCCTATTCTTTACTCCAATTCTCTATCTTTAATCCCTTAATCCTGCGAAAGTGTTTTTCATTGCTTGTTACTAATGTATAATTCATCGTCAGGGCAGTGGAAGCAATTAACAGGTCCATATCATCTACAGGGCTACCGGCTTTTTGAATAGCGGCTTTTATGTCGCTAAACGTTTCTATAACTGCTTTATCTATGCCAAAAATAGGGAATAACTCCTTTATCCGGTAGACAACGGCAAGGTTCTTCTCTACATTCTTTGACTTCTTCGCGCCAAAAAGCAATTCGCCATAGGTAATGACGGAAATCGCTTTAGGAATATGCTCATTCTGTAAAAAGCGACTCCGAACAATACTGTTTCCTTTTATGCTGTAGATGATAATATCGGTATCAATCAAATATGACATGCTCTACCCCAAATCGCTTGCTGTTCCTTCTCTTCTTCTTTATGTCATGAATAATCTCGTCAGCTGTCCGGTCATCGTCCCACGAATCCGATAGCGATAAAAACTCCCTGGTAGGGTTATTTTTAAAGAGGGCCGGATTCAATAGATATTTCTCTAAAATAGAGATAACCTCCTGACTTAATGAACGATTTTCTGCTTGAGCAAGCTCTTTGAGGGAAGCGTATAATCTATCATCTATATCTCGCACTTGCAGGATAGCCATGACTACACCTCCTCAAATAACGATACACACATATTCATGAAATGTCAACCAAATTGCATGAAAAGATTTATGTGTCGGCATTAAAAAGATATGGTTACGATATGCTATCTTATGAGAATATCCCCGGGATTTCCACGTAATTGACTTTGTTGTTCTTTATTTGCTGCTTGAGGGCCTCCCTTATCTCGCCCTTTGCACTGAAATAGATGACCTGCCATCCCCATTCGGCAATCCTGCGGAGCATCTCGATTTGCCTCCCTAATCTCACGGGATCTGCCTTGATAAAGGGGTCATCCATGATGAAAAACCCCTTCTTGCCCTCTAAGATATTCTCGCCGAGGGCGAGGCGGATGGAGAGATATAATTGGTCGTAGGCGCCGCCTGAAAGCTGCTCGGCTTCCAGGATCACGCCGTCCTTGCGCCTTACTTCGATACACCCCTTTTCCCGATTATAGAGCACAGCATCGTACATGCCGTCTGTTATCTCGCTGAAATAGTTCGCGACGGGGCTTTCCTTGCCAAAGAGCTCGGCGACCTTCTCCCGCTCCTCCGCTTCGATCGCCTCAAAAATTGCCATGACCTTTAAGACTGAGTCCCTTGTGTCTTCATTGCCGCTTATAAATTCGCCGAGTTTCACGCGGATGGCCTCTAAATCAACTGTCGTCTTACAATGGAGGTAATCCGTTTTCAACTGAAGGATCTTATTTGTCTCCCTCTCGATCTCTTCGAGGCGCTTTCTCAATGCAGCCATCCTGTCGTGTGAGGCGGCCAATCTCACCTCGGCCGCGCTCTTTGCATCCTTCAAGCGGGTAACGGCGCTCTCATCATATTCGATCCCGTGCGATTGATCCCGATACTGCTCAAGGGTCTTCAGTTCTTGCTGCCAGAACGCAATGTTATCCTTCACCGTTTCGCCCTTTGTCCCCAAGCGGTCCCGCAAGATGCCTCGTTCTACGCCTATCGATTGCTCATGTTGCTGCCTTGATTTCAGTTCCTGCTCGTAGTCTTGCCTCGATTCGATTCCCGATTTTCTCCTGATATCGTCTATCCGCCCTTGTGTGTCCTTGATCTTTTTTTCCGCATCCGGTATGGCCCTGTTCTGCAATTCGGCTATGCCCTGTTCCAAGTTCTCCTTTCGCCTCGTTATCTCCTGTATCTCGTCAGCCCTCTTACGAAGCTCTTCGTCAAACTGCTGGATGAGGGCATAGGCCTTCTCCATTGTCTTGGCGCTCAATTCAAATTTGGCAAGGGTAAGCTTGATTCTTTCAAATGCCCCTGTTGACCATGCCTGATCGTGCACTTGTTGGAACTGAGGCATGAAGAGCGCAAGGGCCGCCATAAAAAAAAGCGGGGCAGCAATATAAAAGGGGATCGACGGCCTGAAGATGAGCCCAAGCAGGGCGATCCCGAGCAGCAGGGCGGCGACGATGCCCATCCGCAGGTAGGCCGAAGCCCTTTGCTCCCTCTCTATCCCCTCCCCTTGCTTCATCTCGTAGAGGTTCAATTCGGCCTTCACCGCGTCCAATGCCTTCTTTCGATCTTCAAAGGTGCGAAACTCCCGTAGCTTTTCCTGTAGGGTCTTGTTGGTTTCTTTGAGTTCCTTCTCATTGCCCTTCAGTTTGGCAGTTAGGTTTTCCCTCTCTTCCATACGATACTGGATATCTCTCTCACCATCTCTCCATAATTGTGCATCGGCCTCCGTGTACAATTCTAATTGTTCCCTCTTCTCCAAGGCCGTTATGAGCCGGGCCAGCGCCTCCTTGCCCTTTTTGTGCGTCTCTCGTTTGCGGGCATCCGCGAGGCGTTCAAGGTCATGCTCAATCCCCTCGATCTCCTCCTGAAGCCTTACCGTGTCTGCCTCCAGCTCATCGAATTTCTCCCCTCTCATCTCTTGGGACAGGCCCTCGATATTCACCAACAGGACCTTGGCCCCCTCTATCCTCGTCTTCAGTGCCTCGTCTTTAATATCGCGGAACATACCGCCTGGCGTTATCCTCCCTATCTCCCGCAGTGCCTCCTTTGTTTTAAGAATCTCCTCGGTCCGCAGGCCCGTCAGCCGGTTGGTCACCGTAGTATAGAACTCGCTTTCACGCGCAATGGAGAGATCACTGTCCCTGATGATGAAGATATTGCGATACTCCGAGGCGGTTATCGCGGCAACTTTTGTCAAGTCCCCCCTGTCGGGAATTTTGATCTCCTTACCGTCGTCTCCTTCTATGACGCAATAGCCTTCCGGGCTCTCCTCCACACGATCTATGATGCGCCCAAAATCCCTCACATTGCGCCCCAGCAGGAGCTTTACGAGGGCATCGACGGTGAGGGTCTTGCCTGCCTCGTTCTTCCCCACAAAAAGATTAAAGGGGTGGGACAGCGTGTAGGTCATCTCCTGCAGGGGGCCATATCGTTTGATAAAGAATTCCTTTATCCTCATAGCCGCGCTTCCATCATGGCCCTGATCGCTATCTCCTGCATGTGTTTCTTTTTATCCGCGTCATAGTCGGCCTGCTCAAGCTTCGTTAAAAAACCCTTGAATAAGTCATCTTCCAGTATCGTCCTGATATCCCTGAATTCATAACGCTCCTCAACCGTCCTGTCTCGGATGACCTTCCGCACATTTTTTACAAACTCCTCCTCCGTCATCCCGATGGCCTCTCCGTTGATAAACCCCGTAACAATAAGAATGACCCGGGCGTTCGCGTGCAATGAACGCAAGCGCTCTTCCACCTGCTTGATGGGGTCTTTGCCGGTAAAGGGATCACACGCGATAACCACTTCTTCAAAATGAGGGGTGTCAAGAAGATGTTCCTGCGGCGGCTTGCCGACCTCAAAGAGGTTGATCCGCCTCCGGCCCATCTCCCTTTTCGTTATGGAAACGGGAGAGCCGGGATAGACGAAATATCCTCCACCCGCCAACTGCCAGACATCAAAGCGCCTATGGAAGTGACCGGCGAGGACATAATCGACCTTGAGATCGTTAAAATAGGAGAGCCTCATCGGCATATACCGTTCGTCGCCTTCGTCGCCGAAATCGCTCCTGGAAAAGAAGGCATCGAGGAGCTCTCCATGATAGAGCATGATGTGTTTCTTGTCGGGGGTCAGCAGCCGGGCCAACGAATGGAGTTGATGAAGCGTTTTTTCTCCCACTGCCGGCTCGAAAGGGATCCCCCATATCGTTATATCCTTGTATTCAAAGGGCCTGTTCAAGTCGGTGAGGATGTAGGTATCTTCACCGAAATACATCCCACCGGCATAAGCGTCTCTGTCGTGATTCCCGGGGATAAGGCAGATCCGAAAGCCGGAATCGGAGAAGAGCGTTCGAATATGAGGCCTGAGGTCTTCCGCGTTGATGCCTCTGTCAAAGAGGTCGCCGCTGATCACGAAGATATCTATCCCTTCCGCCTTGCCTATGGCGATGAGCCTTTGGAGGGCCTGCCATCTCTCATCGCCATGTTCTTTGAGATGGATATCTGCTGTATGGAGTATCTTCATCTTACGTTAACCCTGATAAAACAGCATACCCTTCATTGAACGTTCAGCATCCTCTCGAGGGTCGTCCTCGCTTTTATAAGGATTGCTTCTTCAATCTCGATGGCGTACTGCATTTTTTCGAGGGCGTGGTATACACTTTCCAGTCTTGTTTTTTTCATGTTCGGGCAGATAAGGCCCTGCGACAAGAGGTAAAAGGTCTTCTCGGGATTATCTTTTTTGAGCCTGTAGAGGACACCCATTTCGGTGCCTATGATAAATTTTTTCCCTGGCGAGGCAGTGGCAAAGTCGATTATTTGTTTCGTGCTGCCGACAAAGTCGGCCAGCTCAACCACCTCAGGCCTGCATTCAGGGTGTACCAAGATCACGGCGTCGGGGTGGGCCTCTTTCGCCTTCTGCACTTCTTTTGAGGTGACTCTATGGTGGGTCACGCAGAATCCGTCCCAGATGATCATCTTTTTTTCGGGGACCTTCTTTTGAATGTAATCTCCCAGATTTTTATCGGGCACGAAGATGATCTCTTCTTCCGCCAGTGACTGTATTACCTTCACCGCGTTAGAAGAGGTGCAGCAGATATCGCACTCGGCCTTTACCTCTGCGGAGGTGTTGATATAACACACAACGGCAGCACGCGGGTGATTACGCTTCATCTCTCTCAAGCCTTTGGCATCCACCATATCGGCCATGGGGCATCCGGCATGGATCTCGGGGAGCAGTACCGTTTTTTGAAGAGATAACATTTTTGCGCTTTCAGCCATAAAATGGACACCACAAAAGACAATGACATCCCGGGGGCTTGAGGCGCAGTATTTGCTGAGGGCAAAGGAATCCCCTACCACGTCGGCTATTTCCTGCACCTCGTCTATCTGGTAATTGTGCGCGCAGATGACGGCATTTCTCTGTCGTTTTAATTCGAGGATGTTTCTTGTTAATTCCTTTTTATCCATTTCTGTTGCTCACCTGTATACATTCCATCGATTCAAGGGTAGAGTTTTGTGCAATGAATTTTTTATCCTTCAGCATCCCGGATATCCAGCCTCGTTTCCCTCCACTTCGATGTAATCATGTGGAAGGGAAGGTGGATGGCGGATGAACCCTCGGCAACAGCGACAGCGGCCCCGAGAGGAAATTGTAGACGCCTCGCCCCATTAAAAGATAGGCAGGCCGATGGCCTGCCTATCATAGATAGCGGCGACGTTACAAGGGTCTATGTCTCGAGCTCCACATTCCAGTAGAGGTAGTCGAACCACGACTCAGGGGCCTGCTTGACGTTGATGGTGATTCGCAAGATGGGGAGCCACTCCGGCTTGATAGGTCGGCGCAAGAGCTTCATCCCCGCTTCTTGCGGGGTCTTTCCCCCCTTCTTTCGGTTACAGTCCATGCAACAGGTGACGATATTGTTCCACTCGGTCCGCCCCCCCATCGAGCGGGGGACCACATGGTCATAGGTCAGTTCCTCGCTGGAGAGCTTGTTCCCGCAATACTGACACTGATTTTTGTCCCGGGCGTAGATGTTCTGGCGGGAGAACTTTACTCCTCCCTTCTTCTTACGCACGTACCTGATGAGCCGGATGATGGAGGGGATCCTGATGGTAAAGGAGATACTTCGTACCTCTCGATCGTATTCCTCGATGACCTCCACCTTACCCAACGTGACCAGGGTAATGGCCTTCTTCCACGAAACCACCCGCAGAGGTTCATAGGTAGCGTTTAAAAGCAGGGCGTGCTCCATCTCTCGACCTCATTGCAAGCTCATGACATCACATATCTTATACCCTTTTTCCCCCTTTTCTGTCAAGGCCCTCGTAGGTATTTCTCCCCGGGCTCTTTTTCATTGACAAAAAGGGGGACAAGGGTATATTTTTTAGTGCCTTGCCACAGTATTGATAAATTCCCAATCAGGGGGAAAAGGAATGAAGCGTGTGGGAATCATCGGAACTGGTTCCTATCTTCCGGAAAAGGTCTTGTCCAATTTCGATTTGGAGAAGATCCTCGATACCAGCGACGAGTGGATAACAACGAGGACGGGGATCCGAGAGCGGCGGCTGGCCAGGGCCGACGAGGCGGCCTCGGATCTGGCCAAAGTGGCGGGTGAACGGGCTCTCATGGATGCCGGTATTGCACCTGAAGAGGTAGAACTCATCGTCATGGCCACCATCACCCCGGATACCCACTGCCCTGCGGGGGCCAATTGGCTGGAGGCGAAGCTCGGGGCGGTGAACGCCGTCAGTTTTGATGTCACTGCTGCCTGCACGGGCTTTATCTTTGCCCTCTCCGTAGCGGAGCAGTATATCAAGACCGGAATCTACCGCAATGCACTCATAGTCGCCTCGGAGATCATGACGAGGACCTTGGATTGGACCGACCGGGAGACCTGCATCCTCTGGGGTGACGGCGCCGGGGCAGCGGTGATCACGGAGGTGGAAGACGGCAGGGGGATCCTTTCCACCCACATACACAGCGATGGGGCGGGCGGTGATACCCTCCTGATGCCCGGAGGCGGGTCGAAGACCACCCCCATATCATACGAGAGCGTGGACAAGAAGCTCCATACCCTTAACATGATCGGTGCCAACCAATCCTTCAAGGTGGCCGTCAAGCGGTTCGCCGAGGCCTGCGAGGAGGCCCTGTACCATAACGACCTCACCCTGGATGATATCAAGGTGATTATCCCCCATCAGGCAAACCTCCGTATATTGCAAGGGGTGGCCAAGCGGCTGAACGTCTCCATGGATAAGGTCTACGTGAACATTGACCGGTACGGGAATATCTCGTCCGCCACGGTCCCCATTGCCCTGGATGAGGCGGCGAGAGATGGCACCATCCAGCCGGGGGACCTGGTCCTGTTGGCCGCTTTCGGCGGGGGATTGACGTGGGGGAGTGCTCTCATTAGGTGGTAATCGGCCTCGACGATTTCTATCACCACGGGAAAATCAAAAAAGCCCTTTTCCCCTCTTAAGCTACCATCGAGATAACCTACCTGCGGTGAGGACCAAAAGAGACTTCCATACCCAGCACCTTCTGAAACTGGTGTAGGGATAGGAAACATTCCTCCGGTTGCCATGCTGGCCGCCACCAGCTTAGGAACAGGTTGAGAAGTTGCTTTAGAACCAAAGTCCCGTTCCAGCCCACCGTGTCTCCTGCGCTCTCGACATTTTTAAGGAATCTGATAAAATGGCAAGTACAGGGTGTAGGGTATGGCTTTAGCCTTTAAAGTCAAACAGAAAGGGGGAGGCTATGAAAAATGATGGATTCACCAGGAGAGATTTTTTGATGGCGGCCGGTATGGCCACGGTTGCGGCAGCAGTCGGGGGTGTCCCATCGACGCTCCTCGGTGAGGAGAGGAGACTCGCAAAATTCCCTGAAAAGACGGATCTTATACGGCTGACATCGAGACCCCCACAGCTTGAGACACCACTCCACTATTTTAAAGAGCTGATAACGCCCAATGAAGCGGTCTTCGTAAGGTGGCATATTTCCAATATCCCCACATCCGTTGATTTGAACCAATGGAGACTGAAGGTCAAGGGGAACACGGAACGGGAGCTGAACCTCTCGTTGGATGATTTGAAGAAGTTCGAGAAGGTCACCTATACAGCGGTGATGCAGTGTTCAGGCAACGGCAGGAGATACTTTGAGCCGAGGGTCTTCGGTGGACAGTGGGGCAATGGTGCCATGGCCAATTGTACCTGGGGAGGAGTTCGTCTAAAAGACATCCTCAACAAGGCGGGCATAAAACCAGGTTCTGTGGACGTCTCTTTCGACGCCCTCGATGGACCGCCTCTTCCTTCTGTCCCCGATTTCGTGAAGAGCCTGCCGATTGACAAGGCCATAGAAGAAGACATCATTGTTGCCTATGAGATGAACGGCACGCCCCCTCCCATGCTCAATGGGTTCCCTGCAAGGCTTATCGTCCCCGGGTGGTATGCCACGTACTGGGTGAAATCACTGACGGAGATCAACGTGCTGACAAAACCCTTTGAAGGCTTCTTTATGAAGACCGCCTACCGGATCCCCGATACACCGTGCGGCTGTGTCCCCCCGGGGACGGCGCCGAAAAGTACGATACCGATCAACCGGATGACTGCTAGATCCCTGATTATAGAACCTGCCAAAGGGGCGTCCATAAAAGTCAATCAGCCGGCAGAGATAAAGGGCATTGCCTTTTCCGGTGGTTACAGCATCAAGGAAGTTATCGTATCCACTGATAGCGGAAAGACATGGCGCGAGGCAAAACTCGGCAGGGACTTAGGAAGGTATTCCTGGATCCAGTTCTCTTACCCCTGGAGGCCCGCGAAACCGGGGAAGTACACCCTCATGGCCAAGGCAACCAACAGCATCGGTGAATCCCAGCCCTTCGAGGGTCTGTGGAACCCGTCAGGATATCTGTGGAACATGGTGCAAAAGAACGAAGTAGCGGTTAGATAAGATAGGAGGGGACCATGAAAAAATCGATCATATTTTTTGTATTGGCTACGGTAGCAACGGTCTGCTTTGCTTATGCCCAGACCGTTGTGACAACAGGGACGACCAAGACGATTACCCTCCCGCCAGAGAAGGTTGATCTCAAGCCTGGGCAAGGCATGGATAAGGCGGCAACATACTGCGTTATCTGCCATAGCGCGGAGTATATCACCATGCAGCCGAAAGGGACTAAGGCCCAATGGACAGGCAGCGTAAACAAAATGATCAAGGTCTACGGTGCACCCATCAGTGAAGATGACGCCAAGGTCATTGCAGGCTACCTGGCCGCCAATTACGGTACTGGCCAGTGAACGGTGCGCTATATATGCTTAAGACTTCAAAAATGGAGGCGTGAGATGAAAACAATTCTTGCAATGCTCATCATAATAGCGGCTTTTATGTGTTCATTTGTTATTTCAGCTTTTACTCAGGATTCGGCACCGGGTAGTTCAGGTACAGTTCTGTTTAACGAACATTGTGCAGCTTGTCATCCCAACGGGGGCAACACCGTCAACCCGAATAAGCCCCTGAAAGGCTCCCCCGCGATGCAGAAATTTGACGTCTTTCTTACTTGGATCCGAAAACCCGTTCAACCAATGCCCTCGTTCCCTTCATCGAAGATCTCTGACCAGCAGGCCAAGGGACTCTATGACTACCTTCTGCTTCTGAAAGAAACAAAGGGCACATGGAAGTAAGGACGTTGTGTTCTTTTATTGCTCTTGCAGTTCTCCTGTCTTCCTACCGGTAGGAAGACAGGAGAAAGGGATGAGGCCGCAAACGAGGGCTCTTATTTCTTGTTCAGACCGATGATGTAGGCTATCACATGAGCGATCTGTTGCTGCGTCAGACGCTTCTGATCTCCGACGGCCGGCATCTTCAAAGCAGGGTTGCTCCCTTCGGGTGTAGACCCGTGTTGGATAAAAAGGTCGATGTTCGTAGCGAACGTTTTGTAATCCTTGCTGTATAGCGTGGGATCAATCGGATTCAAGGCAGGAACGGTACCATCCGCCGAGCCAGGGTTAGGCATCCCCTCCCTCCCTTCCGCATTATGGCACCCGATACAGCTAGCGTTAAAGATTTCAGCTCCTTTTTTAGGATCACCAATCAGTTTTACCGCCTCTCCCGGACCGCCGGTGTTCGAAGGATGCGCCGCCTCTTCCGGACCAGTTGCGGCAGGCGTTTCAGCGGTCTGGGGTTCAGCTCCGCAAGCCCAAAGAGGCACCACTAGAAAAAGTATCGCAATGCTTTTCCAAAACCTGAGATTCGTGATCATTGCATCCCCTCCTCCTCATTACTATTGCGTCTTGCAGCCCTACCCGATGCTCTTTGATAAGAACTTTTTTTAAGTTATGATAAGTAAAGCAAGGGAAAGGGAGTATTGTCAATGAAAAAATATAGGGAATTAGATCATAAGGCTTTTTTGCGGTAGTTCATTTCCATCTTATTAAGATTTTCACCAAATTCAATGACGTGGTTTTCCATGGCCTTCGCTGCTGCCTCAGGATCCCCAGCCAAAACTGCCTCCACAATGGGGCGATGCATTCCTGCGGGATGGAGATAATAGAGCAGTTCTGCAGAATGCATATAGGAAGGGTCAGTCTCTACCGCTTCTAGTGCCCTCCTGGTTAATTTCATTAGAGACCCAACCAGGGCTTCGAGGAAACGGTTGCCGCACATCTCAGCCAGAATAAAATGCATCTTTTGTTTTCTTTCGATATCTTCAGATAAGGATGATGTAGGGGGCTCTTCGGCCTCCACAGCGTCTTCAAGCCGTTGAACATATTCTGGGGTGACTTTCAAGGCTGCCAACTGGACCACTTTGGGTTCCACAAGAATTCTCACCTGATGCATCTCAGGAATGGTAATCTTTTCAGCTAAAAATAAATCTAAAAAGGCATCGGCCAGATGTTCGAATGTCAAATCGGTCACATAAGCACCACCAGTTGCCCCCTGCCGGGTAATTATAAATCCAGAATTCTCCAATTTTCGAAGGGCCTCACGAATCGCCACGCGACTCACCTTAAATTCTTCTGCAAGGTCTCGCTCCGCAGGCAGTTTATCTCCGGACTTAAAATGACCCAAGAGAATAGATTGCTTTAGCTGTTCAGCAACCTCTTCTGAAACTCGAAATTGCCTGATAGGCTTAAATCTGGTCATCTTTCCTCCTGTAGGGTATGAGAAATACCTATTTTGCAATAATTGTTCACAGATATCAATTCTAAAAAATATTATACCTAATCAAAAATTTCCCCATTTTAAGGTTTCCATCTTTTCCTGACTACGTGCTGATTGAAAATCATAGGAGGATCCATTGACGAATCGTTCTGCTCTGAAGAGGGAAACCTTCGGTTCTAGAACCTCATATGCCGACAAATAACACTTACACTTCATAACTCTCACCGCCTCTGCGAAACTATTGGTTAGTGACCAACCATGGGGAGAGTAAAATTGTTTCTTGACAGATATCGTTTGGTCTAATATTATACCAAAACAACTTTTATATCAAGATTTTTTGAGAATAAGCTTTTGAAATAGTTTATGAATATTTCCAATAACTTAGAAAGCGCTGCGTTCTATTTTCCTAACCGGACGGCCCTTAGCGACGCTGGACGAGAGATCACCTATGCGGAATTCAATGATCAGGCGAACCGGGTAGCAACCGGTCTCATCAAAATGGGGGTTAACCCGAATGACCACGTTGGCCTCTGCGCCCCGAACTCGGCCGAGTGGATTGTTTTCTACTTCG
>MGQF01000062.1:0-2035 GCA_001797745.1 Deltaproteobacteria bacterium RBG_13_52_11
GATGATAATCACAGCATTTGATCGGATTGGCAAGCCTTGTATCAGGTTTGATTCCAAAGACGTAATTTTGTGGAGTAGCAAAGAGTGCGAATGCGGCAGGACATTCCGTATGATCGATGGCGGGGTGGTGGGGCGCGCTGATGATATCACCAAAGTGAAAGGAGTCCTCTTGGCCCCCACGGCCATAGAAGAGGTGGTCCGTTTGATCAAGGGATTAGGCAACGAGTTCGAGGTGGTGGTAACGAAGAAGGGGGATTTGGACGATATTACGCTTAAGGTGGAACTGTTGCCTGATGCGGAGGGAAATCGTGAGGCGATTCTTGGGCAGCTCAAGGACCAGCTTCGGCTGAAGACGAACCTGGGGTATAACATCGAGGTTCACCCGCATAATTCGCTACCCCGGTATGAGGTCAAGGCGAAGCGGTTCAAGGACCTGAGAAAGCACGGATAGAAAGTGAAGCACCAAACTACAAGTACCAATGCTTGGAATTTAAGGCGTTGAGGGAATGAGGATGGATCGAAAAGAGATGGAAAAAATGGATGCCCGGATCAAGACCATCAAGAAGGCGGCTGAGGAGTTGAAGGCCCTTTCGGGAGGGATGCAGGCGGTGAACCGGAACGTCGACCGGATTCTCGCCTCTGTGAAGATGCTTGAAATCAATGTGACAGATCTCCTTTGGTGAGTCTCTGAGCAGGCCCTCTTGGAAAAACCAAGCTCCCCGGCGGGAAACATGGTGCGATGATCTTGGAAATTTTGATTGATAAAAAAAAGTACCTGGATTAAAATAATACAAATTTCTGAAAGGGGGAGAGCAAAGACCCCCTTGCTTTGGGAGATCTCGAAAATCTGGCCTTTGAATCTGGGCAGGGCTTTTAGCAGTTCAATCTGCAAAAGCTTCTATGTATGAAGAGGAGTTTCACTATCTTACAGAAAGGGGGGATGGGAGAAGAAAAAAGGAAAGATGTGGGAAGTAGGAGGGTTAGACAACAACATGGAGTTTTAAGCAAAATTCAAACGATGAAAAAGGAGGATTAACATGAGACAGTTGAAACTGGTATCTGCAATATTTGTCCTCTTGTGCGTTGGATTCTCGTTCGCGATCTTACCTGCCTACGGGCAAATGAAGCTCAATTATTCGACTTTTTTTCCTGCACCTCATTCGGTCACGGTTCTGTCTGTTGAATGGGGAAAGGAGATCGAGAAGAGAACAAACGGAAGGGTGGTGGTCACGGTGTTCCCAGGGGGAACATTGACTCCTGCCGACAAATGTTATGATGGTGTGGTGCAAGGGATTTCGGATGTTGGCTTGTCGGTCCTTTCTTATACGTTGGGAAGGTTCCCTTTGATGGAAGTCGTTGATTTACCCTTGGGGTATCCAAGCGCCACGGTAGCAACCAGATTGGTCAATGATTTTTACAGGAAATTTAAACCCAAAGAACTCGACGATGTGCAAGTCATGTACTTCATGGGCCATGGACCCGGGCTCCTCAATACCAAAAAACCGGTAAAAAAGCTGGAAGACCTTAAGGGGATGAAGATTCGGGCCACTGGGACGGTTTCAAAAATGGTAGCCGTCCTTGGGGGAACTCCTGTAGCCATGCCTATGGGTGAGACGTATGATGCACTGAGCAGAGGTGTCGCAGAGGGCGTGATGTGCCCGACCGAAGCGTTGAAGGGATGGAAACTAGGAGAGGTGACAGAATATACAACAGAAACCTATCCGATTGGATACACCATTGGTTTCTTTGTGGTCATGAACAAGGGAAAGTGGAATGCCATCTCCCCGGAGGATCGGAAGATCATAGAACAGATCAATGAGGAGTGGATCGCGAAACACCAGGCAGACTGGGATCGGATCGACGTAGAGGGACGTGAGTTCACCGAGAAATTAGGACATAAGTATATTCCCCTTTCAAAGGTAGAAGGGGCGAAGTGGGTAAAGGCGGTCCAACCTCTGTTTGATACCTACGTGAAGGAAAAGTCGGAGAAGGGCCTCCCCGCAGCAGAGGCGTTGAAATACTGCAAAGACCGACT
>MGQF01000062.1:2046-2965 GCA_001797745.1 Deltaproteobacteria bacterium RBG_13_52_11
AGGCTGCGCCAAAGCCTAAGGGTAAGTAGGATGGGAAAAAGGGGGATGTTGACATCCCCCTTTTCTTTCTCTTAACGGCACTTCCTAAAATTATTCAATAACGTAATCAATCTACCGTTGGTTGTCCTCTCTCGCCGTTCGTGAGGGATGCAAAAAGCAAGACTTGGCCCTCTTGTTCTTCTCTGTGGCCAGACAAGAGTAATGCGCCTGTCTAAAATCAGCACAGCAGTTCGCATTTTATGCTAATATATCCTCAATGGATTTCATAACAACACAGAAAGAATTCTCGAGGGGAGATGTATGAAAAAAGGGGCCGAAGAAGAAGTTCCAAACGAGATTACTCAGCCGGCGCTGACCGCTGCGATCCCCACCCTCGTGGAGTTTGTCTCTACCCATGCATGGGAGGCGGGTTTTGAGGATGGAAGGGTTCGAGAGATAGGACTTGCCGTTGAAGAAGCCCTCCACAATATCGTCAGTTTTGCCTGCCCTGACGGAGCAGGTGAAATCCGTATTAGCTGCACTGCCCATGACAGCGGGGCACTCCTTATCGATATTGTTGATACAGGAGCGCCCTTCAATATGCTTCTGGTTGATACATTCCCCGAGACAGAGGACTTCTTCGAGCCTGAAAAAGTACCTTCTATCAGGGTTATGAAGAAAGCGATTAAAAACATC
The DNA here is from genome assembly GCA_001797745.1 of Deltaproteobacteria bacterium RBG_13_52_11. Classification (GTDB taxonomy): domain Bacteria; phylum Desulfobacterota; class B13-G15; order B13-G15; family RBG-16-54-18; genus RBG-13-52-11. The sequence goes on from MGQF01000062.1 coordinate 2,722, forward strand.
GAGTACAGGAGGGGCTCAGACAGAAACACCCTTGTCTTCACCGTCACGCCAGACACAAGGGGTAAAAAATAGCCACTTTCGTCTGAGGATTTGATGCGGAGCATTGGCAGTATAAAAGAGACCTTTTGAATTTACCTACTTCTCTTCTTCGGATTCTATTGTGTCAATAGTCTTGGCAATTGCTGAAGTACATACTCCCACATTTCTCCCCTCGTTTTCTTGATTTATCTAATTTCTGACGGTG
>MGQF01000062.1:3022-3318 GCA_001797745.1 Deltaproteobacteria bacterium RBG_13_52_11
AGCCAAGGAAACATATTATGGCTGCAATCAGGTAGGCGCGATGCATTCCGACCATGAATGCTGCGAGTATCGTAGCCCTCTCGCCCGAAACGTCACCCGCGTGCAATGCCTCAAAGGAAGCATGTCCTACAATGGTCACCATTGTGCTGGCCAATATCGTGCCGGCCAACGCCATACCGACCACCTGACCAATGTTGCGCATCATAGACAGGAATCCGCCGGCTATGCCCAGGCTATGCCGCGGCACCGAACCCATGACCGAGCTGTTGTTGGGCGATTGGAATAATCCCTGCCCT
>MGQF01000062.1:3459-36187 GCA_001797745.1 Deltaproteobacteria bacterium RBG_13_52_11
CCGCTCAAAGGAGCAACTACCGTTATGGCCAGTGCGGTGGGTGTCATCAGCAGACCGGCGTGAAGAGGGCTATAGCCTAAGGAGAGTTGAAGGAAGAAGGGCATCAGGAAAAGGTTTGCCGACATACCCAGGAAAGAAAGGAATCCGACTATGTTGCCAAAGCTGAAAAGCCGGTTCTTGAACAACGTGAGGTCTATCAAGGGTTGCGAGGTTCTGGCCTCCCATAGCGGCACGAGGGCCAGGGTGGTAGCAGCTACTGCCAGTTCAACGATGACGTGCGGCCTCCCCCAATCCCCCTCTTGTCCCATTGTCAATCCCAACAGCAGCGCGGTGAGGCCCGTTACTATCAGGGCGGCGCCTAAAAAATCGAAGCTTTGCTTGTTTTCCAGTGGTGATGATACGAGGTGTTCTTTCAGTACGAAGGCGGCCATGATGGTACCCATGATACCCACTGGCACGTTCACGTAGAATATCGATCGCCAACCCAGAGTGCTGACAAGGATCCCCCCCAGAGTGGGGCCGACTGTAAAGCCTATTGCCACGATGGTTCCGTTGATGCCCAGTGCGCGCCCCCGCTCCGTAGATGGGAACACTGCTGTAATGATTGCGAAGCTGTTGGCCATGAGCATGGCAGCGCCCACAGCCTGGAGTGAGCGGAACAGGATCAGTTGGGGCGGATTTTGCGAGAGGGCGCAAAGGGCTGAGCCCAGGCTGAACACCATGAACCCAAGACGCAATATCTTTTTTCGGCCCATCATATCAGCTAATCGGCCCAAAGGGAGCAGCAAGCCGGTAATAACCAGTAAATAAGATAAGATGACCCATTCCGATAAGGCCAGGCTGGCCTTGAAGTAGCCCATTATGGTAGGTAAGCTGATGTTAACTATACTGGCATCGAGAGTGGACATGAAGATGCCGATTCCCACGGTACCAAGAACCCACCATCGGTGGTTATCGCCATGCACATTCAAAGGCATCTGGTTTTCCCCTCGTGGTCTTCAGGATACAGTAACGAGAAACGCATCTTTATTGGTGTTGGCATCTTCTTCCTCAGTAGTCGATGTCTGAAGATAATGGCTGTCTAGGTTCGTTTGATGTGATAAGTAATTACTTAGCGAATAAATATAAAATGAGTATGGATGTGGAGTCAAGTCAAGAAGTGGATGTTCTGTAAAGCCAATTGAGAAATGAAGATAGAGACAATCTTGCCACCTCATGGCGTCACTCGACTTTCAAGGCCGGGAACGTTTGCGCAGGCCTGTCATGGAATAAAAAAATTCTATTGAATTCCCACCATATTGCCAATCTTTTTGCAACGCAGGTAACAACGTCCCGCTTCTTTGGACTTGAGTTCCCCTATTGCGGGGCGAATTGAATAGACATCTATGTTAGAATAGATATATGTCCATGTCTGATTCCAGAGACCCCTATGATCCCCGCACACGGGAATACCTGCATGAAGCGTTGCGTACCCTCCCGCAGGGAAGGCCTCCCCTGATCACGATAGTGAAGCAGGCCAAGGAGGGGATGGGAGATGAAGGGGGGGTGCTCGGGGTTTTCCCCGCATCCTTTAATCCCCCAACATCAGCTCATGAGGCCCTGGTCAGGGAAGCGGCCAACGCCGTCCCCTTTGACGAGATCCTGTTGGTCTTGGACCAGCAGGCCATGGACAAGGAACTCTGCGGCGCCCTCCTGGAAGACAGACTCCTCATGCTCCTCGTCCTCTTCGGGGATGATCCCCGGATTTCGCTGGGGATCTCCAACCGGGGGCTCTTTCTGGAGAAGGTCGGGGCCGTGCAAAAGGTCTACCCGCAAGATACGAAGATCTATTTCATCGTCGGGTATGACACCATCGTGAGAATCATCGACCCCAAGTACTATGGAGACAGAGACAAGGCCCTCCACTCGCTCTTCTCCCAGGCCCGATTTCTGGTGGCCAATCGGGGGGGGTGCGACGAGAGAGTCCTCCTTGAGCTCTTTGCGCGGGAGGAGAACCGCCCCTTTGCAGCACAGGTATTGCCCCTCACGCTCCCCCCTCCCCTCGCCTGGATCTCCTCGTCCGAAGTCCGCCAGCAACTGGCAGAGGGGAAATCGGTGCAGAGATTAATCCCTCCCACGCTGGAGGAGTTCTTACAGAAACAAGGATTTTACGGTAGACATGGAACATGAAATGAGATAATATTTTTCAACTTGCAGATATGAAGAGAATTTTAGTGGTCGATGACGAAGAGGGTATCCGCCTCCTCTACAAAGAGGAGTTAGAGGAGGAAGGGTATGAGGTAGAACTAGCTGCAGGAGGTGAGGAGGCCCTACAGAAGCTGAAGAGATCGAAGCCGGACCTAATCACCCTCGATCTCAAGATGCCCGGCATGGGAGGACTGGAGGTCCTCGAGAGGATACGGGAGCAGGATAAGGAACTACCGGTAGTCATCTGCACCGCCTACGGAGACTATAAGAGGGACCTTGCCACCTGGGCCTCTGATGCCTATGTGGTGAAGAGTTCGGACTTGACGGAACTCAAACAAGTGATCAGGGGGTTTCTCGAAAACAAAGGATAGAGGGCAATCGTGTGGGGATGTAGCTCAGTTGGGAGAGCATCACGTTCGCAACGTGAGGGTCGGGGGTTCGAATCCCCCCATCTCCACCACATTTTTTATTCTCGTGAAGATACCCTCCAATAATAACTCACAGTCATTTCCATCCTTAATATGTTTACAAGCCGTTGTCAGGGGGTAATCCCTGAAACCGCAATGGATGTTTCTTAGCTCTGAAGGATTCAAGGAGTCAAGGATTCCAGAGGTCTAGTGAGATATAGAAGAATTAAGGAGAAAATAAATCCTCGTTCTCTCCTCTCCCCCCTGGGGAGGATGAAGGTGAGGAAAATAGAGAGGATTTTCACCGTTTGTGGGCAACGATGCCGTAATGAAGAATTAATCCTGTTTTTTGCAGGCGGAGATCAGGCAAACCCTTAATCATAATTGAGAAGGAGTTGGAGATGCAGAAGAAGAAAATCGGAATCATCGGCGTCGGAAATATGGGTGAGGCCATCCTGCGGGGTCTCCACCAAAAAGGGATGGCAAAGGGGATCGTGGTCAGCGAGATCCGTCCCGACAGGGGGGACTACATCAAGAAGAACTACGGCGTGGAGGCGATTCCGGATAATCAAAAACTCGCCTCCCAGGTTCAGATCATCATTCTCGCTGTCAAGCCCCAGGAGTTGAAGGGGGTCCTTCAGGCAATTGCCCCTGCCCTGGACGCATCCACACTCCTTATCTCCATCGCTGCCGGCGCCTCACTCGGGGCCATTGCTTCTATCCTGGCAAAGGACGTGCGCCTTGTCAGGGCTATGCCGAATATCGCCGCCCTGGCGTTGGAGTCCGCCACCGCCCTCTCTCCAGGGGGAGGGGCATCTGCGGAAGATATGGAGGTAGCCCAGGAGATATTCAATGCCATGGGCAAGACAGTCGTCATCCCGGAAGCGCTTATGGACGCCGTGACCGGCATGAGTGGCAGTGGACCTGCCTATGTCTGTCTCTTCATCGAGGCCCTGGCAGATGGAGGGGTGCGGATGGGTCTGCCGAGGAAGGATGCCCTGGAAATGGCGATCCAGACCGTCCTGGGGACTGCCCGGCTCCTCTCAGAACAAGGTGAGCACCCGGCCCATCTAAAGGACAGGGTGGCCTCCCCAGGGGGGACGACCATAGCAGGGATCGCCTCGTTGGAGGCCAAAGGGTTCAGGGGGGCCGTGATGGAGGCCGTGGCCGCCGCCACCCAGCGTTCCAAAGAGCTGGCAAAGATACCGGGGTGATGCTGTAAATAAAGAAATCATCGGAGGAGGACGGAGACGGGAAGCAGTTGACTATCGTGACTATCTTCGTTGCCTCAGGGTGCCTGATGGGGAATCTTTATTCCCCTGGTCGCGATATTCACTGATTCTGACAAGGTCAACTTAGTCAACAACATCCCCTGTGGCCAGCCCCTATAATATCTGAAAAGGAGCGAATTTAAAAAAGGAGATGGCATGTGGCGATAAAAGGTTTTACTGAATACGCCAAGGAAGATCGTGAGCAGTATAGCAGAATGAGGTGGTGGCTTGGGATGACCTGGGGGGACATGCTAGACAAGGCTACCGACATCTACCCCGATAAGATCGGTCTTGTCGACGGCGTGGGTCGCTGGACCAACAGGGAGGTCCGGGAAAAGGTGGACCGGCTGGCAATCAGCCTGATGAAGCTCGGCATCAAACCCCGCGACTGGGTCCTTCTCCAGTTCCCCAACTGGCATGAATATATCCTGGCGTTCTTTGCCATGCAGAAGATCGGCGCCCTCACCGTCCTCCTCATTCCCCGACATAACCAGTCGGAGATCAACCACCTGGCGGCACTGACGAAGCCGGTGGCGTGGATTGTGCCGAAAAAGTATGGAAAGATTGACTACCAGCCCATAATCGACGACGTGCTGAAACAAAACCCCCAGCTCAAACACGTAATCCAGGTAAGAGCAGAGAAAAACGGCACATATCCTACCCTGAATGAGCTGATTGAGGAGGCAAAGCTGACGGAAGATAATCTCAAAGCTTTAGAGGAGAGGAGACCTGATCCGGCAGAGGTTTCCCATATCATGCCTACCGGCGGGACTACCGGTCTGCCAAAAGCAAGCGTCCGGACCCACAACTCTTATATCACCAACATCGAATATCACTCCAGGGCGTGGGAAATCACGAGCAGCGATACGATTATGGTGATTACGCCCGTGGGCCACAGCATGGCAATGCACTGGGGCATTGGCGCAGCACTTTTCAATTATGCGAAGCTTGTCCTCCTTGACTCGGTACACGCGGACGATATCTGCGAGTGCATACAAAAAGAAAAGGTGACTGCTTTCCCTTCCGTTCCTGCCCTCGTTGCGAGGATGCTCGCCTTGGAGGGTCTGGAAAAATATGATTTGAGCTCACTGAGGACAATATCGGTGGGTGGAGCGTCGAGCGCGCCCGAGCTGCTTCGCGGCGCCTACGACAAGCTCAAATGTATCGTCATCAACGGGTTCGGCTCGTCTGAGGGTACCAATACCGCCACCAGACCTGGCGACAGTATGGATATCATCTGCAACAGCGTGGGTAGACCGGTCTGCCCCTACGATACGATCAAGATCATCGATGAGGGAGGAAATGAAGTTTCACCCAGCATCGAAGGGGAACTTGTCTCCAAGGGACCCGGTATTTTCACGGGGTACTTCAAATCTCCTGAAGAAAACAGCCAGATCTTCACCAAGGACGGGTTCTTCAAGACGGGGGACAAGGCAAAAAAAGATCAGTTTGGAAATATCCAGATAACAGGCAGAATTAAGGATATCATCAACAGGGGAGGCGAAAAGATCAGTGCTATTGATATTGAAAACCTGATGAGTACCCACCCAGGGATTAGCGAGACGTCGGTCATAGGTATGCCCGATGAAGTACTCGGTGAGAGAATCTGCGCTTATGTCACGCTTAAACCAGGCATAAGGCTTACCTTTAAAGAGATCATCGCCTTTTTAAAAGGGAAAGGTGCGTCTGTACAGCAGCTCCCCGAAAGAATCGAGTTTGCTGAAGAACTGCCAATGACAAAAGTGGGTAAAGTTGATAAGAAAGCCCTCAGAGAAGACATTAAAAAGCGGCTCGAGGGTTAACACGTGGGGAAAGCCTCGGGTCGGACCAGGGTAACGATTTTCCTTGTCCCCCTTGAAATGCATTTCAAGCAAAAATATCAAACTTTAATTGACATTTATTAACATGACATCCTCAATCCCGAAAGAGCGCACTATAAAGCCGCCGTTTGCTTCTCTGTTTAAATCCTTTCTACGATTGGGGCTTACGGCATTCGGCGGCCCTTCTATGGTAGCCTACATTCGCACGATGGCAGTCGAACAGAAACAGTGGCTCGATGAAGAATCTTTTCGTGATGGTGTGGCCCTGTGTCAAACAATACCAGGGGCAACAGCTATGCAGACAGCAGCATATGTAGGGTTAAGAACGCGAGGAGTCGGCGGCGCTATAGTAAGTTTTGTTGGTTTTGGCCTTCCTGCCTTTATCCTTATGCTGACGTTCTCAGCCCTTTACACCTCCACGCATACTGTACCCTCCGTGACTTCGGCATTTAGTGGTCTTCAGGCTATCATCGTAGCTATCGTCGCCAACGCCACAGTCTCATTTGGTAAAACGACATTGAAAAATTGGGGCACTATAGTTATTGCTGTGGTTGCTGCAGTCTTGTTCGGAATAGGAGTGAACCCGCTTATTGTTATCGCGGCAGCCGCTTTGGTTGGCCTTATGTTGAGTAAAGGACAGCACGCCTCTCGTTCGGCTCGTGCGTCAACGCAACAGCCACTGTCGATGAAACCCTTTGTGTTGCTTTTGGCATTTATTGTTGCCGTCTTTATTCTGCTTTTGCTGATACAACGTCGGTTATTTGACCTCGCTATACTCATGTTTAGGATAGACTTGTTTGCCTTCGGCGGTGGGTTTGCTTCTGTTCCCCTTATGTTCCATGAAATTGTTCAAGTCCGCCATTGGATGGATAGCTCAACGTTTTTGAACGGAATTGCTCTCGGACAAGTTACACCAGGCCCTATTGTAATCACCGCAACCTTTGTAGGATATATGCTGTATGGGCTTCCAGGTGGATTGGTAGCTACTCTCGGCGTGTTTTCACCCTCTTTCCTCATGGTTATTGGAATCGTACCATATTTTGACCGTTTACGCGCTTCACCGTATTTCAATAGAGCAATGAGCGGTATACTGTCTTCATTTGTCGGACTTCTTCTGACTGTTACCGTGCGTTTTGCCTCACATGTGCCGTGGGATTTTCCGCATGTTCTGTTTGCTTGTGCGGCACTCGTTGCCCTGCTTTTGAGCGTGGATATAGTGTGGGTGGTTTTGATAGGAACAGCCCTTTCAGTAGTAGCGCTGTAGAAGGCTTGATGAGCAGCCTAACTCGCTGTCAAGAGGAAAGAAGGGAAGATTAGGTCTAGAACAGCTTGACAGGGAAAATATAGGATGTCTCTTGATAGATTACGTGCGGTCATGAACAAAGGGCGCAGGGGTTTTCCCTCGTCAGTGTTCTTTCTGCTCGGCGCCAACGCGGTGCCGTTGCTGGGCGTCCTTTTCGGGGGCTGGGACCTGGTGGAAATCCTTTTCGCCTACTGGGCGGAGAACGTGGTGATCGGCTTCTTCAGCCTCCTCAAGATGATTTTTGCTCAAGACGACACCCGCGGCTGGCTCATTATCCTTACTGTTTTTATGAAGATCATCGGCTGCACCTTTTTTATCGTGCATTTTGGGGGGTTTACGGCCGCCCACGGGGCGGTGCTGTACGCGATCTTTCATGAGTTCCTGAACGTGCAAATCCAGCCGATGGAACTCTTATATATGGGGCGGTACGTAGTGGCCGCGCTGTTCCTCAGCCACGGATATTCCTTTGTGGTTAATTACCTGATCAAGGGTGAGAGGGGCCAGACAAAAGGCAACGATCCGATGTTCGAACCATATCGTCGGGTCATAGTGATGCATTTGACGCTGGTCTTTGGCACGGGATGTATTATTATCCTTGGCCAACCGTTTTTTATGCTCCTGATTCTTGTCATCTTGAAGACCGGCGTCGACCTGCATGCGCATCTCAGGGAAAGACGAAAGTTTGCCAGTGACCTGGAAACACGTTCCGGCTCTGTGGTCGTATCAGGGTAACGATTTTCCCCCACCCCGTCCCGTCAGCTTGAAATACATTGTAAGCTCAAATATCAAACTATAATTGACATTTATTAACATTTATGATAATCGGAAAAGAGCTTTTGGCTAGGATCATTCGTCAAGCAGGAACCAGCAAAGATGAATGGGAAAAATTGTAACCCACAACTCACTCCAACAACAGTACTCCGTCGCCCAGCGCTCCAAAGACCTGGCAAAGATACAGGGGTGAGTCTGTGAATGAAGAGACCATTTCTGATGTGGTAGTATGAGAAGTAAAAATTGCCGTAGAACCACGTCCTCTTCTTGAAGGATATCCACTTTAATGAGACTGAGAACAAAAGATGTTGAAACATGGCAAAGCTGATTAAGAAGAGATCAAAGAAAAGCGGCCTTCCACCCGGGAGCCTCGTTCACATTGGAGAAAGAAAGGTAGAGACGCCCAAGATCAGCATCATAGATTATAACGAGACCCAATTCCAGGAAAAGGCAACCCAGGCGATTGAGGAATGTTTCATCTTTAAAGATAAGCCAACGGTGACATGGACTAATATTGTCGGACTTCATCAGACAGAGATACTCGAAAAGCTGGGCGATTGTTATGGATTTCATCCCCTTGTTTTGGAAGACATCCTGAATACGGATCAACGTCCGAAAATGGAGGATTATGGAGATTATGTTTATATCGTTCTCAGGAGCCTTGAATACAATCATCAGAAAGAGGAGATAGAATCGGATCAGATCAGTATCATCCTGGGTCAGAATTTTGTCTTCTCTTTTCAGGAAAAAGAAGGAGACACCTTTGATCCCATCCGGGAGCGGATCAGGACCGGTAAAGGCCGTATCAGAAAAATAGGAGCGGATTATCTGGCTTATGCTTTATTAGATTCAATCGTAGATAACTATTTTATCATCCTGGAAAAACTAGGCGAGCGGATAGAACTTCTCGAAGAGCAATTAGTCACCCGTCCGACACCAGAAACATTACAGACGATCCATGATTTAAAAAAAGAGATGATATTTTTGCGGAGGGCTGTCTGGCCTTTAAGGGAGGTGGTGGGCAGCCTTGAAAGGGGAGAATCATCTCTGATACAAGCCTCAACCAGGATCTATCTCAGAGACCTTTACGACCACACCATTCAGGTGATTGATAACATCGAGACATTCCGGGACATGATCTCAGGGATACTGGATATCTATCTTTCAAGCGTCAGTAACCGGCTTAACGCGGTGATGAAGGTGCTGACCATCATTGCTACGATTTTTATGCCCCTCACCTTTCTTGCCGGGATTTATGGAATGAACTTCAAATATATGCCGGAGCTGGAGTGGAGATGGGGTTATCCATTCATCTGGTTGGTTATGATTGGAATTGGGATTTTCATGCGGGTTTATTTCAAAAAGAGGAAGTGGTTATAAAAGAGACGCGTGTATGTTGGATTGCGCCTTGACAAAAGAGACCCTTTCTGCTGCGCGGGCGCATGAGCAGTAAAAATTGCCTTAGAACCAACGTGCTATTCCCGTCCTATTGAATTACATTATAAGTAAAAATATCAAACTATAATTGACATTTATTAACATTTATGATAAATAGAAATTATTACATTTTGCATGAATCCATCTCATAAAAGTCATATGAGAAAATAAAAATGATGAGAACCGAAGAATACAAGATTTGGGGTCAGATATTGAATCTGTAATATAACCAATAAAATCAAAGGAGAACAGATATGTCAAAAAGTCGTGATGTTAAAAAAAATGTAAAAAAGAAGCCACAAAAAACGCGCAAAGAGAAGAGGCTTGAGAAAATAGCGAAAAAAGCAGGAAAATAAAAATAAACGAGATTGGGTGTTAGACTGCGAACCTGAAAGCTAGACTATAGCTTCCAGGTCTAACCAGAAATTTTAATCCATGTCGGGTCTGGAGTCGGACCAGGGTAACAGTTTAAAGGTGTCAAAGGGGCCGTGATGGAGACCGTGGCCGCCGCCACCCAGCGCTCCAGAAAACTGGCAATATGAAGGGGTGATGCTGTGAATAACGAGATCCTCTCGGCTTCGGGTGCATGAGAACTAAAAATTGTCTTAGAACCAGCGTTCACTTCTTTCTTTGGTACCTATCTTGAATACCAGTCAACGGGTACGGCATACTCTCCGCCGATAGGTTTCTTCGCACCTATCCAAGAGAATGCCTCGATTGGGGAAGTGAAATAATGGTATTTCTTAAAAACTGCCTTCGCTTCCTCGGAGTTAAGATAATCGAGAAATCGTTGGGCAAGTTCTTGCGATTGCGAATAGGAAATAATACCTGCCTGTCCTGCGCCGATTCTCTGCAATTCATCGGCTGTCAACCGCACCGTCCCGATTTTTTCGGGATACCACCCTTCGAGAAAGTGGAAACCGATGATGGCATCTACCTGTGCCAAGACAAGCAAGGTTGCAAGTTTGTTGAAATCTTCGGTATGGGTCACCACATTTCTTTTGAAAGCATCTCTTTCTTGCGCTGACAGGCTCTTGTCTACGACCTCGGCGGTGAGCATCCCGATATAGACTATCTCAGGATTCCCCATAGCCACTCGTATGCCGCTTCTGGTAAGGTCTTTTAACCCACGGATATTTTTGGTGTTCCTCTTTTGCACGTTGATACAGGGTACGACGTAAGCTATATTCTTTACCGAATCTCCTACAATAAGGCCTTTTTTCTTGCCCTTTTCCATAAAATCTTCTGAGGGCGATATAAACACATCCCCTCTTTTTGTGAGCTGTATCTGTGCAAAGATAGTAGAAACTGCACCGTAAGTCACATAGATCTGTGCCATATTCTTTTTTTGAAATACATCGATGATTTCATCTATAGGACGCTTAAAAGCAGCGCCGCAAAAGACCATTAACCGTTCTTCAGACCAAGAACGGCCCGATACAAGAGCTAAAAAAAACAGAACGAGGAACACTATCTTCGAAACTCTATCCATGGGCAATACCTCCTTTATCGTAGAATAGTTAAAATTTTCAACGTCTCACTGCGAAATAAAGGATCGTAAAAATGCCGTTGGATATGAAGACGATCTGCGTAACACTCGTTTCCAGTCTCGGATTCCGGGCAGGCCCGTTCATGGCAATGACGCCAGATAACGAGCTTTTCAAGGAAGAAAAAGAGCATGATCCCCGCAAGGATGGTGGCTGAAATAGACAGTGGCGAAGCAGAGCGTTTCATGGCCTTCGGGATCATACCAAGAAGGGCGGAACTGAGAAGTGTTCCTGTGGCGTAACTTACGAAGACCAAAATGAACTTCCACCGGTATCGTTCTGGCAGAAATAGAATGAGCGAAGCGCCCAACACCGCCCCGATACTACCGAGCATGCTGAAAAATAGAATATAGCACAGAATCGACATGGTTATTCTACCACCTCTTTCACCCCCTTCGTGATTTGGGATTCTTCCAGGCTGTGGGTGGGGGCAGTGATTTGCTCCAGTTCACCGTTGCGGTATGTGTCGATGACCTCCTGCACGTCCATATGTTCTTGAACGCGGTATATGTCGACGAAATTGTCCTTTAGCATGTGGAAGGAAAGCTCCCCGATCTGCGATGTAAAGAGCACGTCAAGCCCATGACCGATGACCGCTTTTATGACCTTTACCCCGATATGCATCCCTTTGCCGAGAAATTCATTGAGATAGAAATCTTCAATCTCTGCATGATCCCCATGGATCTTAAGGATGACGAAATAGGGCGCCCTGCCGAAGTGGCCGTGTACCTTGGACTGGAGACCGTTCATATCCTCTACAGGGATAATGGCCGACACAATATCCTTTTTTGAGGGCTCCACGTGCACAAAAACCGATTCGATCTCTTTATATGCAGTTGTTACTAAATGCTCAACCGTGTCAGCCAGGTTATGGGCCTTGTAGACCGGAATGGATGGGCTTGTAGCAATCTCGCATTCAACCATCTTAAAGGGGCCGGATTGCCTGATCTTAATATCATGTATGTCTTTGACTCCTTCCACCCGGGAGATCATCGCTTCTATCTCGGACCGCAGTTTCGGATCGAGGTTTGCATCCATCAGTATCAGAACGGATATCCAGACATTCTTGATACCCAGCCAGATAATCACTGACGCTATTATCATCACGACACTTCCCTCTACATACGGAACCCTCGCAAAGGTGAGGAGAATACCCGCCATAACGACAAAAGAGGTCGCTATATCGAAAAAGGCTTCGGACGCATTTGCGAGAAGGGCGCGTGAATTAATTGCATCACCGATCTCTTTTTCTTCTGTGGCTATGAAATAGGCGACGACCAGTGATAGGAGGCTGGCCGACAAGGGAAGCAGGGGGAACCCCGGGGGAGTTTCTAAGTGAAAGAGCCTTTTATATCCCTCGAAAAGGTTCTCTATGCCTGCCCAGGTAATCAGCCCCCCTATAATGAGAGTTACGAATGTTTCCGCTTTATAGAGTCCGTAAGGGAACTGTTTACTTTTCTTGCCGCCCGCGATCCAGAGACCGAACCATGACGCAAAGATAGCCAGAGCATCGACGCTGCTGTGGTATGCATCGGCTATAAGAATGCTCGATTCAAAGCAATAGCCTATTACAAATTTGATCGCCGCAAGGAGGAGTATGACAACAGTTGCTGTACGGGCTATCCTTTGTCCCCGTTTCAGCGAGTCAATATGATTCTTTTTCTCTCCCATGGTTTTTCAGGCGGAAGGGATAGGCTATTCAACCTTGAGAAATTGACGAGTCATAAAAGACCCGCATTGAGGGCATCTTCTCTGGAAACAGGGTAGGCCTGGCTCACGGGGGGCTACAAGTCCGCATTGGGGGCAGATGCAGTTAGTAGGCGGTCCTCCCGGACCAAAACCTCCCCTGCCTCTTCTTTTTCTCGCTCTGCCTCGTTGATTGATTCCGGGAAAACCTCTTTTCCTTCCAAAACCAAATGCCATTATTCCTCATCTGTATGTGTATTTTTCTTGATTATTTAAACCCTATGATCTTCCCAACCTTCATGCCGATATTGCTTGAATGTGTTATTGACCTGTTTGATTTTCCTGATGGAATCATCTGGCAGATGAAAACCGACCATGCTGAGATAGATAGTTTCATTGATATAGCGTCATGGTATGTCGATCTTTTCCATACCGAGGTCGCAGTACTTCCGTGCCAGGTCTATGTAAATCTTGTTCGTCCAATCCCAGAAGTCCCGTTCCTGCTGCGATACCGCTCTGATCTCTTTCGCGGGGTTACCTGCCACGATTATCGTTTCCGGTATCTTCTGCTCCCGCTTTACTACGGCACCCTCCGCCACAATAGATCCACGGGCAACCTCCGACCAGACGCTTAAAATGGCGCCCATACCGATTCCTGCCGAATCCCCTATCCGCTTCGCATGTATGATCGCCCCGTGACCGATAACTACCCTGTGGCCTATGGAGCAACACTCTTGGGGCGGGGCATGAATGACAACGCCTTCCTCAACAGCCGATTCATCCCCTATCACGATTGTCCCGTAATCACCGCGCAGGATGACACCATGCCCGATGTAGCAGTTGTTCCCGATCTTCACATCTCCTATGATCAGAGCTGTTTCGCTCACGTATGTGCCGGATCCAATCACGGGCTCCTTTTTATCAAATCTATACAGCATTTTCCTTTTCTCCCGAACGGATTGCGTGTGACTGCTTATATTTCATTGCTGCGTTCTTTCGTTAGGGTTTTTCCGAAGTAATCCATAATGGCCTTTCTCAGCCCGGCAGCTCCCAAATTCGAGCAGTGGAGTTTAATCTCAGGCAATCCGTCAAGGGCTTCCACAATATCATCTTCCGAGAGCATCATCGCATCCTCGATATGCTTGCCTATGGCAAGCTCTGTCATGGCGCTGGCGCAGGCGATTGCCGCCCCACACCCCCTTATCTGGTACTTTACGTCTGTCACCACGTCCTGTGCTACTTTGATAAAAACCCTTAATAAATCTCCACAATTCTTATCGCCGATCTCGCCGATTCCGTCGGCATCGTCAATGACACCGGCGTTTCGTGGATTTTTGAAATGCTCAATCACTTTTTCGCTGTATCCGATCATACTCTTTACCCCTTCTCGGCATATTTTTTTGTTATCGTTAAAAGCCTGACAGATCCCGACCTTTTTAGTTGTCTGAAGTTTGCCCCTTCGCTGATATAGCGCAAGGCCGTTGACGTGTCGGTAACCAGACTGCCCGATATGATATCAATGCCGTAATCGAAGAGCACCGGAGCCATCGGGGTGGTAGGCCCGAGGATCATTTTCACGCTCCCGGGCGGGCACAACGCAAGAATCGCCGTTAAAGTGTGGTTTATCAGCGTCGTGCTCGAAATAGCAATAACGTCCGATTGGGGCAGATATGTTCCGGCATCACTTTCAGGATAGTCACCCGGCCTTTGCCGCCTTTCGATAATCCAAAGGTTTCTGGCGGTCTTTCTCAGGTCATCCGTAAACGGGAAATGGCCGATGACGGAGATGTTTTTCCCCTTTCCGTGCTCCATAAGTATATCCCCTGCGTTAATCTCCATGGCTGCCGAAATATCCGTATCAATGAGGGAGTTTATTGCAGCAAGTCCCAGCGAAGCCTCTGAAATGTCTTCGGACAAAGATAGCTGGGCAAGCTCCATTGCGGTCATCTCCGAAGGGGGGCGAAAATTACCGTTGTCCTTATTTTCATCAGGGCAAAGCCCTCTCATCATTGTGGATGCCAGGCCGCAGCGCCTACTCACAACGGCGGTCCAGAAAAGACCTCTTCGCACCTCCTGAACGGCAGAATCAGCTTTCAGGCCGGCCAATATCCCTCTTAAAATCTGCATGTCATTACACCTCATACCCTGCCGTAAGGGCAGATTCTGTTGAGGCCCATGAGTTCACAGATGCCGGCAGATGTAACGCCGTAGATAAGATACTGTTTCTGATAGAACTGAATCGCCTTCCAGATTCGATCAAACGTCCCGTTTACAAAGGTTGTGCCGGTCAAGAGAATAAGATCGGAATTTTCCGCCAGTTGTTCCGCCATGATGTTTCCATCCCAGACTTTAACGCCGTACTTTACGGAGCCGATGTTTTGCCTGTTGAGATCGTTAACCTTTACATTGTCGGCCCCGAAGGTGTCACATAAAGACTCTAGGATAGCGGGGTTCAACCCGATAAGGCCGACCTTCTGCGCGCCGTACTTATCCTTAATATGGGCAGATATCTCCTTTGCACATTGTTCCGGCTCATTGTCCCGGCAATGGAGGGTTGATCGGATAATATGGAGGTGTTTTAGGACAGCGTTCATTGCGGCGATGAATATGGCCCGCCCACCGTTCGTGAGAAGCGACAGGGCAATCGCCTCTCTCAGTTTCCCTATAAACTCTTTTGGCGTATCGGTGAAGGCATGCGCCTTTGCCCCTTGAAATTCGGCCTCAATCACCCTTTCTTTACCGACGACAATGGGGAAATCTCTCCTCCCCGGTTTGCCGATCGCCTCTTCAGGAGATAAGGTCTTAACGAGGATGATGACAGCGGTATCGAGCAGATCATGCGATTGCGCAATCTTTTTAAATCTTTCCCGAGACTGCCACAAAGTTGAAAATTCTGTTTTAAAGTCCATAACATTCTCTTTCAGCCTGCCTATTTTTTTACTCATCTGGTAAACACATACTGTGTCCCTGCGGTATTGAGGATAAACTGTTCGGGCATTTCAGAAGCAACAAAGGCAATCGCTTCGAATCCGGTGCAGTGTGCCGGGATGATATAATCAGGAGCTATTTGCTTAATATCTGATACGGTCTTCTCGATAATCTCCGGCGCCGCGTTGATAAGATGGAACCCCCCTATCACTGCGTGCACTTCTTCTATCCCCGTCAGGTGCTGCGCATGTTTCACGGTATTCACGATGCCAGCATGGGCGCAGCCGGATAGGATGACAATGCCTTTCCCTTTTACGTTGCACACCACTGCCTGCTCTCCGGGGAAATAATCTTGCTCGAAGGTGCCCCCTTTTTGAATAATAAGGTTGGGTGAATCCTGTTCATAGTCGGTGACGCGCCCTATCTTGCCGGTAAGATAACAGCCGGGTATCACTTCGACGGGTCCCCTGGCCTCCACTATCTCTGCTATACCCTGTCGTTCTATGCCCTCCTTTTCCAATCTGCCCAGATCGATCAAATCATCGCTGCCGGGACGGCGGGAAAATCTGCGGGCAAAAACTTCCTCGCCAACGTAAAGGTGAATGCCCGGACTGGCGCGTCCGAGTATAGCTAATAATCCACTCCAGTGGTCGAAGTGGCCGTGGCTCAATCCGAAGGCGTCAACCATGCCGGGATCGATGCCGAGGAGTGCCATGTTGTTAATGATCCCAAGGGAATCCAGCCCATAATCGAACATGAAAAAGTGGGATTCCCCGTTGATAACGGTTTCCAGGTGACAGGAAAAGCCGTGTTCCGCATGGATGGAGGCGCCGGGAAAGGCCCTGAAGCGCTTCCCAATTGGTGGATCGGGCCTTAAGGCATCGTAGTAGTTGTCCGTGACAATAGTAAGTGTAAGTCCATCTACTGCTAAAGATCCTGTCCTCATCTTCTACAACCCCCTCCGGTTGAGCAGGGGGGGGTATCGCAGCGCTCCTCTTTGCCGCAGCAGGTCTTTCCCGCCTGTGAGCCGATACGTGAGCCATGCATGGAGAAACTGCTTACCGACAATTTCTGCTTTAATTGTAAGCTCCCACAGTGTCTGCAACTGATCTTTGAATCTCCCTGGCCAACTCCAACGAGAAATTCGCTTACCTTCCCGCACGCTTCACACACATATTCATAAATAGGCATATGGGACCTCCCATAAAAAGCCGATTTCTTTAAAAAGACCTTTGGTGTCTTAGTGATCGCACGTATTGGCGCCGGTCTGGAGAGTCCCTTTCAGGTACTGTTCGACCACCTCTTTCGGGGATTCTGCGATAGCGCCTGTTATCACCCGTATCCCCTTTTCCGCAAAAAGCTGTTGCGCACGGCTCCCCATACCCCCTGCAATGACACAATTGACGCCCTGCTGGGAGAGCCATACAGGCAGCAGTCCTGGTTCATGAGGCGGCGGGTTGACGTAGGTCTCGTTCACCACCTTGCCTTCTCCATCAGCGTCAATCAAGGCAAATGCCTCACAGTGACCGAAGTGCGCACAGAGCTTTCCTTCATATGTGGGAACTGCAAATTTCATGGTGCCCTCCTGTTGTATTTTTTTATTTTTTTCTTCTTTCTTTTCCTGCTGTTCAGGCGTTGAGGGCGGTTTTTCTGCCGTATGTATTTCCCCCTGCATGATGACAGTGGCGATGGTCTCGAACCGCTTTGCCGTTTCCGACTTTCCATAGAAATACACAGAGGGCCGGCCCTCATCGCCGCTTTTAACGATATCGGGATCAAGCGGGACCTTGCCGAGGAAGGGAACGCCGTGCTTGCGAGCAAGAGCTTCACCGCCTCCTCGGGAGAATATATCTGTTTCTTTTCCGCAGTGAGGGCAGATAAAGCCGCTCATATTCTCTATGATCCCTGCTATAGGGAGTTTGAGCTGTCTGCAAAAGGTGACGCACTTCTCCACGTCTATGATAGACACCTCCTGAGGGGTTGTCAGGATTACGGCCCTGGCTTTCTTCCCGAGGATTTGCGCGACGGAAAGGGGCTCATCTCCTGTCCCCGGAGGGCAGTCGACAACGAGATAGTCGAGCTTCCCCCAGGCGACGCGCTGGATAAACTCCCGGATCATATTGGCCTTTATAGGGCCTCTCCAGATGACGGGGTGTTCATCGTTGTCGAGGAGAAAGCCCATGGAGACGGCGTTGACGTTGGCGTAGCACTCGATGGGGAGAAATTCTTCGTTATGTATCCCCATCTTCTTGCCGGTGAGACCGAGGAGCTTGGGGATGCTTGGGCCGTGGATATCGACATCGAGGATGCCAGACCTCAACCCCTGCAGAGAGAGGCTGAGCGTCAGGTTCACCGCCGCAGTACTCTTTCCGACACCCCCTTTGCCGGAGAGTACAATAATGATATGGTCGATATCGTCGAGCTTCTTCTGTATTGCGATGTTCTGTGCGGATTGGTCTTCTTTCATATCTCCTCCAGGATCGATTGCAGTTTTGTATGAATGGCCCGGATAGCGTTGCTTGCGTCGCAGCCGGGGTTATAGTCCACGATGGCCTTCCCCGCCCTCTGCGCCTCGGTAATCGCCGTTTCGTATGGTATTTCGCCGAGAAACGTATGGTTGCCTGCGTCGCAGTACTCCTTGATGGCAGCCAGCCAGGAAGGGTTGATGTCGCACTTATTGACCACCACGGCGGCCCTGAGGCGGAAATGGTTCGCCAGGGCGATGACACGTTCAAGGTCATGGACCCCCGTCGGAGTCGGCTCCGTTACGACGATTGCCAGGTTCGTTCCCGTCACGGAAGAGATAACCGGACACCCGATGCCGGGCGGCCCGTCTATAATAATAAGTCGCTTTCCCATTGACTCCGCCTCTACCCTGGCTTCGTTCCTCACTGCCGCGACAAGCTTTCCCGAGTTGTCTTCCCCCGGCAGAAGTTCTGCAAAAACAAATCGCGCGTGATTGCCTGTATCCGATACATACCAGTGGCCTGCGGTATGGGGTGAAAAATTGACGGCATGGGCCGGACAGAAGAGGTAGCAGGCGCCGCACCCCTCACAGGAAAGCTGGTCAACGATAAAATCGGATGAGATGGCCCCAAAACGGCACACGTCCCTGCATACCCCGCAGCCGGTGCAGCGTGCGAGGTCTATTGCGGCCTTCTTCCCCCCGGAGAAGGCGCTCTCTCGGATGATCCTTTCGGGCGAAAGGATCATGTGAAGATTGGCGGCGTCTACATCGCAGTCGACCATGACCTTGTCAATAAACAATGAGGCAAGGGCAGCTACGAGAGAGGTCTTACCGGTGCCGCCTTTGCCGCTTATGACAACGATCTCTTTTAACGTCTCCATTTCATGTCACCTTTGACTTGTCTGCCCCGGCAGTCTCGCGATATTGATGGTGAGGTCCACAAAATGATCGAGATAACAAGGGAGTGCGCTCAGGATAATCTCCCCCCTCGAATAGGCCTTGGCTATCTCCCTGTCTTCAGGAAGCGTCATGAGCAGGGGGATGTTGTTTTGCGAAAGGTAGTCCCTAAGAGGCGCAAACTCCCCCTGTTCTCTGTTGATGACGACCCCCACCGGTTTATCCATGGTGAGGGCGACGGATACGGCAATCTTCAAATCGTGAAGCCCAAAGGGGGTCGGTTCGGTGACGAGGACTACCATATCCGCATCAGAGATGGTCTTTACCACGGGGCAGGATGTGCCTGGAGGGGCGTCGATGATCTTGATATACCCATCCTTATAGTATTCCTTGACTGCCCTTATAACCGGAGCGGCCATGGGCTCGCCCACAGTGAGGACCCCTTGTACAAAATCTATGTCCTGGATTGCTGTGCCCTGTTCCGTATAGCCGACTTCGCGCTCCTCCTCCCTGATGGCCCCTTCGGGACAGATTTTCACGCAGAGCCCGCAGCTGTGGCACATCTCCGGAAAGATCATGGTGGCGCTTGGGAAGTTCACGATGGCCTTGAACTGGCATTGCGCCCCGCATGCTCCACAAAACGTGCATTTGTCGAGGTCGACAGCAGGCACCATGACCTTCACCGGCTTTTTCCCGTTGTTGGCAGGCCTGAGAAAAAGATGCCCATTCGGTTCCTCTACATCACAGTCAAGGTATTGAACCTGCTGTCTGAAAGATGCCAGGTGGTAGGCGAAATTGATTGCTATGGTCGTCTTCCCCGTTCCCCCCTTGCCGCTTGCGAATGCTATCTTCATGTATAACCTTCCGTCTGTTCACTTCGCTCATGCCCGTGTCATGGGCGCGTTACACTGGGGGCACAACTGCTGGTAGCACGGGACACCCCGTTGGTGAGGCGCCCGCTGCCCACACGTAGGGCAGACGCATTCCCCGCCTGGGCCAAGCCCTTTGCCGCCCATCCTGCCGCGTCCGCCCCCTGATCCGCGGCCCGCACCTGCACCTGCAGCACCCTGTATATTCCCTGGTCCTTTATTCCTGCCATATCCCTTCGCCATTTTTTACCTCCCTGGGATGTTTGTCATATACGGTGAGGGCAGTAGCCCTCACCGTATCCCCTTTACTTTTCGTCCTGGAGCTTTGTGAGGCGATCTTGAATCTGTTTCAAGGCGTCCTCCATATCAGCCGCCTCTGCTTTGAGCATGTCGATTTCAGTCTCCTTGTCCATGGGGGGTGAGCCATACGGAGGCGCACCTGCCTGGGGCCACTGGAAAAACGGGTTCATGGGGGCACAGAACGGCAACCCGGTGGCGTAGAACCAGTGTCTGAAGCGAAGACCTCTTCCACTGCCCCGGCCCATTCCTGGTCCGAAATACCCCCTTCCAAAGGCTGGATTGGCATATCCCGGCATATCATATCCCGCACAATAACCGCCCCTTCTTCCTGTCATCGACCCCATTCCCATTGGTCCTGTTCCATCTCCTCTCGGCATAACTCATACCTCCCTTCCTTACCAGTGCCCGCTTACATCGGGACCGGCCAGTTTAATAAGCTTTCCCTCCTCGAAAGCCCTGAGTGCCTCTGATACGGTCATGTTGGATGCGGTGTATACCGCGACTCCGGCAGTCTGAAGCACCCGGAATGCATTCGGCCCCAGATGGCCGCTGATGACGGTTTGTGCCCCTGCATTGACGATATTCTCGGCGCTCTGAATACCTGCCCCCTGGGGAGCATTCATGCTGACCGTGTTATCGACAACGCTGTGGGTTTTTGTTTCGGGGTCATAGATGATGATCTTTCTGCTTCTCCCGAACCTTTCGTCTACCTTACCCTCTAAAGTCCCATCGACACTCGTTACCGCAATCTTCATTATCCCTCCTTGTTGGGTGAGTACGCCCTTCCCCTTTTGTTGCATACCTTTTCCCCAGCCATGCCGACACTTATGGCGCCAGCCGCAGGGGGGAATATTGTTCGCGTCCACAATGACATTTCCCCCTTCGATCCTCAGCGCCTTGCCGTTTACGACGGCATCGGCCATCTTTTCATGGGCCGATAAAAGGAGACGGTGAAACGTGGGTTGAGAGACATTCATCTGCCTTGCGGCCTCCTCCTGGGGTAAGCCGAGGAGGTTTTTGAGACGGATCGCCTCCAATTCATCATGCTGGATGACGACCTCCTCCAATTCTGCCAGCCTTACGCCTGCGGGCTTAAAGTACGTCACACTGGGGAGAAAACCTATGTTTCGTCTGCATCTTGGACGCGTCATGTTTCAATTACTTTCAGATAAAGCGCATAAAAACAATAAGATACAAATATTATAATGAATATATATTCATAATAGAATTTTGTCAAGGGGAAAGCCCCAGTTTCTTGGTCTTCTGTACAAAAAATGCTATATAGGGGATGTTGGTTCTAAAACACCTTGACGGAATTGTCTTACAGGGGTAAAAAAGTTGTTCTGAAACGAGCAAGTAACGGTGCTGAAAGATTTTGGTTTACTCAGAAAATAGCCACCAATATCTCTTCTCCCCTGGGGGAGAGGATGTAAGGTGAGGGGGAAAGCCATAATTATAACCACCCTCACCCCGGCCCTCTCCCGCCAGCGGGAGAGGGGGATATAGCGGATTTGCATCATTCGTGGGTAACGAAACCGCCATGGGAAATTATGAAGAAAAAGCAGGTATGAAGCGGCCATCCATCAGGGTTGACAGAGACGGCCTGTGGTACTTCCAGGGGAGGGAGATCATCCGCAAGGATATCCTCTCCCTCTTTTATGACTCTCTCCACCTCGACGAGGAAGGGTATTATATAGAGATCAACGGAGAGCGCGAATACCTGGAGGTGGAGGATACGGTGTTTTTAGTGCAGGGGGCGGAGCTGGTCAGGGAGGAGGCCTTCCTCATCCGCCTCAACGACGGCACCCAGGAGCAATTAGATCTTGATACCCTGCGCATAACAAAGGAGAACGTTCCCTACTGCCTAGTCAAGGAGGGAAGGTTCCCTGCCCGTTTTTTGCGCCTCCCCTTTTACCAGGTGGCCCAACACGCCCAGCACGATGAGGATACTGATGAATACTTCCTCCTGCTCAACGGGAGGAAGTACCCCTTGCAACGGGCCTCATAGACCTTGATAAGCCCTCACCGCTAATTTTTTGCCATCGCTCTGCACCGTAATGGCCCCGTCCAGATCAGTCCGCAGTACCTGGCAACCGAGCGCCTCATATCGCTCCACAACCCCTTTTCCCGGGAGGTGAAAGGGGTTCCCAAAGCCGAGCGAAATGACGGCGTACTGGGGTGAGACCCGCTTGATGAAGGGGTCAGTGCTGGATTTTTTGCTCCCGTGATGGGGGACCTTGATCACCTGGGCGCGCAGCCCCTTGTCGGCCCCCAAGAGTCTGGCCTCTGCTTGTTTCTCAATATCCCCGGTGAAGAGCAGGCGATGATCGCCAAAAGAAATCATCAGCACTAACGCATTATTGTTGACCCAACCCCTTTTCTGAGCCCTTCCGGCCATCCACCCCTCAGCAGGATGGAGGGCCTGAACCTGAACCCCCTCAATGGTGCGGGCGAATCCATCCCCTACCCTCACCATAGTGATCCCTTTGCCCCTGATGATTCCCAGAAGTTCTTGATAGCTAGGACTCGGGTTCTCCATCCCATTGTGCCAGAACTCCCGGCAACGGAAGTGCCGGGCAATAAAGATGAGGCCCTTATAGTGATCCGGTTGCGGGTGGGAGAGGACCAGATAATCGATCTTCAAGATGCGCCTCTCCCAGAGGAAGGGGGCTATCACCCTTTCTCCCACATCGAAATCCCCGTAGGGACCTCCTCCATCAATCAACATCCGCTTGCCCCAAGGGAATTCCACCAGGGCGCAGTCCCCCTGCCCGACATCAAGGAAGGTCGCCCGAATGCCGTGAGTCGCTGAACCCCTGATGCCCCAATAGGAGAGATCGAGCAACGCAAGCACGAGCATGAGGGCCAGGACCGCCTTTTTAAGGCGAGGCCCCTTGAGCCAGAGGAGGGAGGCGACAAAGGCGTACATGATAATCATCTCCAGCGCCGTGGGGCTCGGCAGGTAAAAGGAGGCGAAGGGGAGGGAAGCGAGTAACTCCATAGTCTTAGTCCCCCAATAGGATAATACGGCAGCTGCCTGGGCCAAGAGGGCCCCGCATGATGGGAAGATAGGGATCAGGGGGAGAGAGAGGAGACCGAGGGGGAGGATGCCAAACCCCACCAAGGGGATGATGATGGCATTGGAGGCAAGACCCATGGTTGAGAAGCGATGGAAGTGGAATGCCACCACAGGGGAGGTGACGACCAAGGCAGCACAGGAGGTGATGAGAGAGAGGATTATTACCTTTTTAATCCATCCACCCCTTCTGCGGGTCAAGAGGGTTAGGGGGTCGTCCTGATGGTAAAGGAGGCGATAGATGGGAGGGGTGAGCACGATAATCCCCAACACGGAGAGGAAGGAGAGTTGAAATGAGGGGTCCCAGAGTGCAGTCGGGGAGCAGAGAAGGATGATGAAGGCGGCGAGGCCCAGGGTGTTAAGGGGGTTCCGATATCTGTCTAAAAGGATGGAGACCAGGAAACAGGAGGCCATGATACCCGACCGAATAGTGGGGACGGGAAATCCGGTGATGAAGATATAGGCGAGCAGCGGGGGAAAGGTGGCGAGGGCGGCGATCTTTCGGGTATCATACCGCAAGAGGGCGCGCTCTGATAACGCAAGAAGCCCTTGGACGGAAAAAAAGATGAGAGTAACGATGATGGCTAGGTGCGAACCAGAGATGGAGAGGATGTGGACTGCCCCCACGGCAACAAAGGCCTCGTTGACCTCTTTGGATATCTCCCCCCGCTCACCGATAAGCAAGGCCTTAAGAAACCCCCTCCCCGGCGGGGAGGTGTTCGCATCGAGAAAGGCCTCTACCCGCTCCCGCCAGTAGTCAAACCCACGCAAGAGGGGGTTCCCCTTTTCCGTGCTCAAGATTTGAATCTGGCCCCCATCACGCACATACCCCGTGACCAAGACCCCCATACGCCTCAGGTATCCTGCATGATCAAAGGAGCCTGGGTTGCGGAAGTTGCGGGGATGATAGAGCTTGGCCTGGAGGCGCACGCGATAGCCATACCTCAATGGTATGGCAGGATCTCTGAGGGTGATCCTCACCCGCCCCGTAACAGGAATAATGGTATCGCCTTCGGAGATTTCCTCGGCCAGGAGATAGACGATGGTCTTCCCCTCATACCTCTGCGGGGGGAGGTAGATGGTGCCTGTCATCTGCACCTTTTGTCTGTCGGGGATCCGCGAGATATGGTTGGGAGGGATAGTGGGGTACATACTGAGATGGATAAGGAGGGCTCCCAGGGAGAGCAGAAGGGCCAGCGCAAGGAGTCGTGCAATTGGTAGCTTCCGGCGCCAGAGGAGGAGGCAAAGGGGGAGCAGTAGACACAACGCCATCAGGGAGATGATGACAGGGATATGTGCGCCAATCAGGATCCCCCCGATGAGGGCGAGGCAAAGGGAGAGGAAAGGAAATTGGAGTCCTTTCCACCCCGAGGCAATCATCACTGGACGCGGAAAAAGAGGGGGCTTTTAAGGTAGTGGTAGTGCCCCGTGATTACCTGGGGGACCTCCTTTTCGTCTGTCCGCTGGACCAGGAAGTGATTGAATTCCTCAAATTGCGAGAGCCGTATACCACTCGTGGTGGCGAGGTCTAAGAAGCTCTGATCGACAACGAACTCTTGTGCAGAGGTCTTTTGAAAAAAATCCTCTTCCTTCATCTCCAGAAGGATAAAGGTGAAGGTGATGAGGGCATCGACGGAAAGGGTTCCCTTCCTCCTGTCCACAGGTCCCAGCAGGGTGAAAAATATGGTCTCCCCGAGGGCAGAGGCGATAAACTCCTGGAGCCGGTGACACGTAATCTGGCCCTCTACCCGGACTTCTCCCGGTACCTTATGGAGTTTGCGTACAGTGACCTCTCGAAAGGGGGTGATCAGATCGCCCCGATAGGGGGATACAACCGATTGGAAATTCACCTCATAGAGATGCATCCCTTCGTTCCCCTCCTTCCTGCAGAGATTCTGTGTGGGTCATTGCGTTACGCAGGCAGCAGTTACAACCCCTGATCTCTGCTCATGGAACACTGGGCCTCATGAGCCCTCCTAACAGCGATATATAGACCAGAAGAAAGTATTATGAAAGACGGAACAGATCGAGCCACCGAGCATCCAATTGCAGCGCAGTTCTGGATAGATATAAGTCCTGAGAGGCAAGGTCCTCTGTCTAGGCCTTTCTCAGGAGGTTCCTGGCGATGACCGCCCTCTGGATCTGATTGCTTCCCTCAAAGATCTGGGTGACCTTGGCATCCCGCATCATCCTCTCCGCGGGGTAATCCCTGAGATATCCATAGCCGCCCAGGAGTTGTACGGCATCGGTGGTTACCCGCATGGCCGCATCGGAGGCAAAACATTTGGCCATGGCCGAGAGTTTGTCTACACCAATGGCGGACATCCGATCCCTCTCGTAGACCTTTTGGTCCAGGAGCGTCGCAGCCTTGTATACCAAGGCCCGCGAGGCCTCAACTTGCATGGCCATGTCAGCCAGCATAAACTGTACCCCTTGGAAATCGGCCAACTTTTGTCCGAATTGTACCCTCTTGGTGGTATAGTCCAGGACGAAGTCAATGGCCCCCTGGGCGATCCCCACTGCCTGGGCTCCGATGGCGGGCCGAGAGAGGTTGAGGGTCATCATGGCGATCTCCCATCCGCCCCCCTCTTTTCCAATGAGGTTCTCCTTGGGAACCATGGCATTCTCGAAGATAAGGTCGGTGGTGTCGGAACCCCTCATACCCAATTTCTCTTCTCTTTTTCCGATGGTGAGTCCTGCAGTTTCCTTTTCCACCATGAAGACAGAGATCCCCTTGGTCCTCTCCCCCGGTCTCGTGGTGACGAAGACGGTGTATAGGTCAGCCGCACCGCCGTTGGTTACAAAACATTTCCTCCCATTTAAGAGGTAATAATCCCCTTCTAACACTGCAGTGGTATTAAGAGAAGCGGCATCGGAACCCGCTTCTGGCTCTGTCAGGGCAAAGGCAGCCAGGGCATGGTCTTTCGCCACCCGCTCGTAGAATCTCTTTTTCTGCTCTTCAGTACCGGCCATCATCAGAGGCATGAGACCGACGGAGTGGGCAAGAATCATGAGGGAACTAGATCCACAGGCATAGGCGATCTCCTCTGCGATGATGCAGAAGGCGGTGATATCCCCATCCATTCCTCCATAGCCCTCCGACAGCATCACCGAGAGGTACCCCTGTTGTGCAAAGAGCTCGGCCATGTCCCATGGAAAGGCACCAGCCGCATCTATTTCCGCCGCCCTCTTGGCTACCTTGGTGGAGGCGATTTTCTTCACCGATTCCCTGAGGAGGTGATTGCGCTCCTCCTTCATCTCCAAGCTCATCTCAGCCATTTCCTGATCCTCATATCTTCTAATTTTACAAAAGTTATTTCATACCACAAAATGTCCACCTGAGGCAAGGGTTTTCCCCGCTAAAAACCCCTTGCATTTTTGTATTATGGACATGATAATAACACATTGTGCTCACCCTCATACAGTATAAAAAACCGTACATATCTGCATTGGCGGTCATGGGGACGAAACCCCGCCTCAAAGGTGCCAAAGGGTATTCGAGGACAAACGCGGTATAAGGATCCACTGAGCCATCTATGTTCATGATACCATTCCTGCTATGCGCATCTTGGTGGTAGAGGACGAGAAGAAGGTAGCCAGTTTTCTCAAAAAGGGGCTGGAAGAGGAGTATTATGCCGTGGACTGCGCCTACGACGGAGAAGAAGCCCTTTTTATGGTGGAGACCAACGATTATGACCTCGTGATCCTGGACATCATGCTCCCCAAGATAGATGGCCTGGAGGTTTTGGAGAGGGTGCGGGATAAGGGGTTGACTATCCCTGTCCTGATGTTGACGGCCAAGGATTCTGTGGAGGATGTCGTCAGGGGGCTCGACGCAGGGGGTGATGACTACCTGACCAAGCCCTTTGCCTTCGCCGAGCTGCTCGCAAGGGTGAGGGCGTTGTTCAGGAGGAAAGAGCGGGAACCCGCAGGGGAGTTGCGGGTAGCGGATCTGGTCTTGGATCCGGTTGCCCACAAGGTGAGCAGGGGGGGTGAGGAGATCGAACTCACGGCCAAGGAGTATGCCCTCCTCGAATACCTGATGCGCCATGCCAACCGGGTAGTGACCAGGACCATGATAACAGAACATGTGTGGGACTACCATTTCGACCCCATGACCAACGTCATCGATGTCTATGTCAATCATCTGCGTAAAAAGGTCGACCCGAACTCTTCGCGCAGGCTTATCCACACCATCAGAGGGGTTGGGTATATACTAAAGGAAATAGGGGATGATGCTGTTTAAGACCATAAAGTTTAAACTGACCCTCTGGTATGTGGTGATCCTGGGAATTATCCTCTCTTCTTTCAGCTTCTTCCTGTACTTTACCCTCGCCGACAGCCTCTATACGGGGGTGGACAACAAGATAAAGACCATGGCGGAGATCGTCGTCTCCTCGGCGCGTAGCCCCTTTGGGGCGGGCACCAGCATAACCGATCTCGACCAGATCATGACGGAACGCTTCGGGATCAGGCCCTTGGGGAGGTTTATTCAAATACTGGATGAATCGGGCAAGGTCGGAGGCAGGTCGACCAACCTGAGGGATATGCAGATCCCCATCAGCGTCCAGACCCTGACGGCAGCGTCCAAGGGTAAGACGACCTTCGAGACCGTTCAGGTCATGGGGAAATATCCCTTGCGGGTGGTGACTATGCCCATTACAGAGAACGAGAGGATGGTGGGGATCGTCCAGGTGGGCAGTTCCCTGGAAGGCGTGGAGGAGGCCCTGCACGAGCTCCTCATCATCCTGCTCATTGCCGTCCCAGCCGCCCTGTTGTTTGCCAGCGCTGGGGGGCTCTTTTTGGCCAATAAGGCCCTGAGGCCAGTGGATGAGATCACGCAGATCGCCCGCAGAATCGGTTCCGGCGACCTCAACCAGAGGATACGGATAAAGCGGGTCAATGATGAACTCGGGAGGCTGGCCTCGACCTTCAATGAGATGATCGCCAAGCTGGAGCGATCGTTTCGCCAGGTAAGGCGCTTCACCGCCGATGCCTCTCATGAACTCAAGACCCCGTTAACCATCCTCAGGGGAGAGGTGGAGGTAGGACTGAAAAAGAAAAGGGGCATGAAGGAATATCAGAGGATATTGGCCAGCAACCTGGAAGAGATAAGCCGCATGTCCCGTATTGTCGATGACCTGCTCACCCTCTCCCGTGCAGACATGGGGGAACTTACCATGGTGCATGAGGAGATCAAGCTGTCCTCGCTCGCCCGGGAGGTATGGGAGGATCTCCAGATTCTGGCCCAGGGAAAAGGGGTTCAGCTGAATTTCATGGATGACGGTTTCACGACGGTAGAGGGAGACCCCCTGTTTTTGCGACAGCTCATCTTGAATTTAACGGAGAATGGACTGAAGTATACCCCCTCAGGAGGTAAGGTGCAGTTGAAGGTAGAGGGGGACCGCGATCAAGGGGTAGTCAGAATTTTTGTCTCCGACACTGGTGTGGGGATATCCCAGAAGGACCTGAAGCGGGTCTTCGATCGTTTCTTCAGGGTAGATCAGGCGCGGTCACGAGAGACAGGGGGAACGGGGCTGGGGTTGAGTATCTGCCAATGGATTGTCCATGCCCATGAGGGCCAGATCGCGGTGGAGAGCAAGGTGGGGAAGGGGAGCACCTTTACGGTGACCCTGCCCCTGAAAGATTAAAAAGATTTAATCTTCCTTTAATGGACGTTTAATCTTCC
Organism: Deltaproteobacteria bacterium RBG_13_52_11; assembly: GCA_001797745.1. GTDB lineage: Bacteria > Desulfobacterota > B13-G15 > B13-G15 > RBG-16-54-18 > RBG-13-52-11. Next base: position 32,115 of record MGQF01000062.1, read on the forward strand.
TCGGTTATAATGATGTCAAAAAGAAAGGCCGGGGAAGAAGATGTATTTCAAGTTGGTGATGGAAGGAGGTCATGTAGGGGCGGGGAAGAGTTGTGAGATGGTGAGGTATTTTAAGGGTGACGACATCTTCTGCGTCCTTACAAAATCCCTCCATACCCCTCGTTTGAAGAAGAAGGAGTTCGGTGGTGGTATCAAGCTTATCAAGGAGATCTCATGGCGAGAATATATCACCGGCAAGGGGCAAGAGAGGAGAAATCCTTACCTCAACCGTAATTGATCTTTTCCCCCCCTTACGTCCTTCAATACATTATCGTACAAAAATTACATATTAAGGAGTATAGAAACAATGAAACACGTACCTAAAATTATACTCGTGGTGTCTCTCGTCTGCTCTCTGGCCATCCTTCCCTCCCTTTCCATGGGCAAAGAGGTAGCTCAAGGGGTCACGGGACTCCCCTCCCTAACCGAGTTGGCCAAGGAACTGAAGCCCACCGTGGTCAACATCAGCACCACTAAAGTGGTGCGGAGCCCCTTGGATGATTTCTTCCAGGGGTTTCGGGACTCCCCTGACTTCTTCGGTGATGACTTCTTCAAGCGGTTCTTCGGAGACCAACGCCGAGAGTTCAGACAGAAGAGCTTAGGATCGGGTTTTATTATCGACAAAGAGGGTTATATCCTCACCAACCATCACGTGGTCGAGAAGGCCGAAGAGATCAAGGTCAAGCTCTCGGACAAAAAGGAATACGGCGCCCAGGTAATTGGAACAGACCCAAAGACGGATCTGGCCCTGATCAAGATCAAGGCTACGGGAGACCTGCCCGTGGTCCATATGGGCGATTCGGATAAGCTGGAGGTGGGTGAATGGGTTGTCGCCATCGGCAACCCCTTTGGGCTCGAGCAGACTGTTACGACGGGGATCATCAGCGCCAAGGGGAGGGTGATCGGGGCAGGTCCCTATGACGACTTCCTCCAGACCGATGCCTCCATCAACCCTGGCAACAGCGGTGGCCCCCTCTTTAACCTCAAGGGGGAGGTGGTGGGGATCAACACCGCCATTGTAGCCGGGGGTCAGGGAATCGGGTTTGCCATCCCCATCAATATGGCTAAGGGCCTGTTACCCCAGCTCAAAAGGGGCAGGGTGGTCTATGGGTATCTGGGGGTATATATTCAGGACATCACCCCGGAACTGGCAAGCTCCTTCGGTCTCACAGAATCCAAGGGTGTGCTGGTCTCCGACGTAATACCGGACTCCCCTGCGAGCAAGGGAGGAGTGCATAAGGGTGACGTCATCCTGGAGTACGACGGGAAACAGGTCGAGGATAAGGGCCAACTCACCAAAATAGTGGGCAGAACACCAATTGGAAAAAAGGTAAAGCTCATTGTCTTGCGAGACAAGAAACAAGAGACCTTGTGGGTTACCATCGTGGCAGTTCAGGAGAAACAGGTCACTGCCGCTGCACAGAAACTTGAGGGGACAGATCGCTGGGGCATCAAGGTCCAGGATATCACTCCAGATATGGCTGCTCACCTCGGTTTGCCTGATAATGAAGGGGTAGTGATTACCGAGGTGGAACCGGGGTCCTCTGCCCAGGAAGAAGGCCTACAACCGGGAGATGTGATCATTGAGGTGGAACATAACCCGATCAAGGATCTGGCTGCCTTCAGAAAATATATCGAGCCGTACAAAAAGAAAAAGACCCTCTTGCTCACCGTGCGGACGAAAGCCAATGATTATCACAACTTCTTTGTGGTCTTGAAGAAGGGCTAGATGACCTTGTTGAGGGGGTACTCGATGATCCCCACCGCCCCCTTTCTGATCAACTGGGGAATGAGTTCCCTGGCTTCCAACTCTGACATCACCGTCTCCACAGAGACCCAGGCCTGATTGTACAGGTCAGCCACGGTGGGGGCGGTGATGCTGGGCAGTACCCCCATCACCTCTTGAAGTTGTTCTTTGGGGACGTTCATCTTCAGACCGACCATCCCCTCGGCATCCAGGGCACCCTTCAGGAGCTTGCCGATCTGTTCTATCTTCTCCCGCTTCCAGGGGTCCTTCCAGGCCTTCTTGTTAGCGATGAGTTGGGGATAGGTGGTCATTAATTCCTCGACGATCCTCAAGCCGTTGGCCTTAATGGTACTCCCGGTCTCCGTTACCTCTACAATGGCGTCGGCCAACCCCTCCACTACCTTTGCCTCGGTTGCCCCCCATGAGAACTCCACATCGACCTGTACCCCCTTTTTGGCAAAGTACGTGCGAGTGAAGTTCACCAACTCGGTAAAGACCTTTTTCCCCTTGAGGTCTTCAATCCGCTTCGCAGGGGAGTTTTCTGCCACCACCAACACCCACCGGGCGGGCTGTTGGGTGGCCTTGGAGTAGACCAGATCCTGCGCCACTGCCACATCGGAATTGTTTTCCAAGATCCAGTCCTTGCCCGTCAGCCCCACGTCGAGGGTCCCCGTTTCCACAAAGCGGGACATCTCTTGCGCCCGCACCAGGATGCAGCGGATCTCAGGGTCATCAATGGAGGGGAAATAACTCCTCGAATCCATGGTGATCTTCCACCCTGAACGCCGAAAGAGCTCAATGGTGGCCTTCTCCAGGCTCCCTTTGGGTATGCCGAGCTTCAAGAGCTTCACCGGTACACCTCCTCCGGATCAAAGACCCGTTCATCTATTTCCTTCAGTTCTCCCCCCTCCAGCCTTCGATAGAAACAGCTGCGGTGGCCTGTGTGGCAGGCGCCTCCCCCCTGCTGGGTCACCTTGAGCAGGACGGTGTCTTCATTACAGTCCACGTAGATCTCCTTGACCTCCTGCAGGTTCCCCGATTGCTCCCCCTTTACCCAGAGCTCATTTCTGGACCTGCTCCAGTAGGTGGCCAGACGGGTTCTCAGCGTCTCCCCCCAGGCCTGGCGGTTCATAAAAGCCAGCATCAGGATCTCACCAGAGGTGTAGTCTTGTACCACCACCGGTATCAGGCCTCCCAGCCTATCGAAGTTGGGTTCAATCCCCCCCATGTTCAATCTCCTCACTCCTCTTTTACCATAGATCGTCCGTTATATCAACTTCTGGAAAATACACGATTCGAGGGTGCGCCTCCTCCCATGTTTGTGGGGGGGTAGTATAATCTGAGACAGGCAGAAATATTAGGTTTGATGAGATAAGTATGCGACTTTAAAGACACTATAATGATACGCGGGCGGCGGTTGTCTCATTTTCTGTTATGTGGATAACTCGATTTTTTACAACAGAATATGTGACTAATTCACGGCAAAAAATCAATAATTATCAGTGGTGGGTAGTGTCCTGATTTGAAAATTAGGATGGAATTAGCATGGGATGGCAAAGTTGGTTTCTCGATAGGCGCAACGGTTGGCGGCTTAGGCACTTTGCCAGCCCCTTATAATCTCTGGCGTCCCCAAGGGGATTTGAACCCCTGTTGCCGACGTGAAAGCTTGGCAAAAAAGCCTTATTCTGCCATTTTTAACCCTCTTTAACCCTTAAAAACCCATTTAGAAGGGTTAAGTCCCGACTAGACTTAAAACAATAAAATATCCAACTAAAAGAGCTAAGCCTAAGGGCACACCGAAAACCGCCCATTCTCGGCTTTTGATGCCCAATTTGCCGGCGCAGATAATATTTGGGATATTTCCGGGAATCAGCATGCCTCCCGCTATTAATAACCCCAACAATAAATATTTGATCGTTTGCAAACTCATTTTTGAATTTATTTCAGCTGCAGTAAGAGTAGCATTATCAAGAATTGCCGAAACCATGTTTATCCAGTACAGTAGCTTGGCGGACATATGGATCAGATATTGTTCTACTATGGGTGAAAAGCCAGAACCTAGAAGAATCAAGCCCATCACAAAAATATAAACTTTAAAAGCTCTGAAAATTACATCTTTATAAGTTTCCGGCCGATCTTCGGTTAGGGTATTTTTGCTCTCTTTAGTCGATGGTGCTAAGAAGAATCCCCATATTCCTAAACCGATAACCGCTGGAGCCACCCATATCCCTAATAATTTAATTAAAAAGTAAAAGTCAGCATGATAAGGCGCACCTTTGAGTTTCGC
>MGQF01000063.1:0-2369 GCA_001797745.1 Deltaproteobacteria bacterium RBG_13_52_11
CAGGGCCTCCGGCAGAGAGCTCCAGAAGTCCCAGTTGTTTTTGGCGCTTCGCATATTGTTGCGGGGATCTCTCTTGACCGCGTGATTAAGATCGGGGAATTTCAACGGGTCTCGCATGAAAAAGACAGGCGTGTTGTTCCCCACCAGGTCCCAGTTGCCCTCCTCGGTGTAGAACTTCATAGCGAAGCCCCTGATATCCCGCTCGGCATCTGCAGCGCCGCGCTCGCCTGCTACCGTGGAAAAGCGCAGGAAGAGATCAGTCTTCTTGCCGATTTCGGAAAATATCTTTGCCTTCGTATACTGTGTGATGTCATGTGTTACCGTGAAAGTGCCGTAGGCACCTGAGCCTTTTGCGTGCATGCGCCGTTCGGGTATCACCTCCCGGTCGAAGTGGGCAAGTTTCTCCAGATACCAGACATCCTGGAGCAGCACCGGGCCGCGAGGCCCGGCCGTCATGGTGTTCTGGTTGTCTACGACTGGGGCGCCGTTCCTGGTGGTCAGTTTCTTTGACTCTTTCATACATACCTCCTTATTGTAGCTTGTTCGGGAATCATTCCCATATCTTCTATAAGAAAATTACACCTTCTTCTGTCCGCACTTCCTGCATGTCCCATAATACTCGTAACGCAATTTATGAGCCTTGAAGCCTGTCTCATTCTCTATCTTTGCCGGTATCCCCGACAAATCACGCTCGTAATTCTCTATGGTTCCGCATTGCTCGCATATGAGGTCTATATGGTCAATCATCCAGCTATCGTACCGGTTCTCCATGTTGTAGAATTCCAGTTCCTTGATCAATCCCTCCCTCTTAAGTAACCCCAACGTGTAGTAGATGGTGGATGCGCTCACTCGAGGCATCCTCTGCCTTACCTTGTTCAGTAGGAACTGTGCGCTCGGGTGGTCTACCTCATTGGCCAGTATGTCAATAATCTCCATTCTCTGGGTAGTCAACTTGAAGCCTTTCATCCTCAAGGCGTCTATAATACGCTGCTTAATCTTTTTGCGATCAGCCATAGCCCATATACCTAAACAGGAATCAATCCTGATAAAATGATAGTTCTTTCCTAAGGCATTGTCAAGATGCAAAATGTCAATTGCCCCCCTTCGGTTGACAGCAAGGGGGGGCTTTTGCTATAGTACCGAAAACGTATTTATTGTCCCATTCAGGGACAGGGATCAAAACCTTCGTCTTTAGGCGAATACTTTAGTTCGATGTTGGTCCCAAAATCCCGCCCTTAGGGGCGGTGGTTTACTTAAGATAGGAGGGGGTGTATGACAGATCTGCCAGAGCTGGCAGGGATAGAGGAGGCACTTACCTTTGACGATGTCCTCTTGCTCCCCGCGGAATCGGCGGCCCTCCCCCATGAGGTAGATATCAGCGCGAGGCTCACCAATTCCATCAGTCTTAGTATCCCCCTGTTGAGTGCGGCCATGGATACGGTCACCGAGGCCAGGACGGCCATCAGTATGGCCCAGGCCGGGGGTATCGGTATCATCCACCGCAACCTCGCCGTCGAGGTCCAGGCGGCTGAGGTGGACAAGGTGAAAAAATACGAGAGTGGCATGATTGTTAACCCCATCACCATGGGGCCAGAACAACGGGTGTATGAGGCCCTGGAGGTCATGAGAAAATACGGGATCTCAGGGGTCCCTGTCACCAAAAAAGGCAAGTTGGTGGGGATCCTGACAAACCGTGACCTGCGGTTTGAAACGAAGCTGGATGCGGCGATCTCCACGGTGATGACCAAGGAGAACTTGATAACCGTCCCCGAGGGGATCGCCCTCGAGGAGTCAAAGGAGATCCTCCACAAACATCGCATAGAAAAGTTGCTCGTGGTGGATAAGGAGCACAACCTGAAGGGGCTCATTACCATCAAGGACATCGAGAAGACGGAGAGCTACCCCTTTTCCTGCAAGGATTACCTGGGGCGTCTCAGAGCAGGGGCCGCCGTTGGGGTAGGGAAAGACGTAGAGAAAAGGACCCCAGCCCTGATCGAGGCAGGGGCAGATGTTATCGTCGTCGATTCCGCTCACGGACACTCGCGGGGGGTGATCGAGGCGGTAAGGTGGATTCACAGGGAGTTCCCGGCGTGTCAGATCATCGCCGGCAATGTGGCCACGGAGGAGGGAACAACCGCCCTCATAGACGCCGGGGCCGATGCCGTCAAGGTAGGGGTGGGTCCCGGGTCCATCTGCACCACCAGGGTGATAGCGGGTATCGGTGTCCCGCAGATAACGGCGATCATGAAGGCCGTCAGGGTAGCTCGCAAGAGCAATATCCCCGTTATTGCCGATGGGGGGGTGAAGTACTCCGGTGATGTGACCAAGGCCCTCGCTGCCGGGGCGGATGCGGTGATGATCGGCAACCT
>MGQF01000063.1:2382-2531 GCA_001797745.1 Deltaproteobacteria bacterium RBG_13_52_11
GATGAGAGCCCTGGCGAGATGGTCCTCTATCAGGGTCGCAGTTACAAGGTCTATCGTGGCATGGGGTCTATCGAGGCCATGCGAGAGGGGAGCAAAGACAGATACGCCCAGGGTGATGTGGAGGAAGGTAAATTGGTCCCCGAGGGGAT
>MGQF01000063.1:2598-2724 GCA_001797745.1 Deltaproteobacteria bacterium RBG_13_52_11
GCAGGGATGGGCTATGTCGGGTGCAGAACAATCCGTGATCTCCAAGAAAAGGCCAGATTTATTAGGATAACGAGCGCAGGTCTGCGCGAAAGCCATGTCCACGACGTAATTATAACCAAAGAGGCA
>MGQF01000063.1:2780-28769 GCA_001797745.1 Deltaproteobacteria bacterium RBG_13_52_11
ATTAGAGGAGATTATTCAGCGGAAGCTCGATAAAGGGATTAGAAACTTATGGGAATATGCCGTCCTCTTGATGAGGGAGGGTATGGCGCTGCCTGACAAGGAACAGGCGGTGAAGGTGGGGGAGTTTGCGCAAAGGATGGCGCCAGATCTCCCACCTGTCTATTTCTATACAGGGCATACCATATTGGAAACACATAGATGGAGGCTTAATGCGGCCATCGAGAAAAATGTTGAGGGGGTAAAGGCCTATACCCGCAATATTGCCCTGGCCTCTGGTCAATGCCTCAATATCCTTTATATTATAGGCCTCGGGTTTTTGTTGGCCATACTGACCTTTTGTCTTATGGTGTGCTTTAAGCGCCTGCCGGTATATTTTCATGTCTTGAAAGAGGAGTTGGACGGGGGTACGCAAGAGATGATGAAGGGGGTGGGACGGATCCTTCTCCTTGTCCTTCCCTTCCTCTTGCAGCTCAATATCCTGTGGTGCGCCCTCGTGTGGTGCCTCATTCTCTGGAGGTACCTCACGAAAGGGGAGAAGGGGGTGGTGGTGTTTTCTTTTTTGCTCGTCGTCTATCTTCCCCCTGCTGGTGAGGCCCTCTTTCAATTCATGGAAGGGCCCCGGGCCCAGGCGGTCTTTGATATCTATGAGGCATCGTATGGGGAGAGGAAACCCCAGGCGGTGGAGAGATTACGGCTGTGGGTCCAAGATCATCCGGAGGATCGAGATGCCCTGTTCACCGTGGCCTTGGCCTCCAAGCGGGAAGGGGATTATTCCGAGGCGAAGAAATATTACCAGCAACTTGTAAAACTCAATCCGTCAGACGCTCATGGCATTTCCAACTTTGGAAATCTCTATTTGGCCCTTGGTGATCTTGAGCAGGCGAGTTCGTTATATCAAAAGGCCATCGAGCTGGCCCCCAACAACGGTATCTATTACTTCAATCTGAGCAAGGCCCTTTCGCAGAAGTCGATGCTCGTCTTGCAGGACGCCGATCAAAACTTCCAGAAGGCCATGGAATTGAGCCCCCAGCAAATCGGGACCCATTTAGAGATCGACTCCCCCCACCCCAATCGCAGTGTGATAGATATTGTTGTCCCTCTGGAGCATCTGAGAAAGAGGCTCTTTGCCGAGTTTTGGCGAGAGGCAGGTCCTTCTTATTTCATACTAGATGTCTGGCTGCGCGATCTTTCTCCGCGTTTTCCCTTTGTCTTGTCCGTCTTTTTCCTTGTTTCCGTGGTTGTTTTGTCATTGGTGGGTAAGGGGCGAGGGCAGTGGTGGAGATGCTCCCTGTGCGGGGTAGTCAGCAACCAACCCCTCGGCAAAAAGGAGGGTAGGAAGAGTGTATGTGTGAGATGCTTTCGGATCTTGAAGGGTAAGGAAATTGATCGGGTACTGAAGGAGAGCAAGCTGAGGGAGACAAAGGGATTCCAGACGAGAATGGGGATCTATGACAAACTATTTCCTCTGCTCATACCTGGCGTCGGTCATATCTGGAAGGGATATAATGTGCGGGGGTTGCTCTATCTATGGATATTCTTTGCCTTTTTGGCGAAATTCTACTATTGGAAGGGAATAGTCCCTCCGGCCATCCCCTCCTCCACCTATGGTATGCTTGGGGGGGGACCTTTGATCATTCTGGCCTTTTGCTTATTTTACCTGGTGGTGCTCAGGGGTGGGTATAAGCAGCAAGGGTTAGAGATCTCTAGACCTTCCTTCTCGCTGGAGGGGATCAGGAGGTGATATAAGCGATGGCCTTAGAGGGAGAACTGCGGGATTTTAATATTCTGGAGGTAATCCAACTGCTGGGCCAGCAGGGCAAGACAGGGGTCCTGAGGGTCTGGGGGTTGGGGAAGAAGGGTGACGAGGCTGGGATATTCTTTTTCGAGGGAAGGATAACCCATGCAACTTCCAACCAGAGGACAAAAGGGGACCTTTTAGGGGAACGGCTGACCAAGATGGGCATCATCTCCCGGGACGACTTGTTTACCGCCCTGCGGACCCAAAAAAAGTCAGGCCGTTTTTTGGGGGAGATTGTTGTGGAGGGGGGGATGGCTGAAGAGCAGGATGTCCTCAACGCCCTCTACACCCAGGTCCACGAGATTGTCTACGAGGTGTTTCGATTGGAGGAGGGAAAGTTCAAGTTTGATCCTCTCCGGGGGGAAGCATCCCCCAGGGTCTCGGTTCAGTTAAATGCCGATGAGGTGATGTTGAATATCCTCAAGATGGTGGATGAGTGGCCGGAGATAGAGAAAAAAGTGCCCCCTCCAACAATGGTTCTCCAAAAGGCCGGGACCCTTGAGGAGCATGGGATAACCCTGTCGGAAGATCACGATGCGGTCTACCGATTGGTGGATGGCAGCAAGAGCGTCCAAGAGATCGTTGACATGAGCCTCGTGGGGAAATTCGCCACCTTGGAGATTTTAGCGAGTCTTTTAGAGGGGGGAGATATCAAGGAGTTGGGTATCAAGAGGGGTGAGATACCTGCTCAGGTGGCGCCACGGGTAGAGGTGCGGAGGGAGAGGGAGAAGCCCTCTTATGTGAGGTATGGGTTGGTGCTGGGCATTTCCCTCATCATTCTCTTTGCCTCTTTTTTTCCATTCAAGCTCGACTTTTTATGGACGGATCATCGCGGAGAAGGGTATTCCTTCCAAGGATATGCCGAGCGGATGAAACGGGAAAGGGTGGAGTGGGGGAGAAAGATCTTTTTTTTGGAACGGGGTAGATACCCGGAGGGCCTCGGAGAACTTGTAGAAGCGGGGATAGTGGTTGAAAATGATTTGAAGGGAGTAGATGTCCGAAGAGAAAGTAATCATCCTTGATTTTGGTTCCCAATACACCCAACTCATCGCCCGACGTGTCAGGGAGCAGAAGGTTTACTGTGAGATTCACCCCTACACCCTCTCTCCTGCGGCGATCGAGGGTAACTCAACAAAAGGAATCATCCTCTCGGGGGGGCCTGCCAGCGTCTACGATAAAGGTGCCCCGCACATTGATGCGGAGCTCTTCCAGCTCCGAATTCCCGTATTGGGGATTTGCTACGGCATGCAGCTGATGACCTCTCTGCTGGGGGGTAAGGTGGTTCCTTCCAAAGAGCGGGAGTATGGGAGGGCGGAGCTGAGGATAGATGAGCCCTCTCAGATCTTCGACGGGCTTAAGAAGGGTCAGACCTACTGGGTATGGATGAGCCATGGCGATCGGGTGGAAACACTCCCCCCTGGATTTATGACCTTTGCTAGTTCCTCCAATTCCCCCATCGCTGCCATGGGAGACCCGGATCGGGGCCTCATAGGTCTCCAGTTTCATCCCGAGGTCGCCCATACCGAGATCGGCGGCAAGATCCTCAGTAATTTCCTCTTTCGTATTTGTCAGTGCCGTGGCAGTTGGGACATGAGGTCATTTGTGGAGGCCTCTGTGAAGAGGATCAAGGAGGAGGTGGGGCGGGAACGGGTTATCTGTGCTCTGAGCGGTGGGGTCGATTCGTCAGTGGTGGCTGCCCTGGTGCACAAGGCCATCGGCGATAGACTCACCTGTATCTTTGTCGACAATGGCCTCTTGCGTAAGGCAGAGGCCAAGGAGGTATCATCAATCCTCAGGGATTCCTTCCATTGGGATCTTCACGTCGTCGATGCCAGCAGGGAGTTTCTCAGCCGCCTCAAGGGGATAGAGGATCCCGAGCAAAAGCGCAAGGTGATCGGCGAGCTTTTCATTACGATCTTCGAACAGGAGGCCAGGAAACTTGGCACGGTGGGATATCTGGCGCAGGGGACCCTGTACCCCGATGTCATCGAGAGCGTATCTTTCAAGGGGCCCTCGGCCACTATTAAGAGCCATCACAATGTGGGGGGGCTCCCGGAGAGGATGCGCTTGAAACTCATTGAACCCCTGAGAGAGCTCTTTAAAGACGAGGTGAGGAGGATCGGAGAGGAATTGGGCCTGCCGGATCGGATCATTTACCGACAGCCCTTCCCCGGTCCGGGTTTGGCGGTGCGGGTGATTGGAGAGGTAACCGAGGAGAGATTGAAGGTTGTGCGCGAGGCGGATGCCATTATTCAAGACGAGATCGTGAAGGCCGGTCTCTATCGTGATATCTGGCAGTCCTTTGCGGTGTTGCTCCCCATCAAGACGGTGGGGGTGATGGGGGATGAGAGGACCTATGAGCACGTGATCGCCTTGCGCGCCATCTCCAGCCTTGACGGCATGACGGCGGATTGGGTAAGGCTCCCGTACGAGCTCTTAGGCGCGATAGCAAATCGAATCATCAACGAAGTGCAGGGGGTAAATCGGGTAGTCTATGACATCAGCTCCAAGCCGCCCAGCACCATTGAGTGGGAATGAGGATCTTGGCGAAAGAGACCCCTTTTCTTGAGAAGCGCAATGCTGAGGGTCCCCACTAATCCAGTCGACAGACGGTGCGGTAATCCTTGTCAATCTTGTAGTAGTTAGGAATGGAACGTGAAAGAGTTTGTCCATCTTCATCTCCATAGTCAATATAGCCTCTTGGATGGTGCCATTCGTTTTGAGGAGCTCTTTCCCCTCGCTCGCACGTTTGGGATGAAATCCCTGGCCTTGACCGACCACGGGAATATGTTTGGGGCGATCGAATTCTATCAAGGGGCCATCAACCATGGGATAAAGCCGCTTATCGGGTGTGAGATCTATGTAGCCCCGGAGTCACGTTTGAAGAAGGAGCCAGGAAAGTTCAAAGATGCCTCCTACCATCTGGTCATCTTGGTCAAAAACCAGGAGGGTTACGGCAACCTCATCCGTTTGATAAGCCTCGCCCATCTGGAGGGATTTTATTATAAACCGCGTGTGGATAAGGAGCTCCTGGAAAAATATAATACGGGGTTGATCGTCCTCAGCAGTTGTCTAAAGGGGGAGATTCCCGCGCTCTTACTTAATGAGAAAAAAGATGAGGCCAAGGCCGTCGCCGGGTGGTATAAAGAGATCTTTGATCAGGGGCGGTTCTATTTGGAGGTTCAGGACAACGGTCTTGAGGAACAGAAGACCGTAAACCAAGGGCTGGTGGAGTTGAGCCGGGAGTTGGGGCTACCTTTGGTAGCCACCAATGATTGTCACTACCTGAGGCGTGAGGATGCCGCAGCACAGGATGTCCTGCTCTGCATTCAGACAGGTAAGACCCTCAAGGATCCCAAGCGAATGAAGTTTTCCACCGATCAATTCTACCTGCGCCCTGCAGAGGAGATGGAGCGATTGTTCGGCCAGTATCCGGAGGCCTTACAGAACACCCTGAAGATAGCCGAACAGTGCAACCTGGAATTGCGGTTCGAAGAGTATCATCTCCCCCGGTTTAAGCCCCCTATCGGGGAGTCGTTGGACCACTACCTCGAGAAATCGGCCCAAGAGGGGTTGGAGCAGCGTTTCGCGCATACCTCAAATGTGGCAGGGGAGCGGGGGGAGCGGTACGTGAAGCGATTGGACGAGGAACTCTCCATGATCAAGTCTATGGGGTTTTCCGGCTACTTCCTCATTGTGGCTGACTTCGTCAACTATGCCAAGACGAGGGGAATCCCCGTGGGGCCTGGCAGAGGGTCTGCGGCGGGTAGCTTAGTGGCCTATTCCCTCGGGATAACGGATATCGACCCTTTAGCATACGATCTCATCTTCGAACGGTTTCTCAATCCTGAGCGTATCAGCCTTCCCGACATCGATGTAGACTTCTGCATCGAAGGCAGAGATGAAGTGATCAGGTACGTGACGGAGAAGTACGGCACGGAAAACGTGGCCCAGATCATCACTTTTGGGAAGATGCAAGCCAAGGCGGTAGTGAGGGATGTGGGGAGGGTGTTGGATCTTCCCTATAAAGAGGTGGATGTCATCGCCAAGCTCATCCCGAACACCCTCAACATCACCTTGGACCAAGCCCTGGAGCAGGAGCCGAGGCTCAAGGAGTTGGCTGCCCGTGATGAAACGGTTTCTAATCTTCTCTCTCTGGCCCGCTCCTTGGAAGGGATGGTCCGCCATGCATCCACCCACGCCGCGGGTGTGGTCATCTCCCATCGTCCCCTGATGGAATACATCCCCCTCTACAGGGGCGGCAATGGCGAGGTGGTCACCCAATATGCCATGAAGGATGTGGAACGGGTCGGTCTGGTGAAGTTCGATTTTTTGGGCCTCAAGACACTGACGGTTTTGAGAAAAGCGGTAGAACTGATCGAGCGAACCAAAGGGGATCAGATAGAGCTAACCCGTATTCCCCTGGACGACAAGGAGACCTATAAACTACTCGGCTCCGGTGATACCACGGGGATATTCCAGTTGGAGAGCTCCGGAATGAGAGATCTGCTGATGAAGTTACGCCCGGAGACCTTTGCGGATCTCATCGCCTTGGTGGCTCTTTACCGGCCAGGACCCCTCGGCAGCGGTATGGTGGATGACTTTATCAAGAGAAGACATAAAAAGTCTGCGGTACGATATGATGTGCCCAAGGTGAAGGAGATCCTTGAAGATACCTACGGGGTTATCGTCTATCAAGAACAGGTGATGCGGATCGCCAGCACCTTGGGCAATTTTACGCTCGGGGATGCCGATATCCTGCGACGTGCTATGAGTAAAAAGGACCCGGCGGAGATGGAGCGGTTGAAGGAAAAGTTTATCGAGGGAGCCCGCCGCAACGGGATCGAGAAGGTGAAGTCCGAGCGCCTTTTTGAGATGATGACCAAGTTCGCCGAGTATGGCTTCAATAAGTCTCACAGCACTGCTTATGCCCTCATCGCTTATCAGACGGCCTATCTCAAGGTCCATTATCCCCTCGAGTTCATGGCCGCGCTGCTTACCTGTGACATGGACAACACGGATAAGGTGATGCGGTTTGTGGCCGAGTGCCGGGAGAAGGCAATAGAGGTTCTCCCCCCCGACATCAATGAGAGCGATTGGGGTTTTACGGTTTCCGAAGGGAGGATCAGATATGGTCTCGGGGCGGTCAAAAACGTGGGGTTGGGTGCTGTTGAGGAGGTCATGCGCCTTCGAGAGGGAGGAGAGCAGATCTCGTCCCTCGTTGGTTTTTGTGAATCGGTGGACCTGCGCAAGGTGAACCGTAGAGTGATCGAGAGTTTCATCAAGGCAGGGGCCTTTGATTCCGTTGGCGCTCGCCGGTCCCAGCTCATGCTCGTTTTGGATGAGGCCTTGGAGCAGGGGCAGGCACGGCAAAGAGAGCGCCGAGGGGGACAATCGGCCCTCTTCGACGGGCTTCAATCCCCTCATGGTCTAACCCCGTTGCCCGACATAGAGGAGTGGTCGGAACATCAACTCTTGAGCTTTGAGAAAGAGGTGCTTGGTTTTTTTCTGACGAGCCACCCCCTCATCAGATATCAAGAGGATATCCGTGAACTCACCACCGCAGATACGGAGACCCTGGCTGAGATGGTGAACGGGACTCAGGTCAGCATCGGGGGATTGGTGGCGGAGGTGAAGGAGATCAGTACCAAGAAGGGGGACCAGATGGCCTTCCTCTCCCTTGAGGATATGAAGGGGAGGGTGGAGGTGATCATTTTCCCTGATCTCTTTCGCACTGTCCGTCCTTACCTGAAGGTGGATGTGCCTGTCTTGATTCGAGGGGTCTTGGATAAGGGAGAAGAGAGGCATAAGGTGAAGGCGTCTTCCTTGGTGCCCCTGGATGAGGCCAAAAAAGAGAAGGTATCGAAGGTCCATTTTCGGCTGCGCACCCCGGGGCTTTCCAAAGACCAGTTGTTGAGACTTAAGGAGATCTTGGAGGAGAACAAGGGGGGGTGTGAGGCATTACTGCACCTCATTGTTCCCCACCAATCAGAGGTGATCATGGCCCTTTCCCCTGCGCTGGCGGTGGAGCCCTCTGAGCAGATGCGGAGGTCGGTAGAGGGTTTGTTCGGAGAGAAGACAGTAGAGATGGAGTGAGAGCAATGCGAGCTCGGGGAGGATCTGAACGTCGTCAAGGGGGATATGAAAAATGGTGAGACACTATCTCGATTTTGAGAGACCGCTGATGGAGTTGGAGCGGGAATATGAGGAGCTTCGGCGTTTTGCCCCTCGAGATGACCCCAAGGTCCGCGCCAGGATAGAGAGGCTTGAGAATCGAATAGCCAAGGTCAGGGAGGAAATCTATGCTCAGCTTAACCCATGGCAGAGGACGCACTTGTCCCGGCATATCGATCGCCCCCATACCTTAGACTACATCCGAATGATCTTCGAGGACTTCGTAGAACTCCATGGCGATAGGGGTTTTATGGATGATCCGGCCATGGTAGGAGGACTTGCCCGTCTCGATGGAGAGGCGGTGTTGGTGCTCGGGAATCAGAAGGGGAGAGATGTGAAGGAAATGGGCTTTCGGAACTTTGGAATGTCCCATCCAGAGGGCTACCGTAAGGCCCTCAGGATTATGGAGTTGGGGGTAAGGTTTAACAAGCCCATCATCACTATGATCGACACGCCAGGGGCCTATCCTGGGGTGGGTGCTGAAGAGCGGGGACAGGCTGAGGCTATCGCCCACAACCTCAGGGAAATGGCCACCTTTCCAGTACCCATCGTGGTGGTGGTAATAGGCGAAGGGGGAAGCGGTGGGGCCCTAGCCATCGGTGTGGGTGATAGGATTCTGATGTTGGAGAATTCCATCTATTCGGTTATATCCCCCGAAGGGTGTGCTGCCATCCTGTGGCGGGATGGTACAAAAGGCCCTCTGGCAGCCGAGGCATTGAAAATAACGGCGACGGACCTTCTGAAATTGGAGATCATCAATGAGATCATCCCCGAACCAATGGGTGGTGCCCATCGCGATTATCAGGAGGCTGCAGCCAATGTGAAAGAGGCGGTAGTACGTCATCTCAGAGAGCTGAAGGCGATCCCGGAGGAACGGCTTTTGTCCGAGCGGTATCAACGGTTCCGCCGAATGGGGGCCTTTCTGGAGAAGTGAGGGGGCGCCTGGCAATACAAGGTGATATTCCTATACCATTGCATATCATGTCACCTGCAGCCGCAATCATCGCGGCCTTTCCAGAAGAACCATTGATGGCATTCATCCTTTTGATCAGCCAGCGATTGGGAGAGACCAAGGGGGTACCTCTCGGTGACTGCAGGAGGGTTTTGAAGGGGATGGGGGAAGACGGTGATTGGGCAACAAGGTAGGGGCGATCAAGAGATTCCCGAGGTGAAGGATGGGGGCTAAGATAAGGGTCCTCCCCGATGAAGTGGTGGGTAAGATAGCAGCGGGGGAGGTGATTGAGAGGCCGGCCTCTGTGGTGAAGGAGTTGGTGGAAAATTCCTTGGATGCCGGAAGCCGCGTTGTTACGGTGGAGATAGAAGAGGGGGGTAAGAGGCGGATTACGGTGATGGACGATGGGGAGGGAATGATGAGGGCGGACGCCCTCCTTGCCCTCGAGAGACACGCTACGAGTAAGGTCTATGACGAGGGAGACCTCAATGCTATTAGGACCCTCGGCTTCAGGGGTGAGGCCCTTCCCTCGATTGCTGCGGTATCTCGGTTGAGCCTGATCACGAGGACTCATGATGAACTCTCAGGGACCAACGTCCTGGTGGAGGGTGGTCAGGTAAAGGGGGTAGAGGAGATTGGGACCCCTCCGGGGACAAGGGTGGAGGTAGAGGATCTTTTTTATAACGTACCGGCGAGACGGAAGTTCCTCAGGGGCGTTCAGAGCGAACTGGCCCATATCATTGAAGTGATCACCAGGATGGCCCTGATCCATAGTTCGGTGGGGTTTGTCCTGAAACACAATAAAAGGGTCCTCTTCAACCTTCCTCCCACCAAAGAGGAGCTATCGCGAATCAGGTCCATCCTCGGAAAGGAGATTGCCTCCCGATTGGTAAAGGCTCAGGGAAGCAATGGGTTCGGAGATATACGGGGTTGGGCCACCGTCCCCACCTATTGCCGCGGCTCTTCTAAGGGGATCTATATCTATGTGAATGGGCGTTACATCAGGGATAAACTGATTTCTCACGCCGTCTCAGAGGCATATCGAAGGTTTATCCCCGCCAAGATGTACCCGGTGGTCATCCTTTTCCTCTCAGTTCCTTTTTCGGAGTTGGATGTCAACTGCCATCCGGCGAAGATGGAGGTTCGATTCAGGAGGGGAGAAGAGATACACCGATTAGTCTCCGATTCGCTCAAAGGCGCCTTGAGTCATCCCCAGGAGACCAGGTCGTATGAGATATCGGAGATAAGGGAGGAGATGGCCTCTTACTCAGTACCGTCTTCTCTCGCCCCGGCTGCCGAAATGATCCCTTCCCCCTTATGGCGGATGGTGGGACAGCTCAAGGGGACCTACCTTGTAGTGGAAGGTGATGAGGGGGTGATGATCGTCGACCAACATGCTGCCCATGAGCGGATCCTTTACGAGAGGATGAAGCGGTCTCTACAAGGGGGAGGGGTATCGCAACAACCCTTCCTCATCCCCCAGCCCATCGAGGTGAAGAGAGAGGAGAAGGAGTTACTTATCGGCAATCGAGCAGCATTGGCCACAATAGGACTGGAGTTGGAGGAGTTTGGGGATAAGACCGTGACCGTCCAATCGATCCCCTCTTTTCTGCAGGGGGAGGAGTTGCAGCCTCTCCTCGAGGCCCTGAGTGAAGAGCTAGCGGAACGAGGGGAGGGTGATACCTTAGAGCATTGCTTGGATCGGATCTGCGTGTTTCTGGCCTGCCGGGGGGCCATCAAGGCGAATCGGCGGTTGCAGGAGGAGGAGGTGAGGTCCCTCCTGAGGGACTGGGAGGCGATTGCACAACCCACCACCTGCCCTCACGGCAGGCCTCTTGTCGTCAAGTGGAGTTGGAGGGAGTTTGAGAAGTGGTTTAGGAGGGGCTAAAGGTCATATTTTGCCAACTTATATCTCATCGCCCGGAAGTTCATCCCCAAGATCTCGGCGGCCTTCTTCTTGATCCCCCCTGTATGTTCCAAGGCCTTGAGGATGAAGGCCTTTTCCAAGTCCTCCACCACCTTGTTGAGATCCAATCCTTCCGCTGGGATCTCCAAGGAGGGGGGGATGCTCTTTGAGATCATCCGCTCATTGAGATAGGAACGGATGTGCCGTTCTGAGATCGTCGGCGAGGTCTCCAAGGTTATGCTCCTCTCGATGATATTTTCCAGTTCTCGGACATTGCCAGGGAAGTCATAACCCAGGAGCAGCTCCAAGGCCTCGGGCGATACCCCTTCTACCTTTTTTCCCGTGTCAGCGCTGTACTTCCGGACGAAGTGATTCGTCAGCAGGGTGACATCCTCTTTCCGATCCCTCAAGGGGGGGAGTTTGATTTGGATGACGTTCAGACGGTAGAAGAGGTCATCGCGAAAACCGCCCTGGGCGACCTTCTGTTGTAGGTCTTGATTGCTGGCCGAGATGATCCTGACATCCACCTTGATATCTTCTGTCCCCCCCAC
This sequence comes from Deltaproteobacteria bacterium RBG_13_52_11, assembly GCA_001797745.1. Classification (GTDB taxonomy): domain Bacteria; phylum Desulfobacterota; class B13-G15; order B13-G15; family RBG-16-54-18; genus RBG-13-52-11. The sequence goes on from MGQF01000063.1 coordinate 14,162, forward strand.
CCGCTTAAACTCACGCTCTTGGATTACCCGCAGCAATTTTACCTGCAGGGCAAGGGGGAGTTCCCCGATCTCATCCATAAAGAGGGTCCCGCTCTCGGCCATCTCCAGCAGCCCCCTCTTGTTGGCGATGGCCCCAGTGAAGGACCCCTTCATGTGACCGAAGAGCTCGCTCTCCAAGAGGTTTTCCGGGATAGCGCCGCAGTTGAGGGTGACAAAGGGACGGTCTTTCCTGGCGCTGTTATAGTGGACGGCCTTCGCCACCAGTTCTTTGCCTGTCCCGCTCTCCCCGGTAACCAAGACATTAGCCTTGGTTTGGGAGACCTTCTCCACGAGTTCATATACCCGCTGCATCTTGGGGCTCTTGCCGATGAGATTCCAGAATTTGTACCGCTCCTCAACCGCTTGACGCAGACGGACATTTTCCCTGATAAGATTGCTCCGTTCCAGGGACTTCTTGATGGTAAGTTTCACCTCTTCTACCCGGAAGGGCTTGGTGATGTAGTCATAGGCCCCCTCTTTGATGGCGGTGACCGCCCCTTCGGGTGAGCCATAGGCGGTGATCATGATCACCGCCGTATCAGGGCTTACCTCTTTGGTCTTGCGCAAGACCTCAAATCCGTCCGTCCCCGGCATCTTGACGTCGGTGAGTACCATGCTGTAGAGGTTATTGTCCAAGAGCGCCAGGGCCTTTTCCCCACTGGTAGTACTTATTACCTCATATCCTTCTTTTTGTAACATGATCTCTAAAAAGTCACACATGCTCTTTTCGTCATCGACTACCAGTATCTTTTGTTTTATCATGTCAGTTCCTCCGAAAAGGGGGATTTTTTAAATCTTTATGAGGTCGGGAAGGTAAGGATAAACGTGGTGCCCCGATCAGGTCTGCTCTCCACGGCAATATCCCCTCCATGGATTTCTACTATCTTATGCACGATGGAGAGCCCCAGCCCTGAACCCCCCTCTTTGGTAGTGAAGAAGGGATCGAAGATATTATTGATATCCTTCGGGGAGATCCCCTTGCCTGTGTCCGCGACCATGAGCGTTACCGCTTGCCCCTTTCCATCCTTGTGGACCTTTACCTCCAGCACGCCCTTTCCCTCCATGGCGTCGACTGCGTTGATGAAGAGGTTCCACAGGACCTGTTCGAGTTGTTGGGGATCGGCGGAAATGGTGATATTCGGTTCCATGATCTTGGTCAACTTTATTCCCTTGGTCCATTGGGGAGAGCGGGAGAAAACCTCCAGGGTGTTATCCACGAGGGCACCGACATCCACCTTCTTTTTATTGAGCTTCGGGGGCTGGGCATAGAGGAGAAAATCGGTGATGAGGCGATTCAGACGGCCAGACTCTGCGAGGATGATCTCCATCAATCGTTGGGAGCTTTCACCCTCTTCCTTTTCTTCCTTGAGCAGCTGAATGGCCCCACTGATGGAGGCCAGGGGATTACGGATCTCATGGGCGATACCGGCGGCCAGTTGCCCGATAGTGGCCAACTTTTCCGATCTCCTCATGGACTCCTCCATCTCCTTGATGAGGGTGAGGTCCTGAAAGGTGATGATCTGCCCCACCTTATTCCCCCGGTGATCCTTAAGAGAAGAGATGGAGAGCCCCAGCTTGATCTCCTCTCCGTCATGTCTCTGAAAGGCCGTCTCCATACGGGAGCGGAGTCCCTCTTGGAAGTCTTGATTTAGGTCAAGGAACAGGTCAGTTATGGGGCGGTCTTTGATTTGAGAGGTCCTGATGTCCAGGATCTTCTCCCCAGCCTTGTTCAGGAAGCTTATCTGCCCTTTCCGGTCAACGGTCAGCAGGCCACTCTGCATACTCTGGATGACATCGCGGTTGAAGGCCTCGAGCCGGCTGAAGTCTTCCCGGCTCTTGGTCAGCTCCTTTCCACTCTTGCGCACCTCCTCGGCGAGGTAGCCGGTAAGATATCCTGACAGATAGAAGGCAAGGATATAGACGAAAAGTGTGTATAGCAGGACGACGTTGTGATAGGGGAGACGGGGGGTGAGGGAGGGTATCACCCAGTAGTGTTCCAGGCCGAGGAGGAGCGCGTAGTAGATGCTGCAGACAGAAGCTGCCATGAGCCCGCCTTTTCTTTCCAGCAAGACCCCGGCCTCCAGAATTGCTAATATGTAAAGCGGAGTGAAGACGCTGGCGCTACCAGCGGTGATATAGATGATCCCGGTGATGATTAAGGCATCGGCCGTTGTCTGGGAGTAGATCAGGAAGGTGAGATCCCTGGCCTTCCGCTTCCGGATGAGGAGGGCGAAGATGACGGTGGTGCCATAGACGAGAAAGATGAGGAAGTAGAAAAAGGCATATGGCCCCCAAAAGGCGGATATTCCCTCCAACTGAAAGAACAGCCCCATGAGGAGGGTGACAGTGGTGATGATGAGGCGATAGAGGATAAGTTTTTTTAGCCTCAGTTCCATCTCTTCCCTTGGACTAAAAGGCCGAGGCCATCTTAAAGATGGGCAGGTACATGGAGATGACCAGACCTCCGACAATCACGCCCAAGAAGACCATCAGCACCGGCTCGAGCATGGAGCTCAGGGTGGCCACGGCCATATCCACCTCGTCGTCGTAGAAATCGGCGATCTTGGTGAGCATGAGTTCGAGGGAACCGGTGGTCTCCCCCACCGAGATCATCTGTGTCACCATCATGGGGAAGACGCCGCTCTGGGCCAACGGTTCAGATATGGTTTGTCCCTCACTGATGCTCGTCCGCCCTTTCAGAATGGCCTCCTCGACCACTTTATTCCCTGATGCCCCTGCCACGATATTGAGGGATTCCAGGATGGGCACCCCGCTGGTCACCAAGGTGGCCAAGGTACGGGCAAACCTGGAGACGGATACCTTCCTTATGAGCTCCCCAAAGATGGGGGCCTTCAATACAAGACCGTCGATCTTCCTTTTCCCATCTTCCGTTTTATAGTATTTTCTCAGGACTATAATCATAATGACTGTGAGGGCGATGAGGACGGGTGTATAGCGCTTGAAAACGTTGCTGATGGCGATGACGATCTGGGTTGGAAGGGGGAGGCTTGACCCTATCCCTGCGAATAGCTTCTCAAAGACCGGGACGACGAAGACCATCAGGACGACGGTGACGCCGATGGCCACGGTTACAATCATGGCAGGATATACGAGGGCTGCTCTGATCTTCTTTTTCAGCGCCTCCATTTTTTCGATATGGGTGGCCAGGCGGTTGAGGATGACGTCGAGGGTACCAGCCTCCTCCGCCGCCACCACTAAATTGACGTACATGTTGTCAAAGACGCGGGGGTGTTTCTGCAGGGCCGCTGCCAAGGTGGCACCGGCCTCCACCTCATTTTTTACCGTGCTGATGATCCCCTGAAAGGTCTCGCTTTCCTCTTGCTTGGACAGTATATCCAGGGACTGGACTAACGGGAGCCCTGCATCAATCATGGTGGCCAACTGACGGGTAAAGATCGCCAGGGACTTTTTTTTCACCCTCCCCTTCATAAAGGGGAGGTTAATCTTGAACTCCTTCCCCTTGGCGATGATCTTGGTGGGGATGATCTGCTGCTGTCTGAGGTAAGCCCGAACTGCCATCTCGCTGGGCCCCTCGACCTCACCCTTGCGGAACCCTCCTTGAGGGAGTCTACCCTCCCACGCGTATTTTGGCATGATAACCCCTTCTTTTAAATCATTTCTTCTTTTCTGCGGTCTCCCCCAACATCTGCCGGAACTCCTCTAGGTTGGGGGACCTCCCCATGGCGTCGTTGAGGGTGATGAACCCCCTCTCATAGAGGGAGAGGAGGGACTGATTCATGGTCTGCATACCGAACTTGAGTTGTCCTATTTGCATCTGCCCGTAGATTTGATGGATCTTATCTTCCCTGATGAGGTTGCGGATGGCTGAATTGGGGACCAGGACCTCCATGGCCAGGGCCAACCCTGCTCCGTTGGCCTTGGGCAGAAGCTGTTGGCTGAGGACCCCCTCAATGACAAAGGAAAGCAAGGTCCTGACCTGGGACTGCTGGTGTGGGGGGAAGACGTCGATAATCCTGTTGATAGTCTCAGTACAAGAATTGGTGTGCAGGGTGGCAAGGGTGAGGTGCCCTGTCTCGGCGATGGTCAGGGCCGCCTCGATGGTTTCCAAATCCCTCATCTCTCCGATAAGGACCACATCGGGGTCCTGACGCAGGATATGTTTCAGCGCCGCCGTAAAGCTGAAGGTATCGGAGTTCACCTCCCGCTGGTTCAGCACACACCCCTTATGGGGATGGAGGTATTCGATGGGATCCTCGATGGTGATGATGTGGGCGTTTCGCTCCTCATTGATCTGATCTATCATGGCTGCCTGGGTGGTGGATTTGCCGCAGCCGGTTGGACCCGTGACCAGAACGAGCCCCTTGGGCTTCCTGATCAACTCCTCGATGATAGAGGGGAGGCCAAGGTCCTTAAAGCTCCTGATCTTATAGGGTATGGACCTGATAGCCGCTCCCACCACCCCCCTCTGAAAGAAGAGATTTCCCCTGAACCTGGATAGTCCCTTGATACCGAAGGAAAAGTCGAGCTCGTGCTCCTCCTCGAACCGGTGTTTTTGGGCATCGGTGAGCACGCTGTACGCGAGCCTCTTGGTATCGGCAGCGGCCAGGGGGGGGAGATCTAAGGGGACCAAGCGGCCGTACACCCGGATCTGAGGAGGGGTGCCGGTGGTAATATGGAGGTCCGTGGCGTCATTTTCAATCATCGTCTTGAGCAGGTCTTGAAGATCGAGGGGCATGGCTATTTTCCTTTTGGCGGCTAGGCGACGGTTACCCGAAGCACCTCTTCGATGGTGGTTATTCCCTGTTTGATCTTGGCGATCCCGCTCTGCCTCAAGGTCTTCATCCCTGCCTCGATGGCCGCCCGTTTGATCTCGTTGGCGGGGGCCCGCCGGAGGGTCAACTCCTGGATCTCATCACCCATGGGCATCACCTCGAACAACGATAACCTGCCGCGATACCCGATATTGCTGCACTTGGTACATCCCTTCCCCTTATAACATTTGAAATCGTAGATCTCCTCTTCAGGGACACCCAGGTCCAAAAAGGCATCGGGCGGCATGTTGATGGGTTCCTTGCAATCAGGGCAGATGCAGCGGACCAATCGCTGCGCCACCGTCACAATGAGTGAAGAGGCGACGAGGAACGGTTCCACCCCCATGTCCAGCAGACGCCCGATGGTGCTCGGGGCGTCGTTGGTATGGAGCGTGCTGAGGACCAAATGACCTGTCAAGGCAGCCTTTACCGCTATCTCAGCCGTCTCCAGATCCCTGATCTCTCCCACGAGGATGATGTCAGGATCCTGGCGCAAGAATTCCCTCAGGGAGGCGGCGAAGTTCAGTCCGATGGCCTCATGCATCTGCACCTGGTTGACGCCGGGGATGTTGAACTCTATCGGGTCCTCGGCGGTACAGATATTTTCTGAGACCTTGTTCAACTCGGAGAGGACAGAGTAGAGGGTGGTGGTCTTTCCGCTTCCCGTCGGTCCGGTGACCAAGAGCATCCCATATGGTTTATAGATGGCCTCATGGAATATCTCCAGGGCTTCGGATTCAAAGCCCAATTTGGTCATATCGAGCTGGAGTTTTGCTTTGTCGAGGAGCCGCATGACCACCTTTTCACCAAAGAGGGTAGGGATGAGCGAGATCCGAAAGTCCATCTCCCTGTTCTGCATCCTGATCAGGAAACGCCCCCCTTGGGGGAGGCGGCGTTCGGCGATATCCAATTGGGACATGATCTTGATACGGGAGGTAATGGCGTTCTTCATTTGGATGGGCGGCCTCATCACCTCGTAGAGGACCCCATCGATCCGTTCCCGCACCCGCATGAATTTTTCGTACGGCTCAACATGGATGTCGCTGGCCCCTTTTGAGATGGCATCGGCGAGGATGAGGTTGACCAGTTTTACGACGGGGGCCTCCTCCGCGGTCTTCTCTGCCTCGGTGAGGTCGAAGGTTTCATCTTGTTTTACCACCTCCATGCCCTCGTCCTCGAAATCGGCGAGGGCCCCGTCGATGGAAGCGGTGGGGTTGAGGTGTTTCTCAATGGTCGTCCTGATGTCCGTCTCAGATGCCACCAAGGCCTCTACGTGATATCCTGTGCGGAACTTGATATCATCGATCACCGAGACGTTAAAGGGGTCGACTATGGCCAGATAGAGGGTGGAACCGCTCCTGCGGACCGGGACTACCTGGTTTTTGTGCATGAACTCTTCTCCGAGCAACCCCACGAGCTTGGGATCCAATTGCATGTCGGCGAGGTTGATGGAGGGGAACCCATAGCGCTTCTTGAGGAAGGTGAGGAGGTCGTTCTCCGTGAGGAAACCCATGTCTATCAAGATAGAGCTCAGATTTGACCCTCTCATCTTCTGTTCGCCCTGGGCCTGCTTCAGTTGTTCTTCTGTGATGATCTCCGCCTTGAGGAGGAGTTGCCCTAGTCTTAAGGACATGATGTTATCCTCTTTTCCATGGACGCGTTTGATAATACGCTGTTAAGCGTATCATCTACCAGCATCAATGTCAATATTTGTCACCCCGCCTAAACTCCCCTTGCATTTTTGGAGGTTTGGCAGGTAATATATTTTGCTTTCCTATTCGTTTTACTTAAATGCATTTATCATGCCAGATAATATATCATGCTTTATGTCTCGAAGCCAACATTCTTTAGTACACTATCCATGTTAGAAGGAGGAGGAATGAAAGGCAGTGGAAGAGTTGAGACGGCGCAGCGGCTCAGGGCCCTCCCCCCGTACCTCTTTGCGGAACTGGATCGAAGGAAGGCCGCGTTGAGGGCCAAGGGGGTGGATATCATCGACCTGGGGGTAGGGGATCCCGACCTCCCCACCCCGAAGCGGATCGTGGAGCGGATGAGGGAGGAGGTACTCAATCCCCGGAGCCACCGCTACCCCAGCTATGAGGGGCTGCGGGATTTCAGGGAGGCGGTGAGTCGCTGGTATGAGAGGCGGTTTGGGGTAATGCTGGACCCGGACGGTGAGGTCCTCGCCCTGATCGGTTCCAAAGAGGGGATTGCCCACATCCCCCTGGCCTTTATCAACCCCGGTGCATACTCCCTTGTCCCCAGCCCCGGATATCCGGTCTACCATGCGGGGACGGTTTTTGCCGGGGGGCGATCATTTTTCTTGCCCCTTGTGGAGGAGCAGGGCTTTTTGCCCGATCTCGGGCAGGTCCCCCAAGAGGTGGCTGAGCTAGCCACGCTGCTCTTTATCAATTATCCCAACAACCCAACGGCGGCTGTGGCGGACACGGCGTTCTTCACCGAGGTGGTGGAGTTCGCCCGACGCCACCGTCTCATCGTCTGTCACGATGCGGCCTACAGCGAGATCAGCTACGATGGCTATACACCCCCCAGTTTTCTGGAGGTGGATGGCGCCAAAGAGGTCGGGGTGGAATTTCACTCCCTGTCCAAGACCTATAATATGACCGGGTGGCGCCTGGGTTTTGCGGTGGGGAACAGAGAGGTCCTGGCAGGATTGGGGAAGACCAAGACTAATATCGATTCGGGGGTTTTTCAGGCCGTCCAGTGGGCCGGGATAGAGGCCTTAAAGGGTGATCAATCCGATGTGGAACAGATGCGCGCGACCTACCAGGGGCGGCGCGATGTCATGGTTCGAGGCATCCGCGCCGTGGGTCTGGAGGTGACCCCCCCCAGGGCAACTTTCTATCTCTGGGTAAAGGTGCCACCTCGCCATGATTCGGTCTCCTTTGCCTCCCTCGTGCTCAATGAGGCAGGGGTGGTGCTTACCCCTGGCAGCGGTTTCGGCGAAGCAGGTGAGGGGTATGTGCGTCTAGCCCTGACTGTACCGGAGGCCAGGCTTGAGGAGGCGATAGAGCGGCTTCAGCGCATCAGCCTGTAGCTGCGGGGGTTACCTCTTGAACCGTGAACTCACGGGTGAGGTCCTTCAGAATCGCATCGATCTCTTCCCGGAGGTGCGGGGAGACCATCAATTCAACCAGCCCCTTGTGGGGATCAACAGTCCTGCTCACCGCCACCCCTTCATACGATTCCAGGACGAAGCTCAAGTAGGCTATTTCCTGGGGAGGTATCTGTATGAGAAGGGAGATGGTATCCATATCTATTAGCTTTGTCTCAGTTCACTACGTCTTCAAAAGGTCTTCAGGCCTTCCTATAAAGGGTTCAAGGGGTCTATCCCGCTCCTTAATTCAGATTTTATGGACTGCGGAATCCCGCAAAGCGGGAGGGGTCTAGGGTTCAAGTAAAGGCCGTTCATCTTTCTTTCACTATAACCCTTGACACCTTGAATCCACGAACCCTTAAACCATCCCGTAAGCGGGATGGTTTCCTACTCTTTATTTGCCACTTCCTCTGGGTGCACTATTTCCCCCTTGATGGCGCTGGCTGCAGCTACAGCAGGGTTGGAGAGATAAACCTGGCTCGTGGGGTGGCCCATCCTCCCCACAAAGTTACGATTGGTGGTGGCGATGGCCACCTCTCCCGCCCCCAAGACCCCCATGTGCCCGCCGAGACACGGGCCGCAGGTGGGGGTACTTACCGCCCCTCCGGCCTCCACAAAGGCCTCCAGGAGTCCCTCTCGGAGGGCCTGGAGATAGATCTCCTGCGTGGCGGGGATCACGATGAGACGGACATAAGGTGCTACCTTCTTTCCTTGTATGATATGGGCCGCAATTCTGAGATCCTCCAGCCTCCCGTTGGTGCATGAGCCGATGATTGCCTGATCTATCGTTATCCCTGCCAATCCCCGTACCCCCTTCACATTGGCGGGGGATGACGGGCAGGCCACCTGGGGCTCGATCTGGGAGCAATCGTATTCCCTTATCTCGGCATAGAGGGCGTCTTCGTCGCTGTGATAGAGGGTATACCCCTTTTCCATCCTCCCGCGGAGATACTCCAGGGTGATCTCATCGGGATGAATGATGCCGTTTTTCCCCCCGGCCTCGATGGCCATGTTGGCCATGGTGAACCTCCCGGCCATGTCGAGGTTACGGATGGTTTCTCCGGTGAACTCCATGGCCTTATAAAGGGCCCCATCCACCCCGATTGCTCCGATGGTGTAGAGGATGAGGTCTTTGCCACCGACCCACGGCTGCCGATGCCCCGTGTATACGAATTTTATCGTTTCGGGGACCCGGAGCCAGATCTCCCCAATGGCCATGGCCGCGGCTAGATCGGTGCTCCCCACGCCGGTGGCGAAGGCCCCGAGGGCGCCGTAGGTGCAAGTATGGCTGTCTGCCCCAATGACCAGATACCCCGGCCCCACCAAACCCATTTCGGGTAACAGGGCGTGTTCGATCCCCATGCGTCCCACCTCGAGATAGTGGGTGAGCCCCTGCTCTTGGGCGAACTCCCGCATCAGCCGACACTGCTCGGCTGACTGGATGTCCTTATTGGGGGTGAAGTGGTCGGGCACCAGGATCACCTTGTTCCTGTCAAAGACCTTGGTGGCCCCTATTTCCCTGAAGGCCTTAATGGCAAGGGGGGCGGTGATGTCATTTCCCAGGGCTACATCCAGCCGGGCGTTGATGATCTGACCCGGGGCAACCGCCTCAAGACCGGCGTGTGCTGCCAATATCTTCTCGGTGATGGTCATTCCCATGTTACAGTCCGCGCAATCCCTTTTTTCGATACTCCAGCTTGTTCAGGGCATTGATGTAGGCCTTAGCGCTGGCCACAATCACGTCCGTATCGGCGCCTTGGCCAATTACTGTCTGGCCTTTTTCTTCAAGCCGAACCGTTACCTCTCCCTGCGCCTCTGTTCCGCCGGTGATCGCGTTGATGGCGAACTGAAGGAGTTTTGAGCGCGTGCGGGTGATCTTCTTGATCGTCTTGAAGGTAGCATCCACCGGCCCATCTCCAAAACCGGCCTCCTGGATGACTTCCCCATCCACCTCCATCTTCACCGTGGCTGTGGGAACGGTGATGTTTCCGGTAATGACGTTGAGATAGACAAGCTTAAAGCGGTCGGGCATGCGGTGGATTTCCTCGGCCACGATCGACACAATATCCTCATCATAGATCTCACGTTTTTTGTCTGCCAGCTCTTTGAACCGTGAGAAGGCTTGCTCAACATCTTTTTCTGAGAGCCGGAACCCTAGTTCCCTCAACCTCACTTTGAACGCATGTCTGCCGGAGAGCTTGCCCAGGACGAGAGAGGATTTAGATATCCCGACCGATTCAGGGGTCATGATTTCATAGGTCTGCTTTTTCTTGAGAACGCCATCCTGATGAATTCCAGACTCATGGGCAAAGGCGTTTGAGCCCACCACGGCCTTGTTGGGCTGAACCACCATACCGGTGATCTTTGAGACGAGGCGGCTGGTGGTGAAGATATGCTTGGGAACGATCCGGGTGGAGAAAGGGAACAGATCCTTCCGGGTGCGGATGGCCATGACCACTTCTTCAAGCGAAGTGTTTCCTGCCCTTTCCCCGATGCCATTGATCGTGCACTCCACTTGCCTTACGCCGTTCTGGATCGCCATGAGTGAATTGGCAACTGCCAGGCCCAGATCATTGTGACAGTGAACGCTCAGGGTGACCTTTTCTATCCCCTTGATCGTTTGCCGGAGGGTACGAATCAACTCCCCGAATTCCGAGGGAATGGCATAGCCCACGGTATCGGGAATATTGATGGTGGTTGCTCCCGCTTGTATGGCTGCCTCAATCACGGCGGTGAGGAACGTGACGTCACTGCGGGTGGCGTCCATGGCTGAGAATTCGACGTTGGGGGTGTGTTTCTTGGCCCTGGCAACGGATTGAGCGGCGATACGAATCACTTCCTCTTTTGATTTCTTCAGCTGGTGCTTCAGATGGATATCAGAGGTCGAGATAAAGGTATGTATCCGGGGTGCAGTGGCCCCCTTGATTGCCTCCCAGCCCCGATCAATATCCTGAGGATTCGCCCTGGCCAGAGCAGCTACCTCCGCATGGGTGATCACCTTGGCGATCGTCTTGACCGCATCAAAATCTCCCTGTGATGAAATGGGGAAACCCGCCTCGATGACATCGACACCCAGTTTTTCCAACTGCTGGGCGATCCTCACCTTTTCCGCCACATTCATCGTTGCGCCGGGGGATTGCTCACCGTCTCGCAGCGTCGTGTCGAAGATTACGACCCTATCTCCCATACACAGCCTCCTTATCTCTATTGTAGAGAAATATGGAGATCTATGCAAGGGGGGTCTTTTACCTCTTTCATCTGACGGAGTTTCTTTTTTGAGATGGTCCATCCTCAGGTCGATGAAGCGGTGCTTTTGCCTTTCTTTTTTCCTGTAGACCCCATCGTACAATGCATGGAGCGCCGCAGATGATCGTTTTTCCCTCTATAGATGTCCCACTTTTAGCCTTGACAAAAAAAGGGAGATATATATACTAATGTCTCTAAAATCGATGGTCATTCAAATCTTGCCGACTATTCAGGCGGAAGATTTAACTAACGGGAGTTCTTCATATTCAGATGAAAGTTAGATGGGAAGCTATACCTCCAGAAGGGAAGGAGATATCTCTAGATGAACTGACCCTTATCTCCCTGCAAGGTCCTCACGGAGAAGAGGAGCAGGAGATAAGGTTGGACTCGGCGGTGACGGGGAGCCTTTCTCTTCGCCGTACCCCTAAGGGTATCGAGGCCACGGGGCGCATCAGGACAGCAGTATCGCTGCATTGTGCTCGGTGTCTGAAGGAAATTGTCCTCCCCATCGTATCGGAGTTTGAGGAATTCTTCATCCTCATGCACTATGCCCCCCGAGAGGAAGACAAGGAGCTCGTGAAAGACGATATGGATGTCAGCTTGCTGCCGGAGGAGGGGATCGATCTCAGGGATATCGTCGAGGAGCAGATATGGCTGAACATCCCTATGAAGCCCCTCTGCCATGATAGGTGTATGGGGTTGTGCAGTGTGTGTGGGACGGATCTTAATCTCGGGGAATGCGGGTGTGATCGCCGATATAGCGATCCCCGGTTCGCCGTGTTAAAAACGCTCACATCGAACCTACGGTAAATAGGAGAAGATAATGGCCCTTCCTAAAAAGAAAACCTCTAAGGCGAGGCGGGATAAGAGGAGAAGTCACGACAAATTGATTTCCCTCAGCCTCTCGCTCTGTCCCCAATGTCATGAGCCAAAGCTGCCCCACCGTGTCTGTCCCCATTGCGGTCAGTATAAAGGCAAGGAGATCGTAGAGGTAGAGGAGGTTTAACCCTGCCTCTTGACTGATTAGAAAAGGATGAAGGCAATGAAGGTTGCAATAGATGCCATGGGTGGCGATCATGCCCCGGAGGCCATTGTAGAAGGGGCACTGCTGGCAGCCAAGGAGTTGGACCTGGATGAGGTAATCCTCGTCGGTGACCAGGTGTTGGTAGAGAGAGAGCTGAGCAAACACCACCACAGGAAGGGGGCACCGGTGACCATCGTCCATACGTCGCAAGCAGTGCAGATGCATGAGTCGCCGTCACGGGTCCTCCGGACCAAGCGGGACTCATCGATGAGCGTGGCGATGGACCTGATGAAGGATGGCAAGTGCGATGCGGTGGTGACGGCCGGAAACTCTGGGGCGGCCATGGCGATCAGCATGTTGAAACTGAGGAAGTTGGAGGGGGTGGAACGACCGGCGTTGGCCACCATTCACCCCACCCTCAATGGGGTCTCAATCCTGATAGATGCCGGTGGAAATGTAGACTGTAAGCCCATCCACCTGGTGCAGTTCGCCATCATGGGTGAGATTTATGCCCGCTTCATCTTGGACAAGGACCGTCCGCAAGTCGGCCTCTTGAGCAACGGCAGGGAAGACAGCAAGGGAAATGAACTTACCAAGCGGGTCCACGCCATCTTGAAGAAGAGCAGGCTGAACTATATCGGGAATGTCGAAGGGAGGGATATCTCCAGCGGCACCGCCGATGTTGTTGTGTGCGATGGCTTTGTGGGCAATGTAGCCTTGAAAAGCAACGAGGGGATCGCAGACTCCTACATCGCCATGATAAGGGCAGCGACCCGCAAGAGCTTGTGGGCCAGAATTGGGTATTTCTTAATGAGACAGGCCCAGGAGAGCATTAAACGCCGGATCGATTACTCCGAGTATGGAGGGGTTCCGCTCTTGGGCATCAACGGAACCTGTTTTATCTGTCATGGGCGCTCTTCCCCCAAGGCCATCAAAAATGCTGTCCGGGCCGCCCGCGAATATGTGCTCAGGGATATCAACCGTCTCTTGACGGAGGCCTTGCGTGAGAGTCAAGACCTGAAGCGGTTTGGGATGGAGAACGCTTCTCGTGTCTGGTCGCAGTCCAAGGGGAAGGTGGTGCAGTGAACTATCTGTTGCGGGGGGTGTATACGTGGATTATTTTTTGACTGAAGAACAGAAGATGCTTAAGGATCTCGCCTGGAAGATAGCCGAAGAAAAGGTCATGCCGGTGAGGGCGGAGTTGGATGAGAAAGAGGAGTTTCCGTGGGAGATCATGCACACCTGTGCAGAGGCAGGGCTCTTCGGGGTCTGTATCCCCGAGGAGTATGGTGGCTTTGGTGGGGGGGTATTTGACAATTGCTTGGTCGTGGAGCAGCTGAGCAGGGCCTGTATCGGTGTATCGGTGAGTTTTGCCGGGAGCGGACTAGGGGCATACCCCATCTTGCTCCACGGCACCGAGGAGCAGAAGCGAAAGTATCTCCCCGCAATAGCCAGCGGGAAGCGGCTCGCTGCCTTCGGCGCCACCGAGGCCAATGCAGGGAGCGACGTGGCTGCCATGCAGACCACGGCGACCAAGGATGGCGATGGATATATCCTCAATGGGACCAAGCAGTGGATAACCAACGGTGGTGAGGCGGAGATCTATTCCGTCTTTGCCGTCACGGATAAGAAGCGGGGGCCGCGCGGGATCAGCGGTCTTATCGTCGAAAAAGGGACCAAGGGGTTCTCCTTCGGCAAGAAGGAGCAGAAGTTGGGGATTCGGGCCTCGGCCACCAGGGAGTTGGTCTTTGAGGACTGTTGGGTCCCCAAGGAGAACCTCATCGGGGGCCGCGAGGGTATCGGCCTGATCATTATTCTCAAGACCTTTGATACGTCCCGTCCGGGTATCGGTGCCCAGGCCGTGGGGCTTGCCCAAGGGGCCTTTGAGACAGCGGCTCGATATGCCCGGGAGCGGGTCCAGTTTGGCCAGCGGATCATCTCCATTCAGGCCATCCAGCACATCCTGGCCGACATGGCCACCAACGTAGAGGCAGCCCGCGCCCTGGTCTACGCCGTGAGCCGTTATATCGACAGCAATCCCAGAGCGTTCAGCAAAGAGTCGGCCATGGCCAAGCTCTTCCCGAGCGATGTGGCCATGAAGGTGACTGTAGATGCCGTGCAGGTCCTGGGGGGATATGGGTATATGAGGGATTTCCCGGTGGAGAAGATGATGCGGGATGCCAAGATCCTCCAAATCTACGAGGGGACCAATCAGATCCAACGCAACAACATCGCCCTGGAACTCATCAAGGAGTTCGCCAGCGGGAGGAGTTGATGGGGAAGACGGCCTTTATCTTCCCGGGGCAAGGTTCTCAGTATGTGGGGATGGGGAAGGAGCTTGCCGAGCATTTCCCCGTCGCCCGGGAGACCTTCGCCGAGGCCAACGAT
>MGQF01000063.1:28834-32402 GCA_001797745.1 Deltaproteobacteria bacterium RBG_13_52_11
CAATACCCAGCCCTGTATCCTGACGGTGAGCATCGCCGCCTTGAGGGTCTTGAGGGCGGAGGTGGGGTGGGAGGCCGACTATCTCGCCGGCCATAGCCTCGGGGAGTTCAGCGCCCTGGTGGCTGCCGATGCCATGAGCTTTCAGGATGCCGTCAGGATGGTGAGATTGCGGGGAGGGTTTATGCAAGAGGCGGTCCCGGTGGGAGTCGGGGGGATGGCGGCCGTCTTGGGTTTGGATCGGGCTGAAGTAGAAGAGCTCTGCCAGCGGACAGCGCAGGGTAAGGTCCTCACCCCTGCCAATTTTAATTCCCCCGGCCAAATTGTGATCTCCGGACACATGGAGGCCATCCACAGGGGGATCGCTGTGGCCCAGGAGATGGGGGCAAAGAAGGCTATCCTCCTTCAGGTGAGCGCTCCGTTTCATTCTCCCCTCATGGAGCCAGCCGGTCAAAAGCTTAAGGGGGAGTTGGCAAAGATCAAGATCGATGACTTGAAGGCCCCTGTGGTGACCAATGTCGAGGCTGAGCCCAACACCTCGAAGGACCGAGTGCGAGATCTCTTGGTCCGGCAGGTGAGCAGCCCGGTGAGGTGGGAGGATTCGATGAACCGGATGATGGGATTGGGTGTGGAGCGGTTTGTGGAGCTCGGACCGGGCACGGTGCTCTTGGGTTTGCTGCGCCGCATCGATGGGACACGGCGGATGTTCCACCTCGAGGACCCGGTGAGCCTGGAGCAGATGAAAGGTGCTTGAAAATACTCCCCTCACCTGATAGGTTAGGAGAAGAAAAACTAAGAAAAAAGGAGGTAGAACTCGATGTCTCTGGAAGCAAAGGTCAAGGAACTGATTGTACAGCAGCTCGGGGTTAGTGAGAGTGAGGTTGTTCCCGAGGCCAAGTTTATCGATGATTTAGGTGCAGATTCCCTGGACCTCGTGGAACTGGTGATGGCATTGGAGGACGAGTACGGGATAGAGATACCCGATGAAGATGCCGAGAAGATTGTGACTGTCGGCGATGCCTTAAAGTACATCCAGGAGCGCATTTAAGCGGGAGGGAGACTTATTCTCCCTCCCTCATCGCTTATGCCCCTTTAACATCTTCACAGCAGATTTCCCCCGCTGTCGAGGGCTGACGCGGGGGAGAACTACAAAGAGCGAGGTGATAGCTTGCGCAGGAGGGTAGTCGTTACCGGGGTTGGCCTCGTGCTCCCTCAGGGGATCGGTATTGACCCTGTCTGGGCAAAGATATGCGAGGGGGTCTCCAGCGTTGGCCCCATAACGAAGTTTGATACTACAAATTTCGAGACCAAGATCGCCGCTGAGGTAAAGGGCTTCCGAGCCGAAGACTACTTCGAGCCCAAGGAGATGAAGAAGATGGACATCTTCATCCATTATGCCTTGGCGGCGGCGCGCATCGCTTTGGATGATGCAGGGCTGGAGATCTTTGATGGGAACGCCGAGCGGATCGGGGTTATTGTCGGCACCGGTTTGGGGGGGTTGACGACTCTTGAAAAGTACCACTCGGTCCTCTTAGAACGGGGGCCGAAGCGGGTCACCCCCTTCTTTATCCCCATGCTGATAGCCAACGAGGCCTCAGGTCAGATCGCCATCCACGTCGGCGCCAAGGGCCCTAATCTCTGTGTGGTTACGGCCTGCGCCACCGGCGCCCATTCCATCGGTGATGCCTTCCGGTGCATCCAGTACGGCGATGCCGATGCCATCATCGCCGGTGGGGTAGAGGCCACCATTACCCCCCTGGCCGTGGCGGGTTTCAACGCCATGAAGGCCATCTCCACCAGGAACGACGAGCCCGAACGGGCCAGCCGCCCCTTTGATCGAGACCGGGACGGCTTCGTGATGGGGGAGGGCGGTGCCATCGTGATCCTCGAGGAGCTGGTGCATGCCCGCGCACGGGGGGCAAAGATCTATGCGGAGCTGGTCGGCTATGGATATACGAGCGATGCCTATCACCTGGCGGCCCCTGATCCCGACGGGGATGGGGCGGCCCGGTGTATGCAGATGGCCCTGCGGGATGCTAAGCTTTCCCCGGACGACGTCGACTACATCAACGCCCATGGGACCTCCACGGAGCTCAACGACATAACCGAGACGGTGGCCATCAAGCGGGTCTTCGGGGATTACGCCTATAAGCTCCCCGTCAGCTCCACAAAGTCAATGACCGGCCACCTCTTGGGGGCCGCGGGGAGTACCGAGGCCGTCTTCTCTTGCCTCACTATCAGAGACAAGATCATCCCCCCCACCATCAACTATGAGAACCCTGATCCCCGCTGTGATCTGGACTATGTCCCCAACACAGCACGGGAGCAGGCAGTGAAGGTGGTCATCTCCAATTCCTTCGGCTTTGGCGGCACCAACGCGACGTTGGTCTTCAAGAGATACGAGGGGTGAGATGCTGACAGCCATGGCGAGCGATCACAAAGGATTCCGCCTCAAGGCGGACCTGGTGGCCTTTTTGAGGGAACTGGGGCACGAGGTGGCGGATCTGGGGTGCTTCGACGAGGGTTCGGTGGACTATCCTGACCTGGGCCAAGCGGTGGCCCAGAAGGTCTCGGCCGGTGAGGTGGAAGGGGGAATCCTTATCTGCGGCACCGGCATCGGGATGAGTATTGTCGCCAACAAGTTCCCCGGGGTGCGGGCGGCCCTCGTCAGCCACATCTACGCGGCCCGTATGGCGAAGGAGCATAACAACGCCAATATCTTGGTCATGGGAGGGATGATTGTGGGGTCGGGTCTGGCCCGGGAGATGGTCAAGGCGTGGCTGGAGGCCGAGTTTCAAGGGGAGAGGCACCTGTGCAGGTTGCAGAAGATCGAGGCCATAGAGAGGAGGAACTTCGCCGTTTGACCAAACGCAAGTTGAGCCTCCGAGACGTTGACCCGGAGATGGCGGATGCCATCGAGCGAGAAGTCCTGCGCCAGGAGACTAAGATCGAATTGATCGCCTCGGAGAACTACACCAGCGATGCGGTGCTGGAGGCCCAGGGGGGGGTCCTCACCAATAAGTATGCCGAGGGGTCTCCAGGCAAGAGATATTACGGCGGTTGTGAGTACGTCGATGTGGTGGAAATGCTTGCTATCGAGCGGGCCAAGGAGCTCTTCGGCGCCAAGCACGCCAATGTCCAACCCCTCTCCGGCACAGCGGCCAATATGGGGGTATGCTTCGCTGTATTGCGTCCCGGAGACACTATCCTCGGGATGGACCTCTCGCATGGGGGGCATCTGAGCCACGGCTCCCCTGCCAGCTTTTCGGGCAAGCTCTATAAGACGGCCTTTTACGGCGTGTCGAGGGAGACCGAGTGTCTCGACTATGACGAGGTCCTCTCCGTGGCAAAAAAGGTACAGCCCCAGATGATCATCGCCGGAGCGAGTTCCTATTCTCGGACGCTCGACTTTAAACGCTTTCGCGAGATCGCCGATGAGGTTGGGGCATACCTGATGGCGGACATGGCCCACATCGCCGGGCTCATCGCCGCCGGGGTGCACCCCTCACCAGTCCCCCACGCCCACTTTGTGACCTCCACGACGCATAAGACCCTGCGGGGACCGCGCGGC
>MGQF01000063.1:32459-32630 GCA_001797745.1 Deltaproteobacteria bacterium RBG_13_52_11
GGCATCCAGGGTGGCCCCCTCATGCACGTGATTGCCGCCAAGGGGGTCTGCTTCAAAGAGGCCATGACCAAGGAGTTCCGGGCCTACCAGCGGCAGGTGGTGCGCAACGTCAAGGTCCTGGCAAAAGAGTTGCAGGGCTCAGGTTTCAAGATCGTCTCTGGGGGGACCGAC
>MGQF01000064.1:0-1988 GCA_001797745.1 Deltaproteobacteria bacterium RBG_13_52_11
ACTACCTCTCACATGCCCATTTGTCTCATATGTAGTGAACGAGTACACGCCCTTGCGTATTCCCCTTAAAAGCCTTATAATAATCAGCCGTATTTTTGAGGAGCTAAAATGGTCACGCGGTATATCCTCTTTGACCTGGACAACACCTTATACCCACGAGAATGTGGACTCTTTCACCTCATCGAGGAGAGGATCAAGGAGTACCTCCGGATCAGACTGGGTCTTACCCATGCGGAGTCTGCTGCCTTGAGGCACAAGTATCTTCGTGCATATGGCTTCACCCTCGTGGGGCTGATGAACCACCATGGGATATATCCCGAGGACTATCTGACATTCGTCCACGAGGTGGATGTCGAGGGGGTCCTCGGCGAGGATAGGGGGCTTGCCCGCATGATGTCCCGTATCCCCCTGAAAAAGGTCATCGTCACCAACAGCACGCAGCGGCATGCCCAGCGCGTCATCTGTTCCCTGGGGGTGGAACCCTTTTTTGCTCATATCTTTGACATCGCCTTTATGGACTATATCCCCAAACCCAACCCCGCCTCTTTCCACAAGGTGATGAACCATCTGGGGGTGAGGGGAGGGGAGTGCCTTATGGTGGATGACCACCCGCCCACCCTGGCGACGGCCAGGGCATTGGGGATGACGGCCGTCTATGTGGGGAGGGGGGAGCAGGTCGAGGCGGATTATCAGATCGAGGAGATTAAGGGTCTCGAGGGGGTCCTCATGGACCTCCAACTCATCGGTGAGAGGGGGGTTGCGCGATGATCACCAAGGAGATACAGGTCAAGACCAAGACGAGAAATGAACTGGTAGATATCACCCCGCAGGTGGAGAAGGTGGTAGAGGAATCAGGGATTGCTGAGGGGATCTGCATCCTTGCTGTACCCCATACCACAGCGGCGGTGACCGTCAATGAGAATGCCGATCCGAGCGTCAAGGCCGATATCATCGCCAAGCTGAACGAGCTTGCCCCAACTGGAGATCGCTACCATCACGTCGAAGGGAATGCCGATGCCCACATCAAGGCCACCTTGGTAGGGCCTTCAGAGGCCCTCTTGGTGACGGGGGGTCGGTTATCGTTGGGGACGTGGCAGGGGGTGTTCTTCTGCGAGTTCGACGGCCCCCGAACGAGGCGGGTGTGGATAAGGGTACTATGACCTCATGTTTACCCATCAGGCCGGTAAAATTGAGAGGGTTCAAGTCCCACCACAGGCGGGATTGAATCCTTTTGGTTAAAGAACCTTTTGATTGTTTTTTATCTGGAGGGCCATTGATGCAAGCGTTGTATTTAGTAACTGGTGGTGCGGGTTTTATCGGGTCCCATATTGTAGAGGAGTTGGTCAAACGGGGGGAGCGGGTCAGGGTGGTCGACAACCTCTCGACGGGGAAGCGTGAAAACCTTCAGCACCTCATGGACGAGATAGAGTTTGTCGAAGGCGATCTCCGGGATCTGAACGCGGCTACACGGGTGATGGAGGGGGTCCATGTTGTTCTGCACCAGGCGGCCATTCCCTCTGTCCCTCGATCCATCAAAGACCCCAAAGGGTGTACGGAGAACAACCTCAATGGTACTCTGCACCTCCTCATGGCTGCCCGCGATGCCGGCGTGAAACGGGTGGTCTTTGCCTCATCTTCCTCGGTCTACGGTGACTCCCCCTCCCTCCCAAAGGTTGAGGACTTTCTCCCCGCACCCCTCTCCCCCTATGCCGCATCCAAGCTGGCCGGTGAATACTACTGCCGGGTGTTCCACCAGGTCTATGGCCTGGAGACGGTCTGTCTGCGCTACTTCAATGTCTTCGGCCCCCGGCAAGACCCCCTCTCCCTGTACGCCGCCGTGATCCCTACATTCATCACCCTGGCCTTAGCCAAGAAACCCCTCGTGGTATATGGTGATGGTGAGCAGAGCAGGGATTTCTCGTTCGTGGCCAACGTGGTCCAGGCCAACCTCCTGGCGTGTGAGGCCACGGGTGTCGCCGGGGAGCAGA
>MGQF01000064.1:2056-10591 GCA_001797745.1 Deltaproteobacteria bacterium RBG_13_52_11
GCCGATCTGAAAGTTGAATATGCGCCGCCTCGCCCGGGAGATGTAAAACATTCTCTGGCCAGTATAGAGAAGGCGAAGATGCTTTTAAGGTATGAGCCTACAGTCCCTTTCGGCGAGGGGTTGCGCAGGACGGTGGAATGGTTCGAGTCAAAGAGGTAAAAAACATCCTCACCGTTGATGTGGAAGAGTCCTTCCACAGAAACGACCTCCACCTCTCCCGGCAGCAGCGTGAGTTGATGGGGGGGAGGGTGATCGAGCAGACGGAGCGGCTTGTCGCCCTGCTGAAGGCCGCCGGCCAGCGGGGGACCTTTTTCGTCCTCGGGGAGGTCGCGGAAAAGTACCCTGCCCTGGTGCGGATGTTGGGGGAGGATGGATTCGAGCTCGGCCTGCATAGCTATTGTCACCGTCTCGTCTACGAACAGGGGGAGGAGGAGTTTCGTCGCGAGACCCAGGCGGCGAAGACCATGCTGGAGGAGATGGGAGGGAGGGAGGTCGTCGGGTTTCGGGCCCCTTCGTGGTCCATTACCCAAAAATCCCTCTGGGCGCTGAGGATACTGGCCGATATGGGATTTCAGTACGACTCCAGCATCCTCCCTGCCCGGGCCTATCTGGGGGGAATACCTTGGTCCAATCCCCTGATACACCGGAGGGCAGAGGCAGAGATCATCGAGGTACCTCCCTCCATTATAAAAATAGGGCGTTTTCGCCTCCCCTTCTCAGGTGGGTTGTATCTCAGGACGTTGCCCTATGGCTTTATCCGGTACTGTATTACGAGGTTAAACAAAAAGGGGGTTCCCGCCGTCATCTACCTTCATCCATGGGAGCTGGATACAGATCTCCCACGAATAGGAGTGGGCTGGAAAGGGAGGTATGCCCTCTACCACAATCTGGATACCGTGCAGCCCAAGGTGGAGCAATTGCTTAAGGAGTTTTCCTTCGCCCCTGTTTGTGAGGCATTGGGAGATGCGAATTTCCTTTGTGGACCATAAGCGCCAGTATCGCAAGATCAAGGTGGAGCTGTCATTCATCCTCGTGAACTGGAACACCAAGGGGCTTATCCTGGAGGCCCTGCGTTCCATCGTGGACACTGTTCATGGTTATGGGTATGAGATTTTGGTAGTGGACAATGGTTCGAAGGATGGGAGTCCCGAGGCCATCAGTAAGGCATTTCCCCAGGTCCGTCTCATCCTCAACAACAGAAACCATGGCTTTGCCCGGGCCGTTAACCAGGCCCTTGTCCAGGCAACGGGGAGCTATATCGTTCTGTTGAACAGCGATGCCCGACTCATGGAAGGGGCAATCCAGGCCCTCGTGGCCTTTATGGAGAAAGAAACCGATGTGGGTATCGCAGGGGGGCAGCTGATTAACGCGGATGGGTCACGTCAGAACTCCATTGCCCCCTTCCCGTCGCTGGCAACGGAACTGCTCAACAAACGTCTGTTGCGGACCCTCTTCCCCCACCAATACCCGGGTAAAGAAGGGAATTATCCCTACCCCATAGACGTGGATTCCTTGGTGGGTGCCTGTATAATCGTCCGTTGCCAGGCCATAGAAGAGGTAGGGAACTTAGATGATGGGTATTTCTTCTTTATGGAGGAGACCGACTGGTGCTTTCGGATGCGGGAGAAGGGCTGGCGGATCAGTTTTGTCCCTGGAGCACAAATCCTCCATCTGCAGGGTGCTAGTGCCTCCATGGCCAAGGCCGAGGCCCGGATTGAGTACTATCGTTCCCGATACCGCTTCTTCATCACGTGGTACGGGAGGGGGAAGGCGGTCCTCTTAAAAGCGGGGCTGGTGCTGCGCCTCGTAGGAGAGGTAGCAATCAATTCCTCCTTGTTCTGGAACAAGCGGTATCGTGAGCGCTGGAGGGGCTACTGCCGGCTTTTGCTCTGGCACCTCAGGTTCTGTCCATCCAATGAGGGTTTGAGAGAGGTGAAATATGTTACGACAGATCAGCGATAGAATTGACGTCAATACGCTCGTGCAGCGGTTCAAAAAGACCACCCTCCTCGTGGTGGGTGACATCATGATCGATGAGTTTATCTGGGGAACGGTCTCCCGGATCTCTCCTGAGGCCCCGGTGCCGGTGGTCGCCGTCACCCATGAGGACCTCCTGCTGGGGGGTGCTGCCAATGTGGTGCATAACGTCCACAGCTTGGGGGGGCGGGCCTTGCTGGCCGGGGTGATTGAGGACGATCGGATGGGAGAGAAGATCAAGGATCTCTTGGCAGAGCAGCAGATTGACAGGGGAGGGCTTGTAGTTCAAGCAGGAAGGCCGACAACGGTCAAAACGAGGATCATCGCCCACAGCCAGCAGGTGGTCCGCTTTGACCGAGAGAAGCTTGAACCTATCAGCACGCAGAGCCTGGAAAGCCTTCTCCAGTACATCGATAAGAACTGGGATCAGGTCGACGGGGTCATTGTCTCAGACTATGGCAAGGGTTTGATCATCCCAGAACTAATGGATTTTATCATGAATAGAAAGAGGGACGATGGGAAATTGGTTGCTGTGGACCCCAAGATGAATAATTTTAGCCTCTATACAGGGGCGACCATCGTGACCCCCAACCGTCAGGAGGCAGAAGCGGCCGCAGGCAAGCAGATCAAGGATGAGGGCTCACTCATGGAGGTGGGGCGGGACTTGCTGGAGCGGTTTGCCAGCCAGGCGATCCTCATCACCAGGGGTGAGGAGGGAATGGTACTCTTTGAACGAGAGGGAGAGGTTGTCAATGTCCCGACCGTTGCCAAGGAGGTCTATGATGTTACGGGGGCAGGGGACACGGTGATCAGCACCCTGACCTTAGCCCTGGCCTCAGGGAGCGACTTTCCAGAGGCGGCGGTTGTAGCCAACTATGCCGCTGGGATCGTGGTGGGCAAGGTGGGCACCGCCACTGTTACGCCTGATGAGTTAAAGAAGGCTATTGCCGAACGCGTCCACCCTTAAAGACCTCTCGCAAGGATAGCAACTCTCTGTTCTGCAGCAGAGAGGAACAGAATAAAAAGAAAGCTATACCAATCTCGTCACCGATTTTGCCCGGGCAGAAGGGGAGGATATTGGAGATTGTTGTTGAAATGCCCTTGGAGGCCAGGGAAATCGCCCTGGGCGATTTCGGTCTATAATTAATCTCCTGCATAGCCTAGACGTCCAGAAAAAGCTAGTTTTCCCCGACCCTTTATCAAAAACATTCGCCTCCATCCCTTTTTGTTCGCATCGCTTCCCTGTTGCAATTTTTTGTTCCTTATGTTAGGCTTTTGGTACACTTATGAAAGATTTTTTGTGAAAGAATTACTAATTATTTATCATAATTTATTAAAGTTTTTCGGGGGACAGGGATGGTGGCCGGCAGAGACCCCTTTCGAAGTAGTGGTGGGGGCCATCTTGACCCAAAATACGGCCTGGAGAAATGTGGAGCGGGCGATAGAGAACCTCAAGGAAGAGGGGGTGCTGACCCCTCAAGGTTTGAGTAGACTCGATGGAACGAGATTAGCAGAGCTCATCAAGCCGGCGGGCTATTATAACGTCAAGGCCAAGCGGCTGAAGAATCTGATGGCATTCCTCGACGGCGAATATGGGGGGGATCTCACGAAGATGTTCAATGCACCCCTTCCAAGTTTGAGGGAAACGATTCTTGCAGTAAAGGGCATCGGTCCTGAGACGGCCGATAGTATCCTCCTCTATGCGGGTGAAAAGCCTATTTTTGTAGTCGATGCCTATACAAAGAGGGTTCTGTCTCGACACGACATGATCACTGATGGGGAATCGTATGGAGATATCCAAGACCTGTTCATGCGGAACCTCCCTCAAGATATATCTCTGTACAAGGAATATCACGCCCTCTTCGTTCAATTAGCGAAGACATTCTGTAAGACAAAACCCCTTTGCGCAGGTTGCCCTTTGGAGGAGGTATGGCCTACGTCGAACGGGAAATAAGACGGCTGGTTGGAAGGGCAATACACCACTATCGCTTGATCGAGGATGGCGACCGGATACTGGTGGCCCTTTCCGGAGGTAAGGACAGCCTGGTGATGTTGAACATCCTGCACGAGCGCAGACCCCGAGTGCCTATAGACTATGAACTGAAGGTGGTGACAATCGATCTTGGATACGAAGGGAGTAATTTTGAACCTTTAAAGGGGTATATGAGGGATCTCGGGTACGACTTTATCCTCAAAAGGACCCAGATCGGGCCATTGGCCCAGAGCGATCACAACCGAGAAAATCCCTGTTTCCTCTGTGCGCGGTTGAGACGAAAGGTCTTCTTCGAGACCGCTCAGGAACTCGGGTGTAATAAAGTAGCCTTGGGACACAATAAGGATGACATTATAGAGACCTTCTTGCTCAATACCTTTTACCGTGGTGAGATAAGCACCATGGTCCCCCATCAAGTCCTCTTTGGGGGCAAGCTCGCCATCATCAGGCCCTTGGCCCTGGTAGAGGAGGACAAGGTCCGGTCCTACGCCAGACTTCGTGACTTCCCCGAGGTCAAAGATAGGTGCCCCACGCGCGGTACGACCCGTAGAGGGCAGATAAAAAACCTGCTGGGGGAGCTGGATAAGATGGATAGAAGGATAAAGAAGAACATCTTTGCCGCCCTCAGCAACGTCAAGGGGGAATACCTCTTAAATGCACATGTATCCTTTCGTTAAGCTCAGTTTTATCATAGCGTTCTCCTTGGTTTTGCTCACCTGCTCCACTCAGCGGGGTGAGGAGGATGTCTATCAAGCCGCTTGCCAGCGGATGGTCAAGGAAGACATCCAAAGGCGGGGGATCGATGACAAGAGGGTCTTGCAGGCCATGCTGAAGGTGAAACGGCACCTCTTTGTCCCTGAAAATTATCGCCACATGGCCTATGCGGATCGCCCCCTGCCCATTGGAGAAGGGCAGACCATATCCCAGCCCTATATTGTGGCCCTGATGACCTATCACCTTCACCTTAAGCCTGAAGATAAGGTCTTGGAAATCGGAACCGGCTCTGGGTACCAGGCCGCTGTCTTGGCTGAGTTGGCAAAGGACGTATATTCTATTGAAATCATTGAACAGTTATCCCGCACGGCCCAAGAGCGTCTGCGGGAATTGGGCTACACCAATGTGTGGGTAAAGTGCGGCGATGGTTTTTACGGTTGGACCGAACACGCCCCCTATGATGCCGTTATCATAACCTGTGCTACACCGACAATCCCTGAGCACTTGGTTGAGCAACTCGGGGAAGGAGGGAGGATGGTATTGCCCTTAGGCAGTGAGCCCTTTCACCAATCCCTCACGTTGATCACCAAGAGGGGAGGGAAGATTGAGAAGCAACTGATTACGGACGTCGTCTTCGTCCCGATGACAGGGGAGATAGAAGAAAAGAAGTAATGGTTCAGAAGAGGGTTACTATCTGTGTCATCGATGGACAAGGGGGCGGGATAGGGAGTACTATTGTCAAGAAGCTCAAGGAGGAATTTGGAGAGCGGGTGGACATCATTGCGTTAGGGACCAATTCCATCGCCGCGGCAGCTATGATGAAGGTACGGGCCAATCGGGGTGCTACGGGGGAGAATGCCATCGTGCGGACCGTTCCGCAGGCCGATTATATCATCGGCTTCATCAGCATCGTGATGGCCAACGCCATGATGGGTGAGTTGACTCCCTCGATGGCCGAGCCAATCGCTTCCAGCCATGCCCACGAAATTTTACTCCCCATCTCTCAGGGAGGTATCCATTGTGAAGGTGACGCATCAACCTTTGCCTCAGGTAGCTGAAGATATTGTCTTGAAAGAGTTGAAGGAGCGCATCGATGAGTGAGCGGCTCGAGGACATCTTTGGCGAGCAAAAGGTCGTGTGGGGTGCCTTCAAGGTGTCGGCACTCGACGAGGACAAAATTGTGTTACAGGAAGCCGAGGCGGATTGAGCGGAGGAAGAACACGGTGATAAAGCGGATAACCTCTAAAGGGCGACAGCAGGATGTTGAGAGGGCTCAGAACGAGCTGAAGCGGACAAAGGAGAGGTGCGACAAATTGGAAATCCTCACCAGACTCAGTAGCCTCCTCAATTCTTCCCTCGATTTTGAATATGTGAAGAGGAAGGCCATAACAGCGGCAACCGAACTCCTCAACTGTGAGACGAGCTCCCTTCTCCTAAAGGATGGAAAGGGAAAACTCTTCTTTGAGGTGGCCTTAGGTGAAAAAGGTGAGATCGTAAAACGGTTTCAGCTCAAGATTGGGGAGGGAATTGCGGGGTGGGTGGCGATGCATGGTGAGCCCTTGATTATCCCTCATGTCAAGGAAGATCCCCGCTTTTTCAAGGAGGTAGACCAGGCTGCCGATTTCATTACCCAAAATATCATCTGCGTCCCCTTACGGATCAAGGAGGACATCATCGGCGTCATTCAGGGCATTAATAAGCGGGAGGGTGAGTTCACACGCGATGACCTCGAACTCTTTCAATCCCTCGCAGATCAAATAGCCATTGCCTTGGATAACGCTCGGTTGTATGGGGAATTAAACGAGATGGCCATGCAGCTTGTCAAGGGTCTTTCAGAGGCCATAGAGAAGAGGGACAGTTATTCCGGGGGACATCCTCAGAGGGTCCTGAATATCTGTATGGCGATGTCCAAGTATCTGCCGTTAACTCCCGAAGAAAAAAGGGATCTCACGCTCGCAGCCATCCTCCATGACATCGGGAAGGTAGGGATCACTGATCACATCCTCGATAAGAATGGAAGGTTGACAGTGGAGGAATTGGAGATCATCAGGGAGCACCCTCGTGTCGGAGCAGAGGTAGTAGGGCATATCAAACAATTGCAGCCCATCGTCCCGGGGATCAAATACCACCATGAACATTATGACGGTTCTGGATATCCAGAGGGGCTACAGGGCGAGGAAATCCCTTTTATTGCCCGGATCATTGCGGTGGCAGACACCTACGATGCCATCATCAATGAGCGATCGTATCACAAAGGAAAGAGCAAAAGCGAAGCGGTGGCAGAGATTACAGGGAATACCGGGACCCAGTTTGACCCGCAGGTGGTAGAGGTTTTTGCTCAGGCCCTGGACAACGGTGATATTTGATCCTTCCAATATTACAAACCAAATGGTCCCAACGAATTTTCTCAGTACATACTCCCCATCATGCTGTGGGTGTAATCAGGAGGACCCTTTTCGTCTTTCGTTTAGAGAAAGGCCCTGACAAACGATCCTTCAACCTTGACATAGAGAAGACCATATTTTAAGTTTTTGACGGTGGTCTGTTGAATCACAGAGAGATAGCAAAGATTAAGTATAGGATATAGTAACCAAGAGGAAAGACCTTAAACGTGCGAGCAGCCAACCCGATCATCTTCGCCTTAGACGTGGGGAGCTGGGCAGAGGCCCAGCGATTCGTCGAGGAGCTCAGAGAGTGGGTGTGGGGCTTCAAAATAGGGAAAGAGCTCTTCACCTGGATGGGGCCGAAGGTGGTGGAGATGGTTCAGGAGAGGGGTGGCAAGGTCTTTTTGGATCTAAAATATCATGATATCCCGGCGACGGTGGCCAAGGCCTCGGCCATGGCCACACGACTCAGGGTATCCATGTTTAACCTCCATGCCCTTGGAGGTATGGAGATGATGCGCGCGGCCGTCGAGGCATCCCATGAGGCGGCCCAAAAGGCGGGTCTGCCACCCCCTCTGATATTGGGCGTCACCGTTTTGACGAGTCTGCGAGCAGGTGACCTCCAAGAAGTGGGCATTACCCTGCCTGTAGAGGAAGAGGTTGTTCATCTGGCCGCGCTGGCTCAACAAGCAGGGCTCGATGGGGTGGTCGCCTCCCCTCTGGAGATCAAGCGATTGCGGGAGACCTGCGGTGAGGATATGGTGATAGTTACTCCTGGGGTGAGGCCATACAAAGGTCTTCGCCATGATCAGGCCAGGGTGATGACCCCTCACGAGGCGGTCGAGGCAGGGGCGGATTTTTTGGTCATAGGCCGTCCCATTAGAGATGCAGTTGATCCCCTGAGGGCAACCCAAGAGATCCTTCAGGAAATCAGATCAGCGACTTAAAACGTTCTACGTCTTCCGGGGTATCGATACCGATGGAGGGTGTGGAGCAAAGAACGGTTTTGATTTTATACCCGTTTTCTAATATCCTCAGTTGTTCCAATCTCTCCTGCAGTTCGAGACGACTGGGAGGGAGGGCTGTGAGCTTCAGGAGAAAATCCCGCCGGAAGGCGTACAGCCCTATATGTTGCCAATAGCCCCTTAGCCCCTTCTTATCGAACTTTTTGATGATCTCGAATCCTTTGAGTGGCTCATCATCTGTCTTCTCCAGAACGTCCCTGGGATAGGGTATTGGTGATCGGGAGAAGTAGAGGGCGAAACCATCGTGATCCACGACGACCTTGACCACATGGGGGTTGCAGAGGTCATTGCCTCCTTCCAGCGGAGTTATTAAGGTCGTCACCATGATCGACGGATCGTGCGCGAAAGCTGTGATGGCCCTGTCGATTGCCTCCGGTTCGATGAGGGGCTCGTCTCCTTGGACGTTTAACACGATGTCCGCATCAATGCCCGCCGCCACTTC
>MGQF01000064.1:10638-12290 GCA_001797745.1 Deltaproteobacteria bacterium RBG_13_52_11
ACTCCCTTAGAGGGATTGTCATATATTCACAGGCTGTTGAAAAACGCCCATCTGCTGCGTTTCTCTCATCCTTCGTCGTTGCGGCGTACGTCCAAGTACGCCTCACTCCTCAGCATTTCGAGGGCCTTGCATTTGGGCATTTTTGAACAGCCTGAAGAAGATCATTTTCTCAACACCCACTTCAGGTAAGAAATAGCGAATTATTGTTGAAAAGTCAATTCCCTTATCTAAAAAATTGTCCTCTTCCCCCCAAGGTGAGAGGACAAAATCCGCTCCGCTTTGCATAAATCAGAGAATACCGGATGCCGCAAGACGGCAGGTGAGGGGAAACCTATCTGTGTTCATATCCACCCTCACCCCCACCCTCTCCCCGTCCTCATGGGGGCGGGACCTTACTGCCCGCGAGCGGACGAGGGGCTACAATATATATTTCATAGACGGTGGGTGACAACCATCGATCTAAGCCTTCGAAATAGTTTTCAGTGGTGCGGAGAAGGTATATCGATGCTGCCATAAGAAAAAAGGAGGGGGGACTATAACGTATGGCCCCCCCTTCTTAGTCCTGTTAGCAAGGTATTCACGACAAGGCGATCTTGACTACCTCGTCCATCCGCTGGACGAATTTAAATTCCAGCCCTTCTTTGACATGATCCGCCAATTCTTCCAGGTCCTTTTCATTCTTTTGGGGGAGGATGATGGTCTTGATCCCCGCCCTCTTCCCCGCTAAGACCTTCTCCTTGATACCACCGACGGGGAGGATCAAGCCTCTCAAGGTGATTTCGCCTGTCATGGCCACATCGCTGCGCACAGGCTTGTTGGTCAGCAGCGAGGTAAGGGCTATGAACATGGCAATCCCTGCTGAGGGTCCATCTTTGGGGATGGCACCGGCGGGGACATGGATGTGAATGTCGTGCTTCTGATAGAAGTTCTCCTCGATTCCTAACTCCTTGGCCTTGGACCTGACATAACTGAGGGCGGCCTGGGCGGATTCTTTCATCACCTCCCCCAGTTGCCCAGTGAGGGAGAGCCCCTTTTCGCCGTTCATCTTGGTGGCCTCCACAAAGATGATGTCTCCTCCGGTGGGGGTCCAGGCAAGCCCGGTGACCACCCCTGGATCGGAAGTCCTCTCCGCCACATCAGGAAAGAACTTAACGGGACCTAAGAATCTATGCAGCATGTCCGTCTTATCCGTCTGCACCGTCACCTTTTCCGTTTTTCCTTCAGCCACCTCTTTGGCAACTGCCCGGCAGATTGCTGCGATCTCACGTTCGAGGTTTCGCACTCCGGCCTCCCTTGTGTAGGAATTGATGATCCCCAGGAGGGGCTCATCTTTGAATTCCAATAGTTCAGGAGAGAGCCCGTGTTCATTGAGCTGTTTGGGTATGAGGTGCTGCTTGGCAATCATCAGCTTCTCATCATCAGAGTAACCAGGGAGCTCCAAGACTTCCATACGGTCCTTTAAGGCCGGTGGGATGGTCTCGAGCACATTAGCCGTAGTGATGAACATGACCTTTGAGAGATCAAAGGGGACGTCAATATAGTGGTCTGAAAATGAGAAATTCTGTTCAGGGTCCAGCACCTCCAGCAGGGCCGAGGATGGATCCCCTCTGAAATCGGTGCCGATCTTATCCACCTCATCGAGCATGAAGATG
>MGQF01000064.1:12313-19049 GCA_001797745.1 Deltaproteobacteria bacterium RBG_13_52_11
GACTCCCAGTATAATCCTGCCTGGCAGGGCACCGACATAGGTCCTCCTGTGCCCCCTGATCTCCGCCTCATCTCGCACCCCGCCCAGGGAGATCCTGGTGAACTTGCGCCCCATGGCCCTCGCAATGGACATTCCCAGGGAGGTCTTCCCGACCCCAGGGGGCCCCACAAAACAGAGGATAGGGCCCTTCATGTCGTTCTTCAACTTGCGTACGGCCAGATACTCTAAGATCCGCTTTTTCACCTTTTCTAAGTCATAGTGATCTTCTTCCAAGATCTTCCGGGCATGGTCAATAGCGAGGTTGTCATCGGTACTCTTTGACCAGGGGAGCTCTACCAACCAATCGAGGTAGGTCCTGGCCACCGTGTATTCTGCTGAGGCAGGCGGCATCTTGGAAAGCCTGTCGAGCTCCTTTTCAGCGGCCTTGCGCGCCTCTTCGGGCATCCCTGCATTTTCGACCTTTTGTTTTAACTCCTTCAGTTCCGTACTGTACTCATCGATTTCACCCAGTTCTTTTTTAATGGCCTTCATCTGCTCCCGCAGATAGTATTCCCGCTGCGTCTTGTCGATATCCTCTTTGACCTGTGATTGAATCTTATCTCCCAGCTCCAGTATTTGGACCTCTCGGGCAAGGAGGAGGTGGACCTTGGTGAGGCGGTCCTTTACATTTTCGGTCTCCAATACCTCTTGCTTTTCCGATGGGTTGATGTTGAGATTGGAGGCGATGATATCGGCCAGGATGCCGGGGTCCTTGATATTCAGGACCATGTTCTTCAACTCTACGGTGAGGTGGAGCGCCAATTCCACTGCCCGCTGGAAGAGATTTTTCAGGTTCATGACCAGGGCATCGATTTCTACTCCTTTGACCTCCTCCTCGGGGAGCACTTTCACATCCGCCACAAAATAGGGATCTTCTTGGATATAACGTGAGATCTTAATGCGCTCGAGCCCCTGGACTATGACCCGTTGTGTTCCATCCATCTCCCTCACCATGCGGACGAGGTGCGCTGCAACCCCGATATTATAGAGCTCGTTCGGCTCAGGGTCTTCCACATCCGAGCTATGTTGGGTGACTACCCCGATAATCCGGTCTCCCTCCATGGCCTCATCAATCAATTTCACGGATTTCTTCCGTCCTACCATGATGGGGAGGATAAGTTCAGGGAACAGGACGGTCCCCCGTAAAGGCAGTATGGGCAGGCGGTTAGGGATGAAGATCTTCTCTTTCCCCTTTTCACCCTTTGATCTCGGTACAAATATCATCCCTTCCTCCTCTTTGTGGCCTCGAAAAATGTGCTTAGTCCGAGTTAAAACAATAATCACAGCACCTCTATCTGTCAACAGTTAAAATGTTTAAAGCAAAAAGCCAACCTTTTTAAAGTCTTATTTCCCCAAAGGCCTTCCCGTTCTCCATCTGTAGTGGGTTCAATAGGACTGATAGGCACGTAGGCCTCACCTCCATTTCGCGGGGGAAGCCAGATATTCTTTCACCTTCCCCAGGACGATCTTCGGTATATCTTCTTTGTTCTTGACGTTAAAGATCGAAATGTTTTTCTTTTTTTCGGTTCCATCCTTAAAACGAGTTGTATGTACGTTGCTGCCCAAATGAACGGCAGTTACCCGGTTTTCGATCTTATTGAAGAATTCGATGAGCCTTTCGAGGTTTGTTATTTGCATATCCGTGATGATGAAGATATCGGGGTTATTTGCACGAGAGAGGAGGTAGGTTATGTCAGCCAGATCCATCGCCGTGCCCCCGCCGAAGTATCGGCATATGGCTTGATAAATCTGCTCTTTTTCATGGTTGAAGTCCAAGACGATTTTGTTTCCCCTCAAGGCGTCGCTGAAATTATAGACAGCAGCCTTCGATTCAAGCTTTAGGTAGGCGTTGCAAGCACAGGCTGCCCCCAGGACTGCGTACGACAGCCTCTCACGAGGATTAATCATGCTTCCGGAAGAGTCGATGACGATGAGACAGTCAGGGGTCCCTTCAAATTCTCCATGGGTCTCCCCCTCTCTCTTGGTCCATATTTGAGTTATGCCTGGTATGATCTTGCCGAAGCTGGTCCAAATATCGATATCGGCGAACGGTTTCCCTATCTCCCAGGGCATATGGGCATGGGGATGGAGATACCCCCTCTTTTCGATGGGGAGTTTTCGTATAGGGAGGGTATAGCTCTCAGCCAGTTTCATATAATAGAGCAGGTTGGCATCGATGGGATTGGCCTTCCCCCTTCCCATTCCCCCGGTGCCATATCCCTTTTCTTCCAGTTCCTCTCTCAGATCATCCACCGTCTCCCTGAACTCCTGTAGATCCTCGACCGCGGTGGCGAATTCTCTCAGTCCCCGGTCAATTTCCTCCAAGGAGTAGTTTTTCAGAGAGTGCTCCCCCAAAGGATTCGGTTCTCTCTGAGAACTCTGTTGCTCGTTTTCCCATTCTTTCTCGAGGATGTCCTGAATGACCTTGGTGAACTTTTTAATACTCTCCCTCCATCTCTTTCGTTCCAGGTAGGGGATGCGGGAGAGGCGATTGACGAGTTCTTCATGCCCCCCGCTTCCCAGATTCTCACCCCAGATCTTTTCGTAGAGGGAGGTTAGCACCTCATACATCCCATGCTTGGGAAGGTTTTTGTATAACTGTGCAATCTTTGTATTTTTTTCTTTAACACAGTAGGTATCCGTTACCACATCCATAAAATAGGTGGTTGCCCGTTGGGCCTGTTCCTTTTGTCTTACCACCTTTTTGGCCTCGTTGTAGAGGGTGAGGTGGGTGTGGAAATCCCAGGGGCAATACATATAATGGGTGATGCCATGGTCGAGGACAGCCTCGACGATCTCCTCTCCATCCATTTTATCCTTGAGTTTTTCGTAAAAGGCATTGCTGATGGAGAGCTGCTTGCTCTTGATCTCGAGAGCGCAATCATCACCCCCTTCGATCATAGTGGGTAGTGGTAGGTGGGGGAAGAGGTGTTTTTTCTTTACCCGAGGCCACACCTTTTTGATAATTTCTTCGATTTCCATCATCGGTCTTTAAAATGAGAAGGGTTTTATCCCTTCATGGGGAAAGATGAGCTGATCCCTCTCATAGATCTTTCCCCCCACTATCTTCCCCAACCCTTTTATTCTTCCTCCCACGATTAATTCGCCCCCTGTCATACCATGCCCGGTGTTAAAACCGAGATTGTGTCTTACAATGATCCTTCCCCGCTTCATTCCCGCGCCTGTGTAGTTCTTACCGCTCCCCTCGATGATAAACTCACCTCCATCCAGCCCTATCCCCGTAAAGTCACCTACGTTCCCTTCCACGATCAATTTTTTATCGGTGGGGAGGCGGTATCCCAATAAATTGATCTTGACGGTAAGATCCCGCAGGTGGAGATAGATTTCCTCCTCCTTGGCATGATTACAGAGGGCGGAAATGTAGACCCCTGCGGGGCCCGTTATGAGGTAGGGGATCTGGTCGGAGTGGTCAAGGGCATAGCAAAATTCCTCTATATCCTCTGCCGTATACTCTATTCCTTCTATCCCCTTCTCCGCTATGCTATAGGCCTTGATGACCGTGCTATATTGCATCAGCCACACCAAGTCCTTGGCCTCGTTTTTCAAGAGGTCTTCATACCCCTTGAGGATCGTGGAGAGGGTTTCTTCCTTGGATTTTAGGATCTTATCAAGGGGTATCTCGCGCTTACGGACACCGGCTTGATGAAAGGCCTCAAAGGGGTTTTTCATCCTTCACTCCGATATCCTTTTTTATCTCTTCATAAATAGGATGATCTCCTTCGAGGGGGGTTACCTCTTCTCCGGCAAAGGCCCGGTAACCCACAGAAAGGGCATCCAGGAGGTATTCTCTCTGCTCGTTGTATCGTTGAAATATCTCCTCTGTTGCCTCCTTGGCCAGATAAATCTGAAAGGGATCATTCCTCCCCTCCCCCTCCTTTTTGGAGAGGTAGGAATCTTTCCACTGGATTCGGTGGGCGAGGACGTGCGGGATGATCAGCCGGACGTGCTCGATGTCTACCCCATCATCCTCCAAGAACCAGGCCAAGGCCTGGGCGTAATTTCTGATGGATATGGGGAGACGATTGGAGGCACAGTTTTTGATGTGGTGGCAGAGGTAACCCGTGTAGTGACATCCCTCCTCACATACCTCCACCGACCTTTTTTGGCCGTACTTATGGCAGAATGAGAGTTCGGCCAGCGCCATGCGCACGAAGGCGTTGGTATCAAGGTCGAAATCTATCTCCACCATCTCCTCATTGACATTGTTTCTCTCATCTTTGTTAAGCCCTTCCAATCCGAGATGTTCCTTCAAGTAATCGCCGAAGAGGTTACATACCCCTTCGGCCAGGGTCATCTTTTCTTCATAGGGTTTATCTCCCCTCAATATCTGGTGAAGTTCCTTCTCATACTGCGGGTGTCTGAGGGGATGATTCGACGACGCTTCCTTACCGATAATATACGCTATGTTTGAACCGGGGTGTCTCGACTCTATGAGAACATCAAAGCGGTCGATGAGGGGGGCGATGATGGTATTTGTCCCCCTGTCCTGATAGTTGGCTGTCGCGAAGAGGGAGTACTCGTCATTGATCAAGATCTCGTTGAGATACTCCCAGTTCCCACGGTCGACACCGTTCAAGATCATACTCTGCTTGGTTTCAGGGAGGCGGTTTATTTCGTCAACAATCTTTACCGGGATCTGGGCGAAGTTGCTCCAGACCACCCTTTCCTTGCCCTTGTTGAGCTCACCGAGATGGGGCCTGCCGATAATCTTTTCCTCAGTTTGCTCAGGATGTCCGGAGACTTCACTTCCCCAGATGACCCCGAGGGGATACCGGTAGAGAATGGAACCTACGTATTCCGCTGAAGTGGTTTTCCCCAGGCCAGGCTCTCCAATGATGAGTTCCTTGCCCCTATTGATGCCGGTGAGGAGACTAAAGAGAAGGGTGGAATTGAAATGTTCACCCTTTATTTCTACATCTGGTCTATTGAGATAGAGGTTGTCGCTGATATACTTGTATATCCCTCTGATCTTTGTTTGATAATAGCCGTTCTTCACAGATACATTCCTCAGCTTGCCGCCGTTATTTGCTTATCTATTATAAAGGTTAACATTCTGCGTTGTGGAAATCAAGAATACACCGCTTGTTTAATAATAATGTTCTCCTCCCCGGAATACAAGGCAATCCCCTCATCGATTGTGCACAGGGGAAGTTATACACGGTCTTCTGAGCCGAGAGGGGAGAGGTGGAACATGCTGCGATCCAGGAGACCTGAGAGGGGGATTTCAGTCTTTCCAATCGGCAAGGGTACGCACGACGAAATAGAGATTTACGAAAAAGGCGAAGAAGGCGAATATAATGCCGGCAACGGCCCTCTCCATTGATACCTGATAAAGATCACTTTCAGCGAAAAAGGAGTTGGCGATGAGGATGGTGGCCAAGATGGAGGTTACAAGGCCACCTACAGGCCCCTTGAAGTAGATCAAGAGGGCTAGGCCAATGGCGATCCCGATGATTATCTTGGTCTCAGGGAGGTACTGCTGCGCCCCGGAGATGATATTAAACATTTCTTGAAGGATTGGCGTAAGCAATTTTAGTTCCTTGTTTTTCCGATGCTGGTTATTAAGTAAAGTCCAAAAGGTGCCCTTTGTCAAGCCGTTTTGTACATTTTTTACATGCCGCTTCTGCACGATATTGGCATCTTAAGGGGGACGGGGGGTTGTGCTTCTTCCACGTTGAGTCCGCAGGAGGGAATGTGCTATCTTCATAAGAGGGTATCGGCACCCCTCATGAGGGTTCGCGTATGAGCGAGGACAAGATAGTCATTAAGGGGGCGAGACAGCACAATCTTAAGAATATAGACCTGGAGATCCCCAAGGGGCAGCTGGTGGTGCTCACCGGGGTCAGCGGGTCGGGTAAGTCCTCCCTTGCCTTTGACACCATCTATGCCGAGGGTCAGAGGAGGTATGTTGAGTCTCTTTCCGCCTACGCCAGGCAGTTTTTGGAGCGGATGGATAAACCCGATGTTGACCTTATCGAAGGTCTCTCCCCTGCCATCGCCATCGAGCAAAAGGGGATGAGCAGAAACCCGCGTTCCACCGTGGGGACGGTGACAGAGATCTACGACTATCTCCGCCTCCTCTTCGCCCGGGTGGGACATCCCCACTGCTATATCTGCGGCCGGGAGATCAAATCGCAGACCCCCCAACAGATGGTCGATCAGCTTCTGACCTTACCCGAGGGGAGCCGTTTATTCGTCAGAGCACCCCTGGTACAGGGGCGTAAGGGGGAGTATAGGAAACTCCTGGATCAGCTCAGGAGTGAGGGGTTCGTTCGAGTGAGGATAGATGGGGAGATCAGAGACCTCAGTGAGGAGATAGTCCTCGATAAGAACAAGAGGCACGACGTCGAGCTGGTGGTTGATCGGATTGTCATGCGTGAGGGGGCCAAGAACAGGATCACCGAATCAATTGAGCTGGCCCTGCGGTACGGTGACGGGGTGGTGAGGGTAGGGGTGGAAGGGAGGGAGGAGCTTGTCTTCAGCGAGCGATTCGCCTGCCTGGAATGCGGTGTGAGTTATCCCGAGATATCCCCCCGGCTCTTTTCTTTCAACAGCCCCTATGGGGCGTGCCCCCGCTGTGGTGGACTGGGTTTTCTCCCCGCATCGGACCCCCCACTCACAGGGGAATTCCCGACTTTCGAAGCAACAGAAGGGGAGGTAGGCGCTTCTCCCTGCC
>MGQF01000064.1:19181-19329 GCA_001797745.1 Deltaproteobacteria bacterium RBG_13_52_11
AGGAGGAGGAGATTGCCAGGCTCGTATTGCGGGAGATCAGGGAGCGGCTCGGTTTTCTTGTGAATGTGGGACTCGACTACCTCTCCCTTGATCGGGCTTCCGCCACCCTCGCCGGGGGGGAGGTGGAGAGGATTCGGCTGGCTACCCA
>MGQF01000065.1:0-1580 GCA_001797745.1 Deltaproteobacteria bacterium RBG_13_52_11
ATACCGGCGCCCAAGGCCATCTACACGGCTGCGGAGGTAACCATCAATGCCGGCCTTCGCCGTGCATTCGAAGAGGAGGGATTGGACCATGAACATATCAAAACCTTGTTAAAAGAAGCTGGAGAAACAGGAATTTTCTTCGATGCCGACACCCTCGAGTATGCCTTCAGAAAGTCTATCGAACGGATGGCCGAACGCCTCACAAACGATCCCTCAGACCTTTCTCTGATGGAACAGATAGAGGCTGCCTTGGAACTAATAGGATCTTTGCCTTTCCAGGCGAACCTGTGGAAGACCCAAAATATCTTTCATGAAATGCTGCAGGGCGTCTATAGTGAATTTCGAGAAAAAGCCGAACGGGGTGACAAAAAAGCCCTCGAATGGCTCAAACACTTCAGGAGGATCGGCGACAAGCTCTATGTCCGCGTTGAGTAGTTGAAAAACCAGAAAAAATAATGAACAGACGAGGAAGCGGCATACTCCTGCATATCACATCCCTCCCCTCCCTTTTCGGTATTGGTGACATGGGGCCGGAGGCGTACCGGTTTGCGGATTTTCTTGCCGAGGCCAAACAGAGCTTCTGGCAGATCCTCCCGTTAAATCCCATCGACCCGGCCTATGGCAACTCCCCCTACCACAGCATTTCCGCTTTTGCTGGTAATCCACTCTTGATAAGCCCGGAAAGTATGGTACAAAAGGGTCGTCTTGCCAAAAAAGACATTGAACCTCCTGATTATCCGAAGGGGCGGGTCGATTACAATGCCGTCATTGCATATAAATCAAACCTCTTTCACCTAGCCTATGGGCGTTTTGCAAAGGCCAAAGACCATGATGAATATCAACGATTCTGCTCTGAAAACGCCCACTGGCTTGATGATTTCTCTTTTTTTGTCACACTCAAAGCCCACTTTCAGGGCAATGCGTGGAGTGAGTGGCCTGCTGAAGTACGCGATAGACAACCTGAGGCTTTGCAAGCATTGAACAAGGAACTCCACGATAAGATTGAGATGGAGAAGTTCCTGCAATACCTCTTTTTCCGCCAGTGGTTCGTACTCAAACGGTATTGCAACGAGAAGGGGATCCAGATCATCGGGGATATACCCATGTATATGGATTATGACAGCGTGGATGTCTGGACCCATCCTGAGATATTTAAACTGGACGACACTAAAAGACCTTCAGCCGTTTCCGGTGTGCCCCCCGATTACTTCAGTGCCACCGGACAGCTCTGGGGTAACCCCCTGTACCGCTGGGATGTGCTCAAGGAGAGGAGGTATGACTGGTGGGTTCACAGGATGGAGCATATGCTGAATCTCTTTGACGTAGTGCGTATCGATCACTTTCGCGGCCTGGTCGCCTACTGGGAGGTCCCGGCAGGCGAGCAAACGGCGATCAATGGGCAGTGGATCAAAGCACCTGCAGAAGGCCTCTTCAATACCCTGTTCAGGCGTTTTCTCTTCCTCCCCGTCATTGCCGAGGACCTCGGCGTCATAACCCCGGACGTCAGGGAGGTCATGCACCAGTTCGAGCTCCCCGGCATGAAGGTGCTTCTGTTTGCCTTTGGTGAAGACCATCCTATG
>MGQF01000065.1:1747-1867 GCA_001797745.1 Deltaproteobacteria bacterium RBG_13_52_11
ATTCATCCGGCTCGCCATGATGTCGGTTGCGAACTTGGCCATCATCCCCATCCAGGACACCCTCGGGCTAGGCGAAGAGGCCCGGATGAATCGCCCGGGCACCGGTGACGGCAATTGGGA
>MGQF01000065.1:1952-9665 GCA_001797745.1 Deltaproteobacteria bacterium RBG_13_52_11
TCATGGCTACCTTTTGCGTATCTATCGAATTCGAAGCCCAGGGCCTTTAGCCGAATTATTACTTCTCTGTACTTGAACCCAGCTAATCTGCCCATCAGAAGCCGACTGCTACATCTATCTCAAGTCGGTTGGCAACTTTGCGAAGTCGTGGGGGTAGGGGATCGCCGTGTTCGATAAGCGAGTCAATAAGCTTGCGAGCGACGTCCTGAGCGATTTCTATAGTTTCCGCAACAGTTCGGCCTTGAGCTACTAGTCCGGGAATATCTTCTGAGGTAGCTAAATACTGCCCTTCTGTCAACGATTCGATATTTAGATGAATGGTATACTCATTTGCCATAAGCATCCTCCAGACGAAGCATACATCAAATAGAGAGCATTGACAACCATAGAATGGCAAAGCAATTCGGCGCGGGATTTCACATATCAGGGCGGCTCGGTGAAGAGGCCCGGATGAATCGCCCGGGCACCGGTGACGGCAATTGGGAGTGGCAACTGCTGTTAAGGCAACTGACACCCGCACTGGCTGAAAAACTTCGAACAATGACAGAGACATATGGAAGGGGCTAAAGGTCAACAGGCAATGGAGGTTTACTCTTATCGTCTACTCCGATGAGATCATCATTACATAAAACGAGACGGTTTGATATACTTAAAGACCGATAAAGGACGTGAAGGTTCTAGCGCATTATCACCTCCCCAATATGGTGATGCGAGTGGCCGCATTTCTTTTTAGGTTATCCTTAATATATGTAATTTTCACCCTATCTCCGATAAAGGGATGCCTTGAACTCAGACGGGTATGGCGACCTAGCCAGAATACTGAAACTCTTCCATTATCTCCTCTAACCTGGATCATCTTCCCCTCTGTAGCGACAACCTCCCCATAAAAGACACTAGCGTGGGCCTCTTCAATAGTGAGCAGAAGAGAAAAAACCATCAGGATAAAAAATCCGATCACCACCATCCATTTTCGATTCCTCATGCCAAACACCCTTCCTTTTCCTCTTTCAACTATTCAATAGTGTGGAATATTTGTCTAGATTTAAAAACCACTATTAACATAGTACCATTGCTTGGAAGAAGCAAGGTTGAGATGCCTCCTACGAGGTATGCGATCTTTAGTCAGGGTCTGGTCATACAACTGCGTCCTTATGATCCTCACTAGAATGAGTCAATCTTTATTGCATCGTTTCCATCCTCTCCATAGCCGCGTCCTTGCACGAGCCGATTATTCACCCTCCCTATCGCATTACGTACGGAACTGTAATGAGATAGTTAATCAAGGCGAGAGGCAGAGGGCATCCCCATACCTCCACTCTCCAGGCATTCATGCATGGCAGCCTGATGCAAACGAAACAGGTCTTTTCCTCTTGCTGCCGCCGAATGTTTGAGCATGAGCTTACAGAGGAAATGAATGACCTTATATGAGGCAAGGGCGCCAAGGCTGCACACCCAATCGGCCTTATCCGTACAGATGCGCTCTTTATCATCTCCTTGCTCAAGCCTCCTCAGAAGCTCATGATGATAGGTCTCGGTGGCCAGTAGGGCTTTCCCCAGATGCCTTCTCATATCCCCTTCGATAACGCCGTTATGGCTCAAGAGGCCGCGTATAGCCCGCACGGAGGTCATTTTTTTAATGCTGTTGCAGTAATCCTCCAAAGAGGAAAAGTAATTGGGCCAGAATACATCCAGGGAAGGGTCGAAGTACCCGGTCATGTCTCCAATGCCCATGGTATGCTCTTTTTCTTCCACAAGGGAGATATGACAGGGAGAATGCCCGGGGGTATGAAAAACATGCCATACAATACCAGCGCCCAAATCAATTTTGTCCCCTTCCGCGATGATGCTGTCTACCGTGAAATTATACTCATCAAGGGGGAACGGCTGTGCCGCTATCGATCCCTGCCCCATCAAAATTTCACCGATCATGCGGTCCCCAGGCAAGAATTCCTGCACAAATGTATCCTTTTGTAAAAATTCTGCGCCAATAGACCCGGCCAGCACCTTCAGATGGGGCCAGAGGCGTCTGAGACGGGGCACTGCGCCGACATGATCTAAATGGGTATGGGTGAGGCAAATAGACTTGATCTGCGCCGGATCTATGCCGAGCATATCTATCTGTGTAACAATAATATCGGCTGTGGCACCGGTTCCCCCTTCGATGATCATGCCCTCTGCTCCCATGGATAAATAGACCGGAAAGCTGGGTACCCCTAGTTGAAAAAGGTGCGGTGTGACGGCAATAGGTTGCTGTATTTTTTCTTTCACTGTCCTTTCCTCCTTACTCTAAGTTTTAGTAGCCTGTGAACCCCATGCCTTGGCAATAAGCTTAAGGCAATAAAAAAGGCCGTGGGCTGGCTGCCCACGGCCTTTAATCAACTACTAGAAAAGACAATCAATCCATGAGCAGACCCCTCCTCTTGGTATAATAATAGTAATAATAGAGGTACGCCCTGGATTGATTAGCTGTCATTTTATTCCGCTTCTTCCGCTTTGCCGTACAAACACTTGCTTTAAATCAAGGAATTGATAAAAACTATTACTGGAATTCTCTTTTTTTGTCAAGGAATTTTTTTCAAGTGACGGTGACTATCCAATATCAGTGCAAACCGCGGTATCATCCCCTCTTCGTTAATCGTTGGTAGAGCCTGAGATATTCCCCTGCAGATCGCGACCAGGAAAAGTCCTGGGCCATGGCCTGCTGTATCAGCTGCTGCCAGAGTTCCCTATTTGCAAAGCACTGCACGGCCTTGTCGATGGCCTTCCACAGGGCATCAGGGTGATAGTCAATGAATTGAAAGCCGGTCCCCTTCCTCTTTTTGGGGTTTACCTCGACAACCGTATCAGCCAATCCACCGGTGCGGCGCACGACGGGGAGGGTCCCGTACCTCAGGCTGTACATCTGGTTCAGGCCGCAGGGCTCATACAGCGAGGGCATGAGGTAGATGTCGCAACCCGCCTCTATCTGGTGGGCCAAGGATTCATCAAACGCTATCCGTACTATCATCTGCTGCGGATATTTCCGGGCCATTTGGACCAGGAGGCGCTCGTACCGCTTCTCACCGCTGCCCAAGATCACCAATCCTGCCCCTGCCGCCATCACCTTATCCACCACCTCACAGATGATATCTACCCCCTTTTGCCCTGCCAGACGCGATACCATGCCGAGCAACGGCCGTTCCAACAGATCATGGGAAAGCTGGCATCGCTTTAAGAGATCCTCTTTGCATGCTCTTTTCCCGCTCAGGTCATCGCTGCTGTAATGGGCTGCTAGGTGAGGATCATTTTCAGGGCTCCATACTGAATAATCCACCCCATCGAGGATGCCGATGAGGCTGCTGGCCTTGGTCTTGAGAACCCCTTCCAAACCATTGCCGAATTCGGGTGTTTGGATCTCTCCGGCGTAGGTGGGGCTTACGGTGGTCACCTGATCGGCAAAGTCGATCCCCCCCTTCAGAAAATTGACCTTTCCCCAGAACTCCAGCCCCTCAACTGAGAAGAGCTGGGAAGGGAGCCCCAAACGGGGAAAGGTCTCAGCGGGAAAGATCCCCTGATAGCCGAGGTTGTGTATGGTGAGGATAGTCTTGGTCTTTGCAAAAAGGGGGTCATCTGAAAGGACGGTCTTCAGATAGACCGGAATGAGGGCCGTCTGCCAGTCATGACAGTGGATGACATCCCATCGCTGATCGAGGGTCTTGCTCAGGGCAAA
Organism: Deltaproteobacteria bacterium RBG_13_52_11; assembly: GCA_001797745.1. Lineage (GTDB taxonomy): Bacteria > Desulfobacterota > B13-G15 > B13-G15 > RBG-16-54-18 > RBG-13-52-11. Next base: position 5,662 of record MGQF01000065.1, read on the forward strand.
GACTGCGTAAGAGAAGAAGGCAAAGCGCTGGGCATTATCAAAATAATCCCCTTTCGGCGTGCCGTAGAGGGAGGTGCGATCAAAGAACTCGTCACGCTGCACAAAAAAGACGGGGATCTCCTTAGTCAGCCACCCCCGGTGGATATCCGCCTGGATCTCATCGTCGCCTACCTGGACGGGAAGGTCTTCAATTACCACCTCAAGGTCCCACCCGCCTTCCTTGACAATCCGGTAGAGGGGTAGGCAGAGGGTCGGCGTCACACCCAAGGGAAGCAACGCCTTGGGGAGGGCCTCACATACATCAGCCAGCCCACCGGTCTTGGCAAACGGGGCGATCTCCGAGGAGGCAAACAGAACCTTTGTGGTTTTTCCAGCGCTCACAGCCCTATCTTATGAGTGAGTGAAACTGTTTCGCAAAAAGTCATCACTATCTCCTCTCCCTGTCCTTATGGGGCCGGGACCTTACGGCCCGCGGCGGGAGAGAGTGAAGAGACAGAATATTTTCACATTTCATGGATAACGAAACCATCGCGGCAACTTACCTTACATATTCCAGCCGCCAGTCACCTCCAGGATGGCGCCGGTCATGTAGCTGGAATCCTCAGAGGCAAGGAAGGCCACGACATTGGCGATGTCCTCGGGTCGGCCTACGCGCTTCAACGGTACCTCTTCTATCATCGGCTTGAGATACTTCTCCGGTATCCCACGCAAAAGGGCGGTATCAACCAGCCCGGGCATGATGGCGTTCACGTTGATGTTATAACGGGCGAGTTCTTTAGCCACGGTCTTGGTCAAGCCGACGATACCTGATTTAGCGGCAGCGTAGTTGACATCGCCGATGGCACCGATGCGTCCGTAGATAGAAGAAATGGTGATGATCTTTCCTGAGCGCTGCTTCATCATGGAGGGGACGGCTGCCTGGATGCCGTAAAAAACCCCCTTGAGGTTCACGTTGAGGACCTCATCCCACTGCTCATCCTTGAGGCGTGCAAGCACATTGCTGCGGGCAATACCGGCGTTGTTCACCAGGATATCAATCCCCCCCAGTTCCTCCACCGCTGTCTTTATCATCCGCTCGACGTGATCCCGCTTGGAGACATCGGCAATAACAGCCACGCCCTTCCTCCCCAGGGCCTGAATCTCTCGAACGGTCTGAGGGGCGGTTTCGGGATTGATATCATCGACGATGACGTCCGCGCCTTGCTGGGCCAGCTTCAAAGCAATTGCCTTGCCGATCCCCTGTCCAGCACCGGTCACAATGGCCCTCTTCCCTGTCAGATCCATGAACTTCCTCCTTGTCACGTAGAAAATAACCACCATCTCTCCTCTCCCCCAGGGGAGAGGGAGCAAATGATATTTTCATCGTTCGTAGATAGCGCACCGCCATGAGAAATGATTCATAGTTCTGTGCGTTTAACTATAGGAGATAACCGGCTCAGGTGTCAACTCATCCCCATGCCCGAATGCGGCAGAGCATGGCCTTGAACCCGGGAAATCCGGTTACCGGATCAGCTGGTCTGCTGTCGGTGAGGAGGTTGACGTTCGCCTCCTTCCACCCATGGGGTATATGGACCACACGCGGGAGGATATCCTCGGTGACCTCGGCACGGATCTGAATGGAACCTATGCGGGTTTCTACCGTTACCATATCGCCGTCTTCAACGCCGATTTCCCTCGCGTTCGATGAGTGCATCTGCACGGTGGGATGCGGCCGCTTCTTCCTGAGCCGTTCGATCTGCCGAAATTCCGAGTGGAGAAAGTTTACGTCTCGCCCTCCGGTGGTAAGGATGAGCGGATACTCCTTTGCCAAATCACCCTCCAGAGGGCTTTCAAGGGGCTCTCGATGTATCGGCACGGGATCATACCCCATCTCCTTCAAGGTTTGGGAATACAACTCGACCTTGCCCGAAGGGGTAGCGAACCCTTTCTGTTTATATTGATCGATCCGCAACTCCCCAAAGGGCACCCCAGCGGAATGCTCAGAAAGGTCTTCGAGGCTCAACCCGGTCGGCTCAAGGGCATATCTGATGGCATCTTCCTCGTCTTTCCAGGGGAAGAGGGCATCATATCCCATCCTGTGTGCCAGGGTAAACCAGAAGCGAAGATCGGACCATGCCTCACCCACCTCCATGATCTTCTTCCTCAGGCTGATAAAGGGGACGGCGTGCAGTGTGCCGTAATAGTCACACAGCTCAGTTCGCTCCAGAAAGGTGGCTGCCGGCAAGAAGAGGTTGGCCATCTCGGCAGTCGCGGTCATAAAGAGGTCCATAACCGCTATAAAATCCAAGTGCCCGAAGGCCTCCTTTACCTTCTGGGAGTTGGGCCAGGTCAGGAGGGGATTAGAAGCCGCCACGAAGAGTGCCTTGACGGGATACGGCTCCCCGGTAAGGAGGGCATTAAGGAAGACTATCGCCTGCCCTTCTCCGAACGACCTCCCCCAAACCTCATAAAAGAGGGGGGACTGATCCACCCCTATGGGCGTACCCTTCATCCGTTCGGGTAAACGGATCGGGTTGATATGGACACGAGAGGCGGTGACAAAACCTCCCCTATTATCGATATTGCCGGTGAGGGCTTGGAGGATGGCTACTGCTCGCGAGTTCTGAATGCCTACCGTATGCTGATCCAAGGCATTGGTCCCCTGAACAATGCACGCCGGCTGGACAGTGGCAAAGAGGCGGGCTGCCTCCCGTATTTGCTCTGCAGGAACCCAGGTGATTTCCTCCGCCTTTTCAGGTGGATAGTCGGCAGCCACGCTGCGCAGCCCGTCAAACCCGACTGTCCGCTCTTTGACGAATTCATGATCGAAGAGCTCTTCCTCGATGATAACGTTCATCATCGAGAGGGCCAGCGCACAGTCGCTTCCTGGCCTGACTTGCAGAAAGAGATCCGCTCGTTTAGCCATCTCCGTCCTACGCGGATCGATACAGATAAGCTTGGCGCCATTGTCGAGCGATTTAATGATCCTCCTGGCAAGGGGAAAATTGGAATGCTGTGGATTGTTTCCCCAGACAACAATACACCGCGCATGAGCCACATCAGCTACCGGGAATTTCCCCAGGGTGAGGATATAGGCGATGATGCGGCAGCGATAGCAGAGGCTCTCTACTGAAAAGCAGTTGGGGGTGCCATAGATATCACAAAACCGCCGCAAAAAGCTTACCGTGGTATTGCCCCCTAAGAGGATCGGCATACCGATAGCTACGGCAAAGGCCTGGGGACCAAAGCGCACCTTGATATCGGTGAGTTTGTCAGTGATGATATCCAGGGCATCATCCCAGGATATCCGCTTCCATCCGCTCTTCGCCCGCTTCATGGGATAGGTGATCCGCTCAGGAGAAAAGGCCACATCAAGGGCTGCACCCCCTTTCGGGCAGAGGGCACCTTCGTTGAGGGGATGACCTTTGTCACCACGCACCTTCTCTATTTTTCCCCCTGCAATATGGACCTCCATCCCACACCCCCAGGGACAGAGTTCACATGCCGTATGCACTATCCCGTCCGGCTGTAAGACCTTTACCCCATCTCTCATTATTCCTCGTGCCTGAATGAAATCATCAAACTCTCACGGACCTCCGCCTCCACGGCTCCTCTTTCCTCTCGTAAAGCCTGATCCTGGATGCCGTGGGCGCATTTCCTGTCACATCTCTTTTCTCAGTAAAGGGCCACCTGCTCATTGTATAACCTCTCCCCAAAACAATCAAACCAAAACGATCATCAACCAAACCTTTCGTTCAAAATAGCTATGGGTCCCCTTCCTAATTATCCCCGTCTGGATCTTTTTGCCCTGCTACGGACGATCATCAGCCCATACAAAACGAAGTTCATGACGAGGAGAATGGCACCCGCTTCGTAGTGAAATTGGGATGTAACTTCGGGATAGATGAGGGGGACGATGTAGTGGTCCGCAAAACCTCCGCGGTACCCCTCCGTCCCCGCCTTGTGCAGCAGCACCTGCTCCAACGGGGTCAGTGGGCAGGGGATAGAGGGGGGAAACTCCATCG
>MGQF01000065.1:9678-22665 GCA_001797745.1 Deltaproteobacteria bacterium RBG_13_52_11
GACTGCCGCAAGGTGGGGGATCGCCATCCAAGACCACCGCCACACCAAAATCCCCCCACCGATTACGAAGATAATGAAGGCGAGGTGGAGCACAAAGACTAGATCAGCCAGTAGACGGTACATTCATTTTCCTCGATATCGTAGACATATTGTACCCCTTTACCGATTTTTTGCCAGTTTCAGCATGAGGGCAAAGATGCTATACTATGGTAAACGAACGGATAAGAGATGATTGTTCATCCCAAGAAATATGATGTAATCGTTGTGGGGGGAGGACATGCCGGTTGTGAGGCGGCCCTCGCCGCCGCCCGGCTCGGCTGTCAGACCCTCTTACTCAGCATCAATCTCGACACCATCGGCCTCATGTCCTGTAACCCCGCCATCGGAGGATTGGCCAAGGGACAGTTGGTCAGGGAGATCGACGCCCTGGGCGGGGAGATGGCCAAGAATACCGATGCCACGGCCATACAGTTCCGTAGGCTGAATACCAAAAAGGGACCGGCGGTGCAGTCCTCGCGGGCCCAGTCCGACCGCCAGGCCTACCGGCTGCGGATGAAGTCTATCCTAGAAAACCAGCCCCATCTCGCGATGAAACAAGGTGAGGTTGATCGAATCTTAGTTCGTGATGGGCGGATCGAGGGAGTCGCAACAAGTACCCATGCGGTATTCCATGGCCAGGGGGTGATCATCGCCCCGGGGACCTTCCTCAACGGTCTGATCCACATCGGCCTCACCCACCTCCCGGCAGGCAGGATGGGAGAACTCCCTTCAGTCAAGCTCTCAGAAAATCTCAGGGAGATCGGTTTTGAGCTGGGCAGGCTCAAGACCGGTACCCCCCCCCGTCTGGACGGAAAAACCATCAATTTCTCTCGTCTTGGAAGGCAGGAGAGCGACGATCCCCCGCGCCCGTTCTCCTACTCCACCAGGGAGCTCCCGCATGAGTTCCTCCCCTGCTATATCACCTATACCAATCCAAAGACCCATGAGATCATCCGCAGTGGACTCGACCGCTCCCCCCTCTTCACCGGGGTCATCGAAGGGATCGGGGCCAGATACTGCCCCTCGGTAGAGGACAAAGTGGTCAAGTTCCCCGAGAAGGAAAGACACCAGGTCTTTCTGGAGCCCGAGGGTCTACGGACCTACGAATACTACCCCAACGGTCTGGCCACCAGTCTCCCCCTCGATGTCCAACTCAAGATGCTGCGCAGTCTCGAAGGGTTAGAGCAGGTTGAGATCATGCGCCCGGGCTATGCCATTGAGTATGACTATGTCAACCCGCTCCAGCTCAAACCTACCCTTGAGACCAAACTGGTGGAGGGTCTCTATCACGTCGGACAGATCAACGGGACCTCCGGTTACGAAGAAGCGGCAGCCCAGGGGATTGTGGCGGGGATCAATGCCGCCCTCAAGGTCAAGGAGAGGGAACCCTTTATACTCGATCGCTCCGAGGCCTATATTGGGGTGCTGATCGATGACCTCGTCACCAAGGGTACTAAAGAACCCTATCGCATGTTCACCTCCCGGGCCGAATACCGGCTCATCTTGCGGGAGGACAACGCCGACCTGCGCCTCATCGATAAGGGCCATCGTCTTGGCCTCGTGGATGATGAAACCTACCATCAATTCACAATGAAAAAGGAGGCCATCGCCAGCGAGCTTGTGCGGCTCAGACAGGTCAAGGTCAAACCCACAGCGGGAATCAACGACAAATTACGAGAACTTGGAAGCAATCCCATCAGGAACGCCACCACCCTGGAAGAGCTTTTGCGCAGGCCCGAACTCACCTATTATGACCTGAAGATCTTTGATCCCTCCTTCCACTCCCTTCCCCTGGAGGTTGCCGAGCAGGTAGAGCTAGAGGTCAAGTACGCGGGTTACATCAGAAAACAGGAGGAACTGGTGGAGCGGTTCCGCAGGATGGAACGGGTGCGGATACCGGAGGATATGAGATACAAAGATACCCCTGGTCTCTCCAATGAGATCAAGGAGAAGCTTTCCAAGATCAGACCCATGACCCTGGGGCAGGCCAGCAGGATAGCAGGGGTGACCCCTGCGGCCATATCCATCCTGATGGTCCAGCTCAAGAGAATAGGGGCTGTATAGCAATGGAAATCACGGAGATTCACTATCGAATGCTCCAGGAGGAGACTCGACGGTTGGGAGGAGACCTCTTCGGGGTGGCCGACCTCACTCAGACGCCGATCGTAACCTACGATTTAGATGAGGATCTCTTGGAAAAACTCCCCTTCGGCGTCTCCATCGGCGTCAGGCTTGCTGACGCCGTCCTGGAAGGAATTGAAGACCACCCCACCCTGCTTTACCTACATCATTACCGGCAAGCCAACTATATCTTGGATCGAATCGCCTTTCACCTAGCGGCCCTAATCCAGCGAGCCGGGGGGAATGCGATCCCCATCGCCGCATCTCAAATCGTGAATTGGGAGCAACAACGAGGGCACCTCTCACATAAAGAGTTGGCGCAGGCAGCAGGATTGGGATGGCGGGGAAGAAACAACCTGCTCGTCAATCCGGCATACGGGGCAAGGATAAGGCTGGTCTCTATCCTCACCGATCTCCCCATGCAAGTCGACAAGCCGGTGGGCAACTCCTGCGACACATGCCGCCGCTGTATTGCCGTCTGCCCTGCCGGGGCTATTAAGGATGACGTTGAGGAATTCGACCAGCTGGGCTGTTTCGAGAAACTGAAGGAGTTTCGTAACAAATATAATGTCGGACAATATATTTGCGGGGTATGTATCAAGGCATGCCAACCGCAGGGGCAAGGAAGCGCTCTTACCTTTAATCAGGGAATAATGAAGCAACCGGATTTGAGCACTTAAGAACAATGAGGAACCACAGTGATTTAATATAAACGATGAAGAAAGGATGATATATCGATGGCCATTACCAAAGATGATGTCATGGTCCCTTGCGACGTCCCGCAAGCGATGCGCGGGAAGTACATGAACAATTACCTCGCCGCTACCCGGGAGAGCGGCAGATTGATGCTCTTCGCAGGTGATCAAAAGGTGGAACACCTCCATGACGACTTTTATGGGGAAGGAATCCACCCTGATGCCGGTGATCCAGAGCATCTCTTCAGGATTGCCAGCCGGGGAAAGATCGGTGTTTTTACAACCCAGCTCGGCCTGATTGCCCGCTACGGGATGAGTTATCCCGAGGTGCGCTATCTCGTCAAATTGAACTCTAAGACGCACCTTGTCAAGGCCGCCCAGCAAGACCCTATGAGCCAGCAGTGGTTCGATGTCGAACAGGCGGTGGTCTTTCAAAAAAGCAGCAATTTGAATATTGTCGGAGTAGGCTACACGATCTATCTGGGAAGCGAGTATGAAGCGGCTATGTTGCAGCAGGCAGCACAGATTGTCTACACAGCCCACCAGCATGGTTTGGTCACCGTCTTGTGGATCTATCCTCGCGGTAAAGCGGTAAAGGACGAGCGAGATCCGCACCTGATTGCAGGCGCTACAGGGGTAGCTGCATCGCTCGGAACTGATTTTGTGAAGGTAAACTATCCCAAAAAAGAAGGGCTTGCATCAAAGGAGATCCTTAAAGAGGCCGTCAGGGCTGCCGGACGGACCAAGGTGGTTTGTGCCGGTGGTTCGAGCGTCGATGAAAAGACATTTCTCCAGACGTTGCACGATCAGATCAACGTGAGCGGGGCAGCCGGTAATGCCACGGGCCGCAACATCCACCAGAAGTCCCTTGACGAGGCAGTCAGGATGTGCAATGCAATTTATGCAGTTACCATTGAGGGGGCAAGCGTGGAAGAAGCCCTCAAGATATATAACGCCCACTAAGATCACTGACGAGGGCATGAGGAATTCGTGTGATCACCAGGACCTTCTGGCAGGACATAGTTGTTCAGCATCGATCGGGTTCTTCTGAATAGGGGAGGGAAGCGATGAGCATCAAGATCGGCGTCTTGACCGGTGGTGGTGACTGTCCCGGCCTGAATCCAGCCATCAAGTGGGTGGTAAAAACAGCCCTGGACAGCAGGCTCAGTAAAGAACGAGATGTTACCTTTGAAGTAGTCGGGATACGCGAGGGGTGGAGAGGAATTGCCGCTATTGATGCCCGATCGCAAGCAGATGTCAGCCAATATATCGTCCCGCTCGATGAGGAAATTGTCCGGACCTGGGATCGGTACGGGGGTACCAACCTGGGAACGTCTCGTTTCAATCCTTTTACCCCCAAAGATGACCGGAGTAAGCAATTAATCGCAAATTTGAAGCTTCTCAAAATAAGCTGTCTGGTGGTTATTGGTGGAGAGGATACGCTGGGAGTGGCTTATAAGCTCTCCGCAATGGGCATCAAGGTCGTCGGTATCCCCAAGACAATTGACAAGGATCTGGAAGGAACGGACTACACGCTCGGATTCGAGTCGGCTGTGCAAATCATCACCGAAGAGATCGACCGCCTGAGGACCACCGCTGGGTCTCACAAGAGAATTTTTGTTGTCGAAACCATGGGGCGAAACGCCGGATGGCTGGCGCTCGAGGGGGGGGAATCCAGCGGATCCTATATCATCCTCATCCCCGAATATGACTTCGAGATTGATCGCATCAATGCGCTCCTCTTAGAGGGACGCGCTAAAGGGGCACGGTATGATATTGTCGTTGCATCTGAAGGAGCAAAGCCCAAGGGGGGTAAAGAGGTTATAAGAAAACAGGGGCAGGACGGTTTTGGGCACGTCTTCCTAGGTGGAGTGGGAGAATTTCTGGCTAACGAGATAGAGCGCGGGACTGGTCTGGAAACGCGATCCATTAGTCTGAGCCACCTCCAGCGGGGTGGCTCACCCTGTGCGTACGATCGCCGCATGGGACGTTACTTCGGGATTGCGGCGATTGATCTGATCGTCAAAGAGGAATTTAATAGCATGGTAAGCTACCGGAACGGACGGATAACCGCCGTCCCCTTGGAAGAGGCGATCGGGAAAATCCGTATTGTTGACGTCAAGACGCACTATGACACCGAACGATATAACGGGAGACGAACGCTCTTGCGCTGAGGGCATGCCGTGGAACTTAGTTCTTTTCGGGGTCCTGCTGGGTGCTGGTTCCTTTATTAAATCGGCGCTGCCTCTTCTCTTCCTGCTTTTTTTTACGGGACACCTCTTTTTTCCGTTTTTCCCCCCTATATGCCGCTCGCTTTGCCAATGTATCCTCCTTGATTTGATACGGCATGGTATCATGGAAAGAGGTGGAATGCCAGTTTTTTCGCTGATCACCATCCACCATTTCTCTTTAAGGACATGATATTGGCGTAAAAATAGTCGTTGACTTCCTGGTAGCAGATGTATTATATTTTTGATGAAGTCGCAGAAGTTTTTGTAACCAAAAAGGGCCACAAAGACTATGTGCTTGGTGGCCCTTTATAAATGAGATGATTCTGGGCTTCAATCTACGAAAAAGGAGGTATGTAGCATGCCAACGGGAACAGTGAAGTGGTTCAACAATGCCAAAGGTTACGGTTTTATCACACAAGAAGACGGTAAAGATGTGTTTGTCCATCATTCTGCTATCCAGAGTAGTGAATTTGGATTCAAGTCACTTGCCGAGGGTGATAAAGTAAGCTTTGATGTCGAACAAGGCCCAAAAGGTCCCAGCGCCATCAACGTTGTGAAACTGTAATCAACTGCTAAGGCCCTCCTTGCTCTGCAGGGAGGACCTTGGCTCTGTTTTTTGTCAAACCACCAACAAAGATACAAGACGGATCTTGCCTTTTGCCACCAGTAAGGTAACCTGAATATCCTGGAGAGAATGTATGGTCTGCCCTTGGCGTTTGGCAACTATAATACTATATCTCGGCGTTAATACACCAACCATCCCAGAGACCGCCACCCTACATTTCAACTAACTTTTGTACGCCCTCGAATATTTATGCTTGACAACCATTAATGTTTTGTGTTAATGAAAGCCATTCCTGAATAAGGAATGGATAGGGGATGTAGTACGTAATTTGAAAACCAAAAAAAGGAGGGCATCATGAAACTGAGTGTGAAAGGTTTGACGTGGGCCGCGGCGTTTGGTTCGTTATTGGCGTTTGCAGTCGTGGGTGTATTAAACATCTTTTTCCCGGGATACGGTGGTGATTACTTAAATCTCATGATGACGTTCTATCCCGGCTACAATGCCACGTGGGCTATCAAGGACGTGATCATCGGTGCTGTGTATGTTTTTGTTGATGGCCTCATTTGTGGGTTGATTTTCGCTTTGCTCTACAATCTTTTTACCGGCAAAGGTAAAAAGGCTGCGCCCAGACGAGCTGCCGCGAGAAGGGCTGCACCCAAGAAGCGAACTGCCGCTAAGAAGAGACCCGCTGCTAAGAAGAAGAAAGCAGCTGGCAAAAAACGCAAGAGATAGGATCTTGCCGAACAAGCTAGTCTGATTTACCATAGTATCGCTCGGGAACTAAAAACGAAAGAGGCCCCTCCCCCAAGGGAGGGGCCTCTTTCGTTTTTCACCCCATAAGGTTTATGCCACTCATTCAAAAAGTATTAGTCATTAATGGGAGAAGCCCCTTTGCCTTCACCTTTGTCATATTCGACAGGTTCCTCTTCGCGAGGGATGATGAGCTTATCCCCCGGACGAAGGGGAGTTTTAGGGTCGAGACGATTCAACGCGATGATGACCGACAGGGGGACGCCGAATTGATCGGCAACAGAAGAGAGGGTATCACCCTTTTTCACCGCATAGATTTGCTCCTTTTGATCCACTACCCGATGATTGAGGAGAGGTTGGTATCGGGCCTCAAAACCCTGTGAGGCACCTTGTGGGATCAAGATGGTGTGTTTTCCCGCAGAGAGAAAATATCCCCGAATTTCGGGGTTCAAGTCCTTGATTTCCTTAAAGTCGGTCTTCGCTGCTTGGGCGATAATGCGGAGGTGCGTATCCTGCAAACAGTTAAGCTGGACCCGATCGAATTCTAACGGTGGGTAGTAATCTTCGTCAGAGAGGTGGAATCCATATCTTTTTGGGTCTGATAAAATCAGTTTGACTGTAATAATTCTGAGGACATACCTTTGGGTTTCAATGGGGAGGTAAAGATGGTAATAGTCTTTGATCCCCTGTTCTTGTATTTCCCTAGCAAGTCCCTCCCTGCCCATATTATAGGCGGCAGCAGCCAGTGTCCATGATCCAAACGCCTTATAGAGGTCCTTAAAATATCTTATAGCCGCTTGGGTAGAGGCGAATATATTTCTTCTCTCATCAATGCGACTGTTGATAACAAGACCGTACTGCCGGCCGGTATGTTCCATAAATTGCCAGAAGCCTATCGCACCCTTTTGCGAACCAGCGTGTGGCCGAAGGGCGCTCTCGGCGAGGGTAATATATTTAAGATCGCCTGGCATCTCGTTCTTTTGCAACATCTCTTCAATGTAGGGAAGGTAGCGACGAGAGCGCTTTAACCAGAGGATTACCTGGGGTCGATCCCAGAGGGTAAGGAGGAGTTCCTTTTCTAGTCGCTCCCGAACCTCCTGATTTTCGAGGGGGACTAGTTCATCACAAAATTCCAAGGGTGTGCCTATTTTGAGAGAAGAAATGAGGGAAGAATCAGTGGGAGACTTGGGTGATTCACCAAAGATATTTGGCCACGAAAAAAGCCCTATACCGAGCAAAACAGCAAGAGGCCATTTCATAAAACGAGGCTCTTTGAGATTAATCTTTGGCATCACCTTTGTTCTCACTTATTGCAATGGGGAATCTATCACCATGTGCAACAGAGAAGGAAAATCCAAGAATATATCACTGATACCTCCGGGCCTTATCCAGAATTTCTCTGATATAGGGGAAAAGATAGACCTCCTCTGTGTCGAAAGACGAAAGCCCATGGGCCAAAATTTTTATCTGATCCTCCACTGGTTTAGATCGATCAATAAAGACCTTAAAGGCCCCGTTGACTTTGCAGAGACCTCCCCTCACGGAGAACTCCTCTTCTCCCAGTTTTTGATAGACAATTTCAACGCCGAGCCTCTCTGCAAGATCCTCAAGATGTTCCATAACCTGCCTGGACCGCATATCGATCAACCTCGCTCAAGAGTTTGATGGAGGTGTTTTTTTGATAGTTCATCATTGAACTATTTCATGGTGATTACCTTTTTTGCAAAGTGCCGTGCATCTTCCAAATCAGACGCATCAGGATGACCCACTGCACTCTTCGCCGTCTCAGCCCATGCCCGATGTTCAGGTTGTTTCAGAAGGGCTTCAATGAGCTTTGGATCTACCTTCCCTCGGCACCCAAAGGTGCCGAGCACGTTTAATTTTGAGGCGAGGCTTATGGCGTGTTCGATGGCCGTGGTGGCCAGGTTCCCGCCGCGGAGCGACCCGTGCGTGGTAAACAGGGCTATCTTCTTGCCCGGGGGGACCATCTTGATGAAATTTTCAACAGATAAAGGCACACTATGTGAATGGACTGGAAAACCGCAGAAGATAATGTCATAACCATCCGGATCTTTCACCTCATGAACGGGTAAGAACTCCTTTTCAGCCCCTATGACTTCGTAGATTGCCCGCGCTACCTTCTCCGTGTTTCCGGTCTTGGTGAAATAGGTAACCAGTACCTTCATCGCATCCCCCCTGTATCAGATAATTTTAAAATAATTCTATCATGGTTTTGATGATTTTTCAATCTTCGAATCTTGCAAAGGGTAAGGTTTGCGATGAAGTGTCTTGAGACTCAAATGCTGAAAAGGAGATGTTTAAAGCGATTCCCCGCAATGTATCTATAATTCACTAATATAAATCTAGCATAACCTTAGACTAACCCCTTTTTATGCTCCCTGCCCTTCCTCGCATCAGCGGGGTTAAGGGAAGGGTGGGGAGCTAAAAAGACAACCACTAACAACGGAGGTTATCCGATGTTAAACGGAATAGTAGTTGCATACAGTGCACCGACGGCTCGAAAGTCAATAGCGGAGTACATGCGAGACCTGCCCCATTATTATTCACTTGAACAGTCGTCTGTTTGCGAACGCCAGTTTGAGGAATGAGAAGAGCGTGCGTTTTTCCGAACGCAGCGACGTATATGCATACACAACTTTGAATATAGTTCGATACAGGGCATTTGGCGGAAACCTCATAAGCCAGCGAAGAAACGGAGCCAACAACGGCATCAAAATGGCAAGCTGAAAAAAAGAATGGAGATTTAGAATAAAGTTTCTGTCGACATTCCGAAGAATCGTATCATTGAAAAAGGAGGTCGGCACGTTTTCATAGGAGAAGTTTTTGTCGAGGTAGCCTTGCGCAACAGAAAACTCCGCAAGAGCCGTTTCTGGATAAGGGGTATATATGGAGCACCAGGGGAAATCCGGACTGATCTGCAGGTTAAGATCGAGCGTTTCGAGCATTTCCTCCCTGGTTTCCGTAGGGAAGCCGACGATGTTATATGTGCGAAAATTGATAGCATGTTTTTTCAGAAGCGCCGCTGCATCGATGATCTGTTTGTTGGAATAGCGCCGATGAAGCAACTCCCTGCGTACTCGCTCAGAACCGGATTCTATACCGAAGGCAATCATGTGGCAGTTTGTATTCCTGAACAACAGCACCAACTCCTCTGTGATTAGCTCGGGACGCGCCAGACAGGCATAAGGAATATCGAACCGTTCACGGTACCGCATCAGAAGCTCCCGTAGCCATGGCATATCATAGCCGATCGTATCAGCGCCAAGCATTATCGCCCGTGCGGCGGGATACGCGTCACATGCTGCCTTGACTTCATCAAGCACACGGTCCACGGTGAATGAACGCACATATTTCCCTAGACCGCGGTAGATTTTTTTCTGCTTACTGTTGTGGCAATAGGTGCAGGAAAAGGGACATCCGCGCGTCATGAACACCATGGGGAAGGTATCGGATGCGATAACGGGGACATTACGATAAATGGTATAGTCGGGAAACGACAGGCTGTCCATCGGATCGACCAGTTGCTGCATGTCGTTGTGAATGATCTCGTCTCCCCTTTTGTATGATATATTGGGAATTGCGAACGATGTCTGCCCGGATGCAATTGTCTCAAGGAGAAGGACAAGTGGGCGTTCTCCCTCACCTCTGCAAATGAAATCGATGTGTTCGTCGCGAATGCTGTTGGGAAATAGGGTAGGATGGATGCCTCCCAGGATGATATTGTTGCTCGGAAAGCGTTGTTTGATTTCCGATGCCATCTGCAGAATTTCTTTATGGATACCCGTCATGGTCGGGAAACCGATCAGATCAGGTTGGAAACGAGTGATCGTATCAAATACCCTTTCTGACCGATTAGTGGCAATGACCTCGTACTGATGACCGGATGCGCGTAGCGCCCCGCACAGATAATAGATCCCCGGATAGGCAAACTGCTGGATTTGGAGAAAGAGCATTCTCGCCATGGATTTCGTTCCCGATTCAATTCAGCATGCGTTTCTGCATACAGCGTGCGGCTCAACATAAAGCTTACGCTTCATTCCTCTTCAATCTTTCAGAAACTTATTTTGGACGGCATAAGCTTCCCTGTCAAGTTGACAATTTGAAAGTAGAGTTTCCGGAATAACGGCAGACGAAGAGCCTTCCCCTCAGCTATTCCCCTTGCTCTGTTCCGGTGTAGAGAATATCGTGTAGCTGTATGCCTTAGGCATGGTAGACTCCTATGATTTTTTATCTATCATAGCATAAATGGGGTATTGCTACAATCAATATGGTAAAGATCGGACCCCCCCTCCATCTGTTTGCTTGAATAGCAGTCTGGGACGATCTTCTGAAGCATCTTTATGATAACTTGTCTCTCTTTGCCATCGACCTCGGCGAAGAATTTCTTGATATCAGCCCGCAATGCACCCAATTTTACTAGTTTGCTGCTGACCTCGGATATCTTTGGGTGGTGGGTGTTTCTGCAGCACTTTTTATTGGCTATCAATTCCTCTGATGGGGTGCCATTGACTGAAGAACGCATTATTTATTCAGGGTGTTCATGACTAAATTGAAGTGACTGCCTGCTCATCTGCGTCAGGCTTTGACCACTTAATGCTAGGCATATCGCCCCGAGGATGCTCGAGCCCGCAAAAGTGGCCACGTGCATTATAACGGTAAAGCCAAGAGCGCCCCTGGCCGAGATGAGTGCCGCCCTCAGCCAGGGGGACCTGGCGAGAGGGACAAAACTCGCCGAGGCCCTCAATCCCCTTTTTAAGATCGTCACCGTTAAGATTATGGAGGAGTATGAGGGCTTTCAAATCCCCTGTAAGTTCAGAAACCCCTCCGCCATCAAGACCCTGATGAGGGGGTTGGGGATGCCAGTAGGACCCTGTCGGCATCCCCCTGGGGCGGATGACCCCCAAGGCCACTGCAATAGTGAGAGCGGCAATCAGGACCGTCTACGAGAAGAACAGAAAGTTCTTGCTCCCCCCTCCAGGACTTTTATCATATAGACCTGGAGGAGCGGATTTCTCGCGATGAGCACTGCCTCTAAAGAGAAAAAGCAAAGGGGTCGTGCGACCGCGCTCCCCTTCTATGTCTTCGATCTTCCCATCCAGGAGATCAGGAGGGGATATCGCTCCCATGTCTACTTCTGAGGGGAAAAGCTGATCCTGGAACGAGACCGCCTCAACCCCGTTGTCACCATGAGGGGAATATCCATCCCCTGCACTATCTATAATGTCACTCCCATGAACAATCATCTTTGAGGCGCATATACCAACCTTCGGTTGAATGTCCATCGCCTCCACCAGCTCCTCAAGCCACCTTTTATCTGGCACTGTATCGTTGTTTAGAAGGGCTATGTATTCACCCTCAGCATGCTTTAGCCCTTATAAATTACCACTTGCAAAGCCTACATTTTTATTGAGAGGAATTAATTTCACAGAAGAACTTAATAGGCTTGCTTTTAAAAACTTTTCTATCTCATCCAAGAAGTTATCTGTAGATACATTGTCTATAATTAAAATTTCGAAATCTTTCAATGCAAGTTGTAGCGCATCCATCCGACCACTTACAATTGTTACATCGGCCCCATGACTGAGAAGGCTATGAGCGAGTGCCTTCCCAATCCCTGAGGATCCCCCATCACTATCACCTTCTCGGCACGAAAATAGTTGTAGGGTGATTTGTGTGATTTTATCAAATTGATTCTCCTTACGAAGCAGAGATAGCCCACACGCTTGTTCTATTTGACATTTTTACCGTAAACTCTTTCTCTTCACCCATACCTGAAGACCAAAATGCGCAGCTTCCTTAACATTGCTAAACATTCTTAGCTCTTCACCGATGAAACAATAACTCATTATTGATCACTCTCTAGCCCTGCTCTCTCCGTAAGCAATAAGGTTAGAGGGAATGCCCAAGAGTGTTACTGTTACCACCTTTACAGAAACAGATGACGGAAACAACCGTGAGAAACCCCTGGCATCTAGGAGGTTCAGATTCTCTTCTGAAGCCCAGTATCGGAGTCCGATCCTGGCAAGTACAAAGCGATAGATACGCATGGGTAGATAATGGAGAAATGGCAGGACGGTGTGCATTTCTACCGGAAACCAACGGTTGGGGGTCGTGATAAAAAAAGCCTTGCTCACTCGCAGAATTTCCTTGATAAAGAACTGTTGCTCTCTTTCTCCTCCGGTGTGTTCAATGACGGCATTGCTAAATACGATGTCGAACTGCTGGTTTGAAAAAGGTAAGGGTTGGTTGGCCTTGATAGGTACGAAAACGACCCCCGGGTACTCCTGCTCCAAATGGCTACCATCTTCGATACCAGCACAAGCAACCTTATCTGTATAAGGGTAGAACCGCTCGAAATAATTGGACTCTTGATGACGATTGTCACTGGTAACACCAAGGTCTAGAATTGTAGTTTCTCCAGTAGGACGCATGGTTGCCATGAATAGCGCAAACATCTTCTTTCGCACATAGAAAGACACTTTCGAGGCCAGTGGCACCTTGCCTGCATGCATATAATATGGTGAGTCGCGAAAGGGGCTTTGAATATTCCGCACCATCTTGAGTT
>MGQF01000065.1:22692-33381 GCA_001797745.1 Deltaproteobacteria bacterium RBG_13_52_11
ATTGACGCTCTAAGCCAAGCCAGAGCATCGCGGAAAAACCTGATTTTTTTGCCTGCTAAAAAAGACCGAGAATTATAATCTATTGAAATCTCTAATGGTTCATCATATTTAAGATCAGCATCCTGCATTGGAATTATATTTCCTGTTACTCGCTTGAAGCCGCTTCTTACAGCTTGGCCTTTCCCTTGTGGCCTGTCCTCATAAATTATCTTACACCCTTCCCACTGATGAACATCACCAACACCACAACGGCCGAGATCAGTAAAAAAGACAGGTTCAGCGTGCTTTTGCCTAGCAGTGCCCACCAAAACCCTCCCACCACACCGATCATCGGGTTCAGGCTGTACAGCCAGAGCCAATTTTTTGGGATCAATTCGCTGGAGTAGGCAATCGGTGTTGCGTACATCCAGAACTGGGGCAGGAACGGAACGACATAACGGATGTCGCGGTATTGGACATTCAGCGCCGAGAGCCACAAACCCACGCCCAGGGCGGCGACAACCGCCAATCCCAGAAACAGCAGCAGGCTCCACACGACAGCAGTCGGCATCGTGCCATAGATGGCCATGATCACCAGCAAGACCAGAAAAGCAATCGCAACGTCCACCAGTCAATATGACCGCACAGATCATTTTCCCCCCAACTCAATCTTGTAGTCGACTGTACCGTCTATGGAATAGTTACTTAGGGTTCTAAAAAGCTCAGTTTTTTGCCTCAGCAGCATCCACCCCTCATCAGAGATCTTTGCACGCTATCGTGTTCGTAGCAATCGATTGGATTATCTCAGTTGGAGATTAGAACATCGGGTTTTTCTCTCCTCGATTTTTAAATATTTGCCGAAAGGGAACATTCATAAAGGACAGAAATATTAGACCGAGAACAATATTGACGCCGATACCAGTGAAATAGTAAACCATCGCAAACGCGAAGGCTTCGTTCCTGGCAACTCCGTAAAAAGATAAGGCAACGATACAGGCAAATTGAAAATTACCGATAAATCCCGGAGCAGCCGGCAGACTGATCCCCAGGGCAGTTATGGTTGTAACAGTAAAGGCTGCCATAACACCTAAAGGCAATTTATAAAAGAAAAAAAGGAGATATACAGCCAGCGCCGACAGGAGCCAAACAAGAAAAGACAACAAAAAAACTTTGGTAAATTTGCCTATACTTGAAATAACGCGAAATCCGGCGCCGATATTTTCAATAAATGCCTCGAACCCTTTTTCTACCCTCCGGGAAAACAGCTTTGTTATTGGGGAAAAAAATTTCTTTATCTTTTCAGGAAATACCAAGAACAGAATGATGAACAGGAACGCGAAAAGTATGATGCCGAGAAGGACGGTTCCGCTCCTGGCGATCCAAGGGGGAAGAGAGACTTGAGAAATAATAACGAAAAGAAATAAGAGCAACATCAAGAGATCCATGGTCCTTTCGATGAGAATCGTTGCAATCCCGGAACCGAGCGGAACCGATTCCTTGACGTTTATCAAATAGGGGCGCACAATCTCCCCCAAACGCATCGGGGCGACAATAATGGCCATAAAGCCAACAGATGTAATTGGGAAAAGGACTCGCTGGTTAATGACTTTGATGGGGGAAAGGATGGCCCCCCAGCGAAGCGAGCGAATGATTTGCGTCAAAATGAAAACCGCAGCGACCGGCAAGAGAAATTCATAGCTTTTGTTGCGAAGTCCGGCAAGAACCTCTTTCAGATCCACCCCCTTAAAGGTAAGGTAAACAAAAACCGTGCTAACTGCAATTCCGATTAATAGTTTTTTGATCATAGGATGCAGCGTATTTTTTTCTAAGAGACCTACGAAACATATTCCACGCAGATAACGGACAACTTTCTTGATGATCCATTTTGTGATTCTTCACTTCCCCCGTTCAGCCAGACTTCCACTCGGTCTTTATGCCAGGCAAGCCTGTGCCCATCAAGAATGATTTTTCCCATTCATCATCCCTTTCCATCGGATAAATGTGGCCGAATCATGAACCATGCCGTCCGGGCGATTCTCCGAACCCGGCCCATAAATGGCGAGCAGTAAAAGGAAGTAACCTTTGACCACATTGAAGAAGGAACGAAAGGATATTGCTTTTGATGTTCCCGTATTTCGTTTCCCAATAGAATATGGGACTTCGGCAAAAAGATAGCCTTTGCGGATCATCTTGACTAATATCTCCGCTTGAAATAGAAACCCTTTACTTTGCAAATGCATGCCGTCGAGGATGGATTTTCGATAAAGGACTGTGCCATTGGTGTAATTTAGATTCATCCGAAAGGACAAGTTAATAATAGTTCGAAAAAGGGAGGAGAGGAACTCACGAAATCTTCCCCGGCCTCCCCGATTGTAAACAAAAGGAACTACAATATCGACATGCTTGAGAAGATCAATATAACGGAGAGCTTCGAAAGGAATGTTTTCATTATCTCCGGAAAACATGGTAACAATATTGCCTCGGGCAGATTGCACCCCATCCCAAAATGATGCCCCAATTCCCTCAGGTTTCTCATGCTTCAGCATCCGAACTCGGGGATCTTGGGCCATCATCTCCCGAATCAAAGCCCCCGTATGATCGGTACTGCCATCATTGACAGCGATGATTTCCCCCTTAATGTTCAAATCCTTGAAGGCTTTCAATGTACTCCGTATTGCCGGCAATATATTGCTCTCCTCATTCAAGGCCGGCATGATGACGCTCAAAAATAATTTTTCCATTATCGTTTCGTTCTAATGTTGGCCGCTAACTGAGGAATACTGGTAGCCATTTTTATACCCGAATGTATCCGGCTTTTTTATCTTGAATCCATTCTTGGACCATATGATCAAAATCGACATTTTGGACAGCGTAGGGATCATATATTCTTAAACCAATTAACTCCATAATTTTTTTGTCATCCTGGTCACAACAGTGGGAATATCCTAAAGATCGAAAATAGTTATTCACCCCCGTGGCGATAAATTTTACATTCAAATTCTGCGTCACCACATCATTGCGCACCTGTTCAAGGGCCCGAAATGCCAGAAAATTCACGATGGAATACACAATGGGAATTAAACCCGTCATGGCCATTCCGGCGGCAATGCCAACCGTACCCTGTTCCATAATACCCATATTAATGAGTCGATCGGGAAACTCTTTTTTAAACTTATCCGTAACAGCAAATCCCATATCGCAAACAAGGAGAATGATCCGCTTGTCCTTTTGAGCATAGGGAACAATTTTATCAACAATGATTTTTCGAAAAAAACCTACCTCTGGTTTATTCATATCGCTTGCCTTTTTTCAATTCTTCTTCCGTGGGAACACGAAAATGAAATTTAGGAACGTTTTCCATGCAGAACACTCCATATCCTTTGATCGTATTCGCGACGACCACCTGGGGCGCCGAGAGGCTTTGTAGGTTGTTCACCCACTCTCCTATCGCGGCAAGAATATCTTCTATGTGATGTCCATTACAGGTTTTCACCAGGAATCCAAAGGCTCTCATCTTTTTTTGCAAATCGTTCTTGCGGTTTGGAGTTAAGATATTGTTCAGGAAATCCATTGCCTGAAGCCTATTGTGATCAATGATCACAGTCAAATTAGTAAGCTGATGTTTCACTGCAAATTGGATTGCTTCCCAATTCGAACCCTCTTGCATTTCTCCATCCCCGACAATACAGTAGGTTCGATATTTTTTATTTTGAAATTTTGCTCCGAAAGCCGTGCCCACTGCGATGGGAAGGCCATGCCCTAGAGAACCACAACCAGCCTCTAGACCCTGATTCGTCTGTCGTTCTATACATCCGGTTAAAAAACTTCCCCCATAAAAATTTTCCCAGTTTTCTCTCGGGATATAACCTAAATCACTGAGGATTGCATAGAGCGCATAGCATCCATGCGCTTTGGAGAAAATCAGGCGATCTCTTTCTTCCCATTCGGGATCAGGAGATATGTTCATGATGCGGTAGTAAAGGGCAGTTAAAATATCGACGCTGGAAAGGGAAGGTGCAATATGGCCAGCTTCGTTTTTGACCGCAATTTCCACCAATTCCTTGCGAATTTGATCTGCCTTTTGAACGAGTTGCTGATTGGTTAATTTTCGAAGTCTTTTCATAATAATCACCGCCAGCCGAATGAAATTGTTACGATCCTAAATGCGATTGTAAAATTTCTTAATTCGATCGATCCCGGACCGACACCAATAACTGTTAAGAACAAAAACAGGGCGTCGGTCCCCGAATTGACTCCTACCCCGTATCTGGCGCCGAGGAGATTGGCAAATTTTTCCTCGAACTCCTGGACAGCTTTTCCCAAGGTAAAATCTCCGGTCTTGACGACCTCGGCGATTTTTTTAAAAATGCTTTGATAGTCCTTAAACTGCTCTTCGAGATAAGAATATTTCACACGCATATACCGGTTATCCTGATAGAACCTATTTTAGCTTGATAGCTTCCATCGTCTTGATATTGATGTAGCGGATATCCGTGAGCGCATTGGGAATTTTCCCCTCTTCAAAGGCCCTTTTCAGGTCCAGGACTGCCTCTTCAACGGTGTGTTTGGCCTCAAAGCCCAGTTCCTCTTTGATTTTCTTCGAGGATATGTGGTAGGAGCGTAAGTCGTCGGTAGGGCTTCCCTCGATTGGAATCTTCGGATCGATGGTCTTTCGTACCACCTCGGCAATCTTTTTGACCTTTAAATTTTGAAAGCCAATGTTATAAATTTTCTTATGGATCTTCTCATCCGGCTGCTCAAGCAAAAATAGGTAGGCGTCGCACATATCCTGAATATGAAGATTCGGGCGTTTTTGCTCACCCCCAAAGACGGTGATCTTGCCCCTATTAACAGCTTGATTGGTTAAAATGTTAACGGTTAAATCCAGACGCATACGTGGAGAATAGCCGCAAACCGTCGAAGGTCGCACAATGGTAATGATAAAATCTTTATCGGCGGCTGCCATCAATACCTTTTCACACTCCGCTTTGTATCTCGAATAATCCGTGAGAGGTTCGAGCGGGAGATCTTCGGTGACATCTGGCTCTGTTTTTATGCCATAGACGCTGGAGCTAGAGGCATAGATAAAATTTTTTACTTTGGCCTTTTTTGAGACATCGACTAAATCGAGAAAGGCATCGTAGTTAATGGATTTCGCCAGGGCTGGATCCAGCTCAAAGCTTGGGTCATTGGAAATACAGGCCAAGTGGATAACGGTATCATAGCCAGTGATTTCTTTTTCCAAGAGCTTGCGATTGCGAATATCCCCTTTGACTTGAATCAATCCCGGATGATTTTTCTCGCTGGATAACACGTCTTCCCCGAACATATATAGATCAAGCACTTTCACCTGGTATCCTTTGGCAAGAAGTTTGGGGACCAGAACCGCACCTACATACCCAGCGCCCCCAGTTAAAAAAATCTTTCTTTTCGTGATCATGAAAAATATCCTTATTTATTCTGATTTTTCATCATGCCCAATGCTTTGCAGGATGTCAAGGATGCAGTGACAAATGGAATGGTGCAGAACTTCGACGGGGCCATAGGCCTCAGCCGGAACATAATAATTCAGGTTCCCTAAAGAGCGTAGGGGGGAGTCGGGACGAAAACCAGAAAAGGTAATCACCTGACAATTCTTTTCCCGAGCCGCCTTGACGCCGTTTAAAATATTAGGCGACTGTCCACTACTACTGATCGCCATGAGGATGTCGCCCTGATCGGCGAACATCGAGATGGGTTTGGCAAAAACATGTTCATAACCGTAATCATTGCCGATACAGGTTAACAGGGAGCTATCATTAAAGGCCACGGCTTTAATCCCAGCCGTTTTCCAGAAGTCTGTAGCCATATGACTGCAAATGGCAGCACTGCCTCCATTCCCGATGAAAATGAGCTTGCGACCTTCTTTGGCCTGAGCGAGGATCAGATTGCATGTCCATTCGATTCCTTGATGAAAATTCATTTCCAGACCGTCCTGATCGCTAACCTGAATGGAATGAATCAGGGTATACAGGTTCTCATAATATTTTTCAACAAGATTTGACATGATTCTCCTTATTTTAAAATGGCATGGATGAATTCGATGAGTTCATATTTCTCAACAGGCTTTTTATTTCCGACAATCTGCACCGCCAAGGCCCCAGCGGCATTGCCGATAAAAGAAACCAGATCTAACGGCATCCCTTGAGCGAAACATGGAGCCGCAAAGGCAAAAAAGGCATCTCCCGCCCCTACGGTATCCACTACTTTGGTGGAAAAAACGGGGGTCAAATTCACCTCATGATTGCGGCTCACGCCGATGGAACCCCTCTTCCCCAGGGTAATAATAAAGTACTCCGCGTTTAAAATTTTGGAAATATTCTTGGCAATATCTTCGATATTACTAAACCGCTCCTGGGTTGCCAACCGGGCTTCGGTTTCATCCAGACATACAAAATTCGGTCGATTGTATTTCGTTATCAAATTATAACCCGCATTGGCTGCATTCGTCTGCGTATTCACCGCAAATATTTTTGAAGATTTTTCAATCACCCGAATGATTTTTTTTGTAATAAAACCATGCCCGAAATCAGAAATCAATATTAGATCATATTCCGGAATCGCCGAATTTAAATGGTTGATAATGTTCGATTCACAATCCTCATCAATATAAGTATCATTCAAATAATTGATTTCAAACAATTTTTGATTCAAATACTGGTTTATATATCTTTTCTTGCAAATCGTGGGGCCGTCTTCCCGGTAAAAAAATTTCAAATCAACATTGGGTCTGAGAGCACCACGAATAAATTCTTCTTTGGAGTCTTCTTTGCCGAGCAAAGTCACGAGATGAACTTTTTCGCATAATCCGGCAACATGGTTGGCAATGATAAACGCTCCCCCTGCGAAAATTTCGTGCGCCATGTATTTGTGGACAACCAGGAGCGCCTTGGTTGATTTCCCCATGGCTTCACAATAATGGTATTCATCGATGATGCCGTCTCCAATCAGCAGGACCTTCAGTTTCTTGATATGATTCAACTGATCCAGAATTGCATCAAAGCTGTATTTTCGGGCGAAACTTTTCAAAAAACTACTTGTCTCTTGCGGATAGATATCTAAAAAGTTATTTATGATTTGAGAAGAGCTGAAAGAGAAGCCTCCTGTTTCATAGATCTTGCTCTTCCCGAAGTAGAATTCCTTTTCTTCCTCATAAATTTTATCGTGAATTTTTCTATCCCGTTCCTTGTATGCCTGCCCTTGGGCGAATATACCGGGTTTGATTCTTCTTACGCATTCAAAGGGTTTTTCATCATCGACCAAACAAGCATAATCCACCTGCTCCAGGGACGCAACACTTTCGACCCGGAAATTCTCGGGGAAGATAGGCCGTCCCGGTCCACGGCGGACATCTTTGTCTTTGATGACGGTTACCAGAAGAATATCTCCCTGGCTCTTCGCCATATTGAGGTGTTTGATAATCCCTGGATGGATGAGATCGAAGATCCCGTGGCTCTGAACAACGATTTTCCCTGCTTTCTTGTAATCCGCAACTTTCTTCGCTAGATCTTCTAGAAGTATGATCTTATTTTTGATTTTCCCTTTCATCGATTGATCCTTTGTTCTTGAAATATTTATTCAGTAGTTCAGTGGAGGAAAAAACGATTTCATGAGTAAATCTCATTTCGCATCCGATTTGCTGGGTCACGTCGTATTCCCTCTGAATTTTTCCTGTCTTATCTTCAAGATTTTCGAATTCCTGACCTTTCACATAGATATGAGGTTTTAATAAGCGTAATGCTTCGACAGCGGTGGGCCAGTGATTGATCGCCACAAAGTCGACGCACTCCAATGCAGCGATGGATTCGGCCCTCAAAACTTCATTGAATACGGGTCGGCCTTCTCCTTTATCCACATAACGATCCGGGGTCACGGTGACAACCAGGCAATCTCCCATTTTCTTGGCCGCCTGGAAATATTTGATATGCCCAGGATGCATCAAGTCGAAGCTTCCATGACAATGAACAATCTTTTTCCCCTCGGATCTCAACCGCCCTACTTGTTCCGCCAGTTCTTGCAGATTTAAAATCTTCGTTTCCACCATCCGTTTTTAACCTCCGGACCGTTCCGAGGCCTTCAGATCCTGCAAGGCTGACCAAAGGACGGGAATGGTATAGGAATGCATCGCTTGGACATAGAAACTTTGCCCGCCCCCGGCAACAGTTCTCACCAGAAAAGTTTTCCAGGGGCGGAAAAAGTATTCTGGACTGTCTTTATCCGCTTCCTTGCTATAATCATCTGAGAGTTTATACAGATCACATACCAACGTCGTAAAATGCTGTATCGCCTTCCCGTTTTGATGGGCCACGTTTCTGGCCATGCTCAGGGCTTTCAAAAACACTTCGGGTGCCATGACCGCGCTCCCGAAATTCATCACCACTCCCTCCTCTAGACTTTCAACGATTTTCGCGAAACGCAAAAAATCGCGGTACGAGGCAGCACCGGTAGCGGCTCCATCACAATTGGGATGCTCGTGGATAATGTCATAACCGATGGAAACATGCACGGTAATGGGAATCTGGAGTCGAAATCCAGTTGCCAAGAGGCTAATATTTTTGTGCGGGAAGGATCCCTCCCAAATGGCTTTCCCAACGGCCTGTCCCAAGCCCAAATTGTTTTTGTGAGCCTGGTTGATGATATCGTTGATTCGTCCTGTCTCCTCCCACAACCCAAATTGTCCCTCTTTCACATAGCGAGCGACATTTTCCGTCGTCGCTCCGATGAGGGCGAATTCATAATCGTGAATGACCCCTGATCCATTCATGGCAATACAGGAGATCAATCCATGTTCCATAAGATCAATGATATAATTTTGAACTCCCGAGCGGATCACATGCCCGCCCATCATCAGAATGACGGCCCCCCCTTTTTTTCTTGCTTTTAATATTTGCTCGGCAACGGCATGAATTTTGGGGTGATAGGCGGATACTTTTCCCAGGGGAAGGATCGCATTTAAATGGAGGTCATGCCGCCTTGCCGCAAGCGGCTTAATTTGTAGTCTTCTCCTTTCGAACTCCACTACGCAGCAACCCCTTCTACCCATTCCGGTGGGATTCCGTTTCCGTCTTGACGGCTAAAAATTTCAAGAAACCACCTCATAGACAATTACAAGTCTTTTCTCCCCTTTTTGATATCTGTACAACTCCCTGAGATCGGACCCATTGATAGAGGGAATAAAATCGGGGTTTTTCTCATGAGTATATTGATTCACCAGGATAAGTTGGACCCCTCTCTGTTTCGCATAGTTTATGATTTCCCGGTAGGATTTTCCCGCACCCTCCGCCGTAGGGATTTCAGGAGGCAATTGAACGAACTGCCGGTTTGCATAAAAAGCCTCGATAGGGCTATTGCTCATAATGATTGCATTCTCAGGTGTGTTCTTCTCTAACCAAAGGCCTATTTCTTTCTGATGGGCACGGTGCGCTCGTTCCGGTATGAAACTCTGCGGTAATTGGATCAGAAGGGCAAGGATGATCAACCAGGCAACCCCTTTTTCTGGTTTCACTATGCTGAATCTTTCTAATCTCCTTTTAATTTCAAAAACCCCTGCGCCCGCCCACAAGAGCGAAAGAGGAACAACTGGGACTGAAAAACGGATCACGGAGGGCATAAGGGTGGACAAAGAAAACAGGTGAAAGAGAACCAAGGAGGTTATGAACAACTCATAGGGGATGACCTTTTGTCTGACCCTGATCAACCCAAAAAGCAAAAATGGCCACAATACAAAGTGGTAGGCCATCAAATAGTAGTAGATCATAGAGGGGAAGTAGTTAATTATCTTTTGACCGATCACGAGAATTTTAGAATTGTTTTTTTCGGGTTCTTTTTGCTCAATGCCTTTTGTGGAATTAACCTCATCCGTACTCTTTTTAAAAAATTGAGTTTGCGCTTCCGCAGCCTTTTTGCTAATCAACCATTGACCTGTTTCTTGATGGATATAGATGACGTAGGGAACCACAAAAACAAAAACGCTCGGGATCAAAACTCCCATGAGGACGATTTTTTTAAACCACTTCTTTTTAAGAACGCCGTCCGCAACTATCCAGCCCAGGTACACCAAGATATACCCGATCCCTTCTGGCCTGGTAAGATAGGCCAGGCCCAGGAAAGATCCTGATAAGGCGATCCTCCATATCTTCTCTTCCTTCAGCCCTGTCCAGAAGAAGTACACAGATAAGACAAGCAAGCCCCAATAGGTGGCTTCGGTCAGAAGCATCCCTGAGTAGGTTACCAAATAAGGATGAAAAGTATAGAACAGGGCGGTGAAGACGGCCTCTTTTTGACCCATAGCCCCTTTTACTAAATAATATACGGGGATCAGCGTAAAGGTCCCCCAAAATAGCGAGATAAACCTTCCGGCAATTTCCACATGCGTTGCATCAGGAGAGATCAAAGAGATGAGAATCGGGTAGAGCGGATGCAACCATGTCGAAGACAACCCTTTGATAAAATCGCCCTTTAAAAAATCCCGTGCCATAAAGCCATAGGCGGCACTATCGTGTGCGATCCCTTTGGCCATTAAGACAGCATAAAGTCGTAATCCAAAAGTGATCCCGATGAGGAGCAAAATGAGTTGCCGCTCTTTTAAATTTTTTAAAGAAACGATAATTTTTTCGATCATGTATTCACTTCGGTGGGGTAAATAACCATGCCCTCATTTCTAGCATTCAT
>MGQF01000065.1:33422-36556 GCA_001797745.1 Deltaproteobacteria bacterium RBG_13_52_11
CGGCAGGGTGGATGTGCGGAAGTTCAGCCGCCCGCCCCCTGATCTCTCACAGCCCCTTCTCCCTTCCCTGCCGCGTCGTCGAAGCTCTCACAGCGCACATGCTTTGCGCCTCAATCCTTTTCGTAAAGTTCTGCTGTACAGATCATCGTAACAAACGGAAACGAAATGCGCTACTGAACTGTCCCCTCCTCCGTATCTTCAAAGACGATTACAGGGCGGCGCAACAGTTCCCCCACATGTGCAGCCGAAGACCCCTCACGCGCCACCAGGAGGTCCAGCTTGAACCGTCGGTCAAACCGCAACAGTCGATAGCACGCACCAGCAGTTCCCACGCATGGGCTAAAATCCCTCCCCTTGATCGCGCGCTCAAGAGGGTGAATTCAAAACCCCATCACTCTCAGCATAGTGAGCGTGATATCATTATCTCGCGCTGTGATTGCCACTACTGCAATATCCTATGCCTTCCATACTTTACCATCCCTCCGTCCCTTGAGACCAAAAGCATTCCTCGTATCTATAATTATCTTTGATTTCTCTCGGATGAGATTGTAATCGTAACGTGAGTGATTCGTTAGGACGATTACGGCATCATAAGAACTCAGGTTGCCAGGAGTAAGTTCCACCGACCTTGCAGAAAAATTGTACTTCCTCATCGGCGTCAACGCCGGTATGTAAGGGTCGTTATAATCCACCTCAGCGCCCTCTTTTGTAAGGAGTTCCATGATCTTCAAGGCGGGGCTCTCTCTGAGGTCGTCTATATCAGGTTTGTAGGCCATCCCCAACAGGAGAATTTTGGCCCCGTTTATCGATGTATGATCGTCATTGAGGGCCTTTATGGTTTTCTGGACCACATAGTACGGCATAGAGGTATTTATCTCTCCCGCCAGTTCGATAAACCTCGTATGTACTTCATTCTCTCGAGCCTTCCACGTAAGATAGAAGGGATCTATAGGGATGCAATGGCCTCCCAATCCAGGACCCGGATAGAAAGGCTGAAAGCCAAAAGGCTTCGTCTTAGCTGCCTCGATGACTTCCCAGACGTCGATCCCCATGCGATCGAAGACAATCTTTAACTCGTTGACTAAGGCGATGTTCACAGCTCGATAGATGTTTTCGAGGAGCTTTGTAGACTCCGCCACCTGCGTTGAGGATACCGGCACTGTTCGCTCCATAATTTGATCATAGAGGGCTTTAATCATTTCGAGACACCATGTGGTAACTCCACTCACCACCTTCGGTATCTTCGCGGTGGGAAACTGACTGTTGCCGGGATCTTCCCTTTCAGGAGAGTACCCTAAATAGAAGTCTTTCCCTACCTGAAACCCTGTCTTTGCCAAAATGGGGAGCATCTCTTCTTCCGTGGTACCTGGATATGTGGTGCTCTCGAGCACGATGAGCTGCCCCGCTCGGAGGGTGGCAGCTATGGCCTGGGTGGTGTTTAAGACATAAGAAAGATCAGGCTCGTGGTGCTTCCCCAAGGGGGTGGGGACGCAAATCAGGATGGCATCTGCCTCTCTCAGGCGGGAAAAATCCCCAGTGGCCTCCAATGCGCCGCTCCGTACGAACTGACCGATAAAATCGGAAGGGATATGGTGTATATAACTGTGCCCTTCGTTAATGGCAGCAATCTTTTTCGCATCAATGTCAAAACCGACTACGCGAAAATTGTTATTGAGAAATTCTCGGGCAAGGGGTAGGCCCACATAGCCAAGCCCAACAATCCCTATCACCGCTTCTCTTTGGATGATCTTATTCTTTAAATCCATAGAACCCCTGCAAAAACCCTTGTCCAATGCCACTATGTCAAAAAACGCCTCAGCGGCGTTCTCACGGGGTGGGGACTACCCCTCAAAACTCCCCCCGAACGTAAATAAAAAGGGAAATTCTTAGGGGATCTTATGAGGTCGCAAAAAAGGAGCAGTTCCTCCAACAGTTCAGGTGCCACGCGGGCCGTGGCGTCGTCCTCAACGTGCACCCCCCTTATTCCTCCTGTCCCTTGGGTTCCTCTTCAGTACGGTTCTTTTGTATTTCCTCCTGGATCATCTCCCCCAGCTTCAGCGTTACCTCTTCCTCACCCCCCAAATACTGTTTTATCTCTTCCTTTTCTTTTTTGCGCATCAGTGCCTTAACGCTTAGCCCGATCTTTCTCTCCTTTGGGTCCACATTGAGTATGAGGGCGTTGACCTGATCCCCTACCTTCACGACATCGGAGGGATGCCCCACTTTTTGCTCTCCCGCGCCGAGTTCAGATATGTGTATCAACCCCTCCAGCTCCTCTTCTAGCTCCACAAAGGCCCCGAAATCAGTGAGGCTGGTGATTGTTCCGTTAACCACTTGTCCTACCTTGTATTTTTGTGGGACCGTCTCCCATGGATCTGGCCGGAGCTGCTTTATTCCCAAGGAAACCCGCTCATTCCCCTTATCTATCTTCAGTACGATGGCTTCTACGTCTTGCCCCTTTTTATAGATATCGGCGGGGTGTTTAATCTTCTTGGACCAGGACACCTCTGAAACGTGCACCAAACCATCAACCCCCTCATCGATCCCGATGAAAATTCCGAAATCGGTCACCGTTTTGACCTGTCCCACGATTTTGGTCCCCACGGGATACTTTTCCTCGATGATATCCCAGGGGTTGGGCTCGATCTGTTTCATCCCGAGAGAGATACGCTTTTTCTCCGTATCGACGTTCAGTACCACCGCCTCCACGATATCACCGATGTGTACATATTTGGAGGGATGCTTAATTTTTTTGGTCCAAGACATTTCCGAGACATGCACTAAACCCTCGACACCTTCCTCCAGCTCCACGAATACACCATAGTCTGTGATGCTCACCGTCTTTCCCCTCACCCGTGAGCCGACGGGGTATTTCGCCTCCACCACACTCCACGGATCTGGGGTAAGCTGTTTGAGGCCCAAGGAGACTCTTCCAGAATTCTCATCGAAGTTAATCACCTTGACGGTGATCCGATCACCAATAAAAAAGCGTTTAGAGGGATGACCAGCCCTCCCCCAAGAGATATCGGTAATGTGTAATAGTCCATCCACGCCCCCCAAGTCGACAAAGACCCCATAGTCCGTGATGTTCTTAACAATACCCTCAACCGCAGCCCCCACGGACAGATTTCCTA
>MGQF01000065.1:36568-42326 GCA_001797745.1 Deltaproteobacteria bacterium RBG_13_52_11
TCAAGACCTCCCGCTCTTTCTCCAGGATGGCCCGGCGAGACAGCACGATGTTTCCCCGACCGCGGTTGAATTTGAGGATTTTAAACTGGAAACGCTTGCCTATAAACTTGTCTAAATCCCGCACCGGATGAAGATCGAGTTGTGACCCAGGCAAGAAGGCGGGAACACCGATGTCCACGGTCAAACCACCCCTGACGCGGGAGATGACCATCCCTTCTATCATACCATCTCCCTGCTGGCAGGTTCGGTTGATCGTATCCCAGACCTTCACCGTGTCGGCCTTATCTTTGGAGAGGATGATAATCCCCTCGTCATCTTCCCTTCGTTCAAGGTAGACGTCTACTTCGTCCCCCGGTTTCACCCCCACTTTGTTATCACGGGTCCAAAACTGAGACACCGGTACCTGGCCTTCCGATTTATATCCCACGTCGATGGTCACAAACTCTTTTCCTACTTCAACCACCCTTCCTCTGACGATCTCCCCCTCCGCTAACTCACGGAAGCTCTCTTCGTAGAATTCACCCAGATCCCCTTGTTTCTCCTTTACATCTGGCTTTTCGTTGTTTATTATCCTTTTTTCCTCCATTAACCCTACCCCCTCCGCCTATTTTCCTCAGAGACCTTAAAAAACCTATATACCACAAAAAGATGAGAAAAACCAAAATAAAATTTAATGTGCGCTATCTTTTACCTCTTTCCGTACGCCCTCTGCTCGATCTCCGTAATCATCCTCTCCACCACTTCTGCAGGAGTCAAACCGGTGGAATCTATAGGGATGGCATCCGGTGCCATCTGCAAGGGGGCGATCTCTCTGTTTTGGTCCGCCCTGTCCCGCCTATTGGTATCCTCAATCACGCGGGAGAGGATTACGGGGATCCCTCGATCCAGGAGTTCTTTATACCTCCTCGTGCCCCTTTCCTGGGGGTTGGCATCGAGGTAAAACTTGACCTCAGCCTCGGGGAAGACCACCATCCCCATATCCCTCCCCTCAGCCACTACCCCTGGTCCTCCCAACCTCCTCTGCAGATCCACCAAAGCCTCCCTGACTACCCGTTCTTGAGAGATTCGGGAGGTCAACATACTTATCTCCGGAGTCCTGATAGCCTCGGTGACATCCTTACCGTCCATGTGAACCCGCTGCCCCTCCTCGTTATCTCCAAACCCTATCTCGATCTCGGCACACAGCCTGTCCAGTTCCGCCGTCATCTCGGGGGTTATCCCTCTTTCCTTGGCCTTCAGGGCAACAACCCGGTAGGTGGCACCCGTATCGAGGTACCTATACCTCAATTTCTTGGCCAGCATACGGGCCACCGTGCTCTTGCCAGCCCCGGCCGGGCCATCAATGACGATTAAGAGCCTTTTTTCCACCTTTTCAGGGCTTCGATAAAACTCGTGTTATCCTCAGGGAGACCGATGGTAACCCTTATATATTCCTTCAGACCATACCCCGCCATCCCCCGCACCACGATTCCCTTCCGCATGAGCCCTTCCATCACCTGGGAGACATGGGGTCCGAAGTGAACGAGGATAAAATTGGCCTCGCTGGGGACAAAGGAGAGGCCGAGACTGGTCAACTCTTCATAAAGATAACGCTTGCCCACCTCGTTTATGCGGGCTGTCTTCTCTCTGTGCTCCTCGTCTTCTAAGGCGGCCTCCGCTGCCATCTGTGCCAAGAGGTTGACGCTAAAGGGCTGACGCACCTTCTCCAGATGCTCGATCAGTTCTTTTCGGGCCACCCCATATCCTATCCTGAGGCCGGCCAACCCATAAAATTTGGAAAAGGTCTTGGTCGTAATGATCCACCGCTCCCTCTGCCAATACTCCTGAGAAAGGGGATAATCAAGGGCAGTCACATATTCGCCGTATGCCTCGTCTACCAAAACTACCACGTGGGAGGGGAGATGGGTGAGGAAATCATCGAACTCTGAACGGGTAAAGATAGTCCCGGTTGGGTTGTTGGGATTGCTCAAGAAGATCAACTTGGTCTTTGAGTTCACCTTTTTGGCTATCTCTGATAGATCGATTTTAAAATCCCTGAGGGGAACGGAGACACAGCGCCCCCCCTGGGCCTGGGCGGCAATCCGGTAATAGGCGAAGGTGGGGTCAGGGAGCAATACCTCTTCCTCTCTCTGCAAGAAGGTCCGTGCGGCCAACTCGAAAATCTCATTAGAACCATTGCCCAGAATGATGTGATCGGGGGGAAACTCCAACCTCCGCGCCAGCTTCTCCTTGAGAACTCCTCCTGCCCCATCAGGGTACCGATGGATTGTCTTCAGGGCCTTTGTGATGGCTGCCAAGGCCTTCGGAGAGGGACCGAGGGGGTTCTCGTTGGCAGAGAGGCGGATGAGGTGCTCTCCAGCCCGCCACTCCCTCCCCTTGGGGTAGGGGGGCAAATTCAGGATATAATCGGCCACCATATCTTTTAGGTCAGACATCGTTCCACAATGTGTTCGGCATTGTTCATCATTGCTTGATAATCTGCCTCGGTCA
The DNA here is from genome assembly GCA_001797745.1 of Deltaproteobacteria bacterium RBG_13_52_11. Lineage (GTDB taxonomy): Bacteria > Desulfobacterota > B13-G15 > B13-G15 > RBG-16-54-18 > RBG-13-52-11. The sequence continues at coordinate 39,059 of MGQF01000065.1, forward strand.
AACCGGCCCCCACGACGATCTCACGCAGGCGAGCCGCTGGCCAGATATCGCCAGGGGCATGGGCGTCGCTGTTCAACACCACAGGGGTCCCTGTCTTTTGCGCCAACTGAGCCACATGACCATTGGTCAAAGAGTGACCCTTTCGCGAGGTCAACTCCAAACATACGAAGTGTTCCTTGGCCAATAAAACCTCCTCCTCTGTGATCAGACCGGGATGGGCAAGGATATCCGCAGAGGACTCGATGGCCATTCTGTTGGTCCCTGTCGCTACCGGCTCCACGATCGTCTCACCGTGGACCACTACCAGTTTCGCCCCTAACCCCCTGCTCCTGCTGACCAGCGCCGGTATTGACTCGGGGTGGATATAGGTCAATTCGATCCCAGGAATCACCCGTATCCCCCCCCCCTGACAATTGACCTCCGCACAAAAGGCCACGATGCGGGGGATGATCAGGTCGATATTTGACTGGTCACCATGATCGGTAATGGCGAGGGCTCTATAGCCCGCCACCTCAAACCTCCTGGCCAGCTCGGCAGGGGTGAGTTCTCCATCGCTAAACAGGGAATGGGTATGTAGATCTATCATAGATTAGAGAAATGATGCCGCCTACCATCCCCTAAGCGGGATGGCTTGAGGGTTCAGGGATTCAAGGGGTCAAGGGTTCAAGTAAATCGTTTTCCCTTATAATTCTTGAACCCTCGAATCCTCGGCCCCTGGAACCCTATCCATTACAAAAACATCACACTATACTAAAAAGGGGAAAATGGATAACAATCGTTTCCGCCACTTACATCTTATATTTGCCAAAGTCCTTGGATGAAAGTCCTTCCAAGAGTTCGTCCAGGGCCTCCTCTCCCTCCTTTTGCTGGCGCAGATCTATTTTTCGAGACTTCTCGATCACCTCTTCATGTACATAAATGGGTGCATTAGTCCTCAGGGCCAAGGCAATGGAGTCGCTGGGCCGAGCGTCGATGGCAAAGTGCGTTCCATCCATGTCCAGGTGGATTATGGCGTAGAAGGTGTTCTCCCGCAGGTCGTTGACCTCTATTTTAATTACCGCAATTCCTAAGGTGTCCAAGAGGTTTTTCATGAGGTCATGGGTCATTGGCCTGGAGAGTTGAACCTTCTCCAATTGGGTGGCGATGGCACTAGCCTCAAAGAATCCTATCCAGATGGGGACAACCTCTTTCTCCTCTAAGTCCTTGAGTAACACAATGGGGGTATTGGTGAAAGGATCTACCGTTAAGCCGCTTACCTTCATCTCTCGAAACATCCCGTCTCCTCCCTATCGACAGAGCTCTCCTCGTAAGGAGTTTTGCAAACCCTCGTTGATCTTTACCTTGACCAATTCTCCTACCACCTCGGGCCCTCCGGGGAAATTGACGATCCGGTTACACCTTATCCTCCCCATCATTGTGTGGGGGGAATTTCGGCTGCGCCCCTCCACCAATACCTCCCTTACCGCGCCCTCCAGCTTTTTATTCCTCTTCAAGGTTATCTCCCGCTGGAGTTCTTGGAGGACCTCCAGCCGCCTTTGCTTTATCTCGGGAGTGATATCGTCCTTCCACTGCGCAGCCTGTGTCCCTTCGCGGGGAGAATACTTAAAGGAAAAGAGCCCGTCAAACTCCACATCCTGTATGAGCTCCAAAGTCTGGGAGAAGTCTTCCTCCCTTTCTCCTGGGAAGCCTACCATAACATCGGCGGTGATGCTGATCTGAGGGGTCGCCTCGCGCAACCTCTTTGCCTTAGCCAGGTATTCTTCCCTCGTATGACCCCTGTTCATCCTCTCCAGCACAGCATTGGATCCCGCTTGGAAGGGGAGGTGAAAGTGTTCACAGAGATGTTTCAGCTTTCCAAAGGTCAAGATGACCTCCTCTGTAAGATCCTTAGGATGGGAAGTCGTAAACCTGATCCTCTCCAACCCCGGAATTTCGTTTATCTTAGCCAACAGCTGGGGGAAAGTCAACTCATGGGGGTTATTTTTGGCGTAAGAGTTTACATTTTGACCAAGAAGGATTACCTCCTTCGTCCCTCTCTGGACCAAGGACTCTATCTCGGCCAGGACTTCACTGCTGGGACGGCTTCGCTCCCTCCCCCGCACAGAGGGGACGACACAATAACTGCAAAAGTTATCGCACCCTTGCATAATGGTGACATAGGCGCGCAGCTGCTGGCTGTGGGAGATAGGGAGATGAACAGAGGAACCATCCTCAAAGCCCACCGCGCAGGCCCCCTTCCTCCCCTTTTCCACATCGTGCAGGATCTCGGGGAGTCGGTATATTTTTCCAGGCCCGATGACGAAGTCGAGCCCCGGAATGCGAGCCAACAACCGCTCTCCTCCCTGCTGAGCCACACAGCCGGCTACGCCCACGATCACGTCGGGGTTGTTCTCCTTGAGCCGTTGGAAGCGCCCCACGAAGCTGTAGGCCTTCTGCTCCGGTTTCTCCCTGACGGTGCAGGTATTGACCAGGATCAAGTCGGCTTCATCCCACCTCTTTGTCTCCTGATAACCACACCCCGCCAGAAGGGCGAGCATTCGTTCAGAGTCATGCTCGTTCATCTGACAACCGAAGGTCTTGATGTAAACGCGCTTTTCCATAACTATCAGTTTGTCACTCATTATAACGTCGGGACTGAAGCCCTCAGTACAAATGCCGCTTAAATATAACTCAAGCCTATGGGTTCAATGAAAACCTATTCAGAAATAGTTGAAATTTTGTCTTTCCCCCTGCCCTTCTTTCCACAATAGGAGCATACGTTGTATAGGATGTGTGGAAGAGGAAGACCTCGATGGCCTTGATTTACCCACCTAATTTCTTAATCATCGAATTTGCCTGCAGCCCCCTTGTCGCTTCCCAGCTGAAAGGATCGTTCTTTGATCTTGTTCTCCGTCCATTCTGTCGGGTTTTCTTTGCGAGTAACCTTAGGCCCAAGATCATAGGAGCCTGCCTTCAAAATGGCCTCAATGGCCAGGGGAGCTGTATCCTCGGCATTAAAAACCTCTGTCATCATCTTGTAAGAGAAGTCCTCTACTTCCTTTACCATCCGGTCCCTGATCTTCTTGGGTTGTGCAAGCAGCTTATTTTCAAAGGGTAGGTTAAGATTTTTATAGTCCCCCTTTTTCCAGCTCTTCGCTTGGGCATAAGTCACCATCTCTGCCCACAACTCCTCAGAGACACCCTCTCCTTTTACTTTACTGAAATTTCCCTCTGCATCCAGAATGGCATTTCCATAATCGTTCACCTGAACGCCCCAGGAGATCATCTG
>MGQF01000066.1:0-767 GCA_001797745.1 Deltaproteobacteria bacterium RBG_13_52_11
GTCGGGCCCTCATGATCCCCGGCATGGTGGGGAAGAACATCGGACAGTGGCTGGCGGAGAATGATCTGCCGAAGGGAGTTGCCAAATACGGAAAGAGCGTTGAGGAGATCTTCGTTTCCTATGAAGAGCTGAAGGGGAAGTATGGGAACAGGATGAAGGATATACCCCTCGGCGCGATGGGTATCTATACCTTCTGTCAGAAGATCAGGGTCGGGCTCCAGCAGTTGATGGCGGGGAGCAGGAACTTCAGGCTCTCCCTCGTCTCCCGCAAGGACCTCATGGCCCTGACCGAGGAGGCGGCAAAGATCTCCGGTATCCCCTATGTGATGGATGCCTATCGGTCAGAGGCGGAGCGGATACTGGCCGAATGATCGATGCCTGTGGGGGATTAAGGGAGAAAAGGGCTTGACAGACGGTTCATAACTTGATATCTTTATAATTATAGACACGAAGGAGTGTCATTGAAGCGACAAGGGCGTCTTAAAAAGACGCCCTTTTTTTGTAAACACACAGCTCGAATAAAGGACAGACATCTATGGATCAAAAGAGTGCGGGACTGAAGATCACAATATTCTTCTGTCAGCGAATCGATGCTGACCAGGATGCCCACCGGCGTCCCCTTGAAAAAGAGCTCGGCTCAAGGATCAGATTTTTCCCCCTGCCGTGCAGCGGGCGCATCGAGCCCCTGCACCTTATGCGTGCGCTGGAATCCGGCGCCGATAAGGTTTATGTTGTCACCTGTCCCGAGGGGGCATGCCGCTACCGGG
>MGQF01000066.1:896-3461 GCA_001797745.1 Deltaproteobacteria bacterium RBG_13_52_11
GCTGGCGGCGAAAAGGAAGTAGGGCTGCTTGCCTCAGCCCTGAGGATGGATGCCCGCACAGAGGGGCGCGATCTTGAAATCAAGGAGATGACACTGGACCGCCAGTGTGTCTACGAGTTTATTGACCAGCTCACGGAGTTTATCGATCAATACGATGTAGTGCTCTCTCTCGGGTGCGGCGCCGGCGTTCAGGCCGTGGCAGAGGTCTTTCCCAGGGCGATCATTGTTCCTGCGTTGAACACCACCTTCATCGGAGAAACAAAAGAAGCGGGCCTCTGGGTTGAAAGGTGCCGCGGATGCGGCGACTGCAAGCTCGGTTTTTTTGCCGCCGTCTGTCCCATAACCTGCTGCGCCAAGGGGCTTTTTAACGGGCCATGCGGCGGTTCCCATGACGGCACATGTGAAGTCGATCCAGACATACCCTGCGCCTGGCAGCTGATCATTACCCGTCTTGAAGAAAGCGGCAGAATGAACCTCCTGGACAAGGTCTATCCACCGGCAGACTGGTCCAAGCAGCAGGGCAGGGGCCCCCGGAAAATCGTCAGGGAGGATCAGAAAATATGAGAGGAGAAAGCCGTCTGGAAAAAGTCTTACAGGAAGGCCGCTTTGCCGTTACCGCAGAGTGCGGTCCACCAAAAGGGGCCGATCCGGAGGCAATACGAAAAAAAGGAAAGATGCTGAAGGGCTTTGTCGATAGCGTCAACGTCACCGATAATCAGACAGGGGTTGTCAGACTCTCCAGCCTTGCAGCCTGCACGCTCCTCATACAAGAGGGTCTTGACCCGGTACTCCAAATGGTAACCCGTGACCGGAACCGTATCGCCCTTCAGTCCGATATACTGGGCGCATCAGCGCTGGGCATCCGCAACATCCTCTGTTTGAGCGGCGACCACCAGTCCTTCGGGAACCAGCCTCAGGCCAAAGGCGTATTCGATATAGACTCCATACAGCTCGTGCACCTTGTCCGGCAGATGAGAGATGCGGGTGTGATCCTCGGCGGTGAAAGGCTCACCGAGCCGCCCCATCTCTTTGTCGGCGCCGTTGAGAACCCCTTTGCAGACCCCTTTTCCTATCGGGTGCTCCGCCTGGAGAAAAAGGTCGCTGCAGGCGCCGAGTTTATCCAAACGCAGTGCATCTACAACATCGTCCGTTTTAAGGAGTGGATGGGACAGGTCGGGGATCGCGGTATCCACGAGAAGGTCTATATCCTGGGCGGTGTTACCCCTTTGAAATCAGCCCGCATGGCCGAATATATGAGCAAACAGGTGGCCGGTATGGATGTGCCCGATGAGATTATTAAACGTATGAAATCGGTATTGGCCGATAAACAGCGGGAAGAAGGGATCCGGATTGCCGTTGAAGCCATTGAGGCCCTCAAAGAGATGAAAGGTGTTCGCGGTGTCCACATCATGGCTATTGACTGGGAAGACGTGGTGTCGCAGCTCGTTGAAGAAGCCGGGCTAATCCCGAGACCCAACGTATAAGAGGTATATAGAAATGCCCCCTAAATATCATATAAAAACCGCCCGGGTACCCAACCGATTTCAGGAGATTACGAAATCCGGCGTCATCGCATGGGAAGAGGGGTGTCTAAAGTGTCCCCGTTGCGTGAAGAAGGATTGTGTCTATCAGGTATACGAAAAGCGAAGTCTTGAGGCGCGCGAAATGCTCGACTCGCTGGACACGGCCTGCAAAGACTGTTTCAGGTGTGTACAGGGTTGCCCCAATAAGCTCATCCAGAAGGGGTTGAACCCTAATTATAAAGCGCTGGGAGATCATTACTGGACGCCTGAGATCATTTCTGTGCTCTGGTCTCAGGCTGAGAGCGGACGGATCCCCGTGTCAGGGTCCGGTTACGGTGGTCCCTTTTCAGGTCCCGGTTTTGATGCCATGTGGACCGATATGTCGGAGATCGTGCGCCCCACACGGGATGGCATCCACGGACGCGAATATATCAGCACCACCGTCGATATGGGCCGAAAGGTCATGTCCCTCGAATTCGATGACGGCGGAAAGATCATCGCTCCGATACCGCCTCTCGTAGAGATACCCCTGCCGATCATATTTGATATTCTGCCCTGGTCGCCGCCCCGCAGGCATATCACCCAGGCCTTTCTTGAGGCCGCGCGAGAACTCGGCACCTTTGTTGTCGTGCGGCAGTCTGAGATGAACTCTGCCGTTGAAAGATACCTTTCCAATGTGATCCTTTGTGTTGACGGCGATGTGGAAGATCTGAATGATGAACTTCTAAAGACCCTCTCTATCATTGAAATTCCTGACGGGGATCATGTCATGGAGATGCAGAAGCGATTCAAGGAGAAGAACCCGAAAACGGTTACCTTCATCAGGATGGAGTCGGATCCCAATGCGTCTGAGCGTGCAGTCCGACTGACTCGTGACGGCGCTGAAGTGCTTCATTTTGTTGCCGATGAATATGGCCTGGAGAAAGGAGAACATCCGCTCTTTATCAAAGAACGGATGAGGGAGATACATGGACAATTGGTCGAAAAGGGCTTGAGAGACGAGGTGACCCTGATAGCTTCAGGGGGGATCGCCATGGCCGAA
>MGQF01000066.1:3489-13116 GCA_001797745.1 Deltaproteobacteria bacterium RBG_13_52_11
CCGATGCCCTGGCCGTCGACATTCCGCTTCTCGTGGCTATGGAGTGCAGGGTATGCCGCCGCTGCAAAGAAGGTGTTGCCTGTCCGGTTGAGCTTGATGGCGTTGATCCTCTGTGGGGTGCTGGGCGAATCAAAAACCTCGTGGCCGCGTGGCACAATCAGCTTCTTGAGGTCCTGGGTGCCATGGGCATCCGAGAGGCGCGAAGGTTGCGGGGCGAAATGGGCCGGGCCATGTTCTTTGAAGATCTTGAAAAAGAGATCTTTGCACCAATGGGAAAAAGGGCTTAGTTCATGTCATTCAAACGAGATACATTTGTCTATCCGAAGGCGAAGAAGGCGCCAAGCCGCTTCCGCAATGCCCTCGGCAAATACTGCATTACCATAAACAGCGCCTGTAACAATTGCGGGCTCTGCATTGAGTGGTGTCCTTACGGGGTCTACAAGGCAGGATCAAGACGGCCGAGGGTCGTCGCAGAGCACCTCTGTCTCGGTTTTCCCTGCAGCAAAAATAAATTTTACTGTGTTCCGAGATGCCCCTATAAAGCAATCTCTCTCCAGCTCAACCCATCCTTTGAGATACTTGGTGATAAACGCTGGACCGCCGACCTTCTTGCCAGTACCTGGCATATGGCTGAAACCGGTCAGATACCCTACCAGGGCCTTAATTACAAGACCGGCGATGCCGGCGGAGGATTCGATAAGATTCGTTTCATCTTTCCGAAAAAGAGAAGCGAAGAGCTATTGGATAGTGAAATCTCCACGGCCATTGAGCTGAACCGTTCAGGGGACGCACGACCGAAGGTTACCATTCCGCTGCCGCTCTATCTCGGCGGCATGTCCTTTGGCTCCGTCAGTATCGTCACCATGCTTGCGCGGGCGCGAGCTGCTGCGGCACTGGGCACCTTCTGCTGCACCGGCGAGGGAGGCTACCCTGAAGAGCTTATCCCCTATGACGACCACATTATTACCCAGGTCGCAACAGGCTTATTCGGCGTGAGAGAAGAGACGATAAAAAGGGTTCGTATTGTGGAATTCAAATACGCCCAAGGAGCAAAGCCCGGTCTCGGAGGTCACCTCCTCGGCGACAAGGTAACCTCCAGAGTGGCGGCCATGCGCGAAGCGGTTGCGGGGAGTGCCCTTTTTTCACCGTTTCCCTTCCACAGTGTCTATTCTGTGGAGGACCACAAAAAGCATGTGGACTGGATCACAGAGGTGAACCATAAGGCCCTTGTGTCGGTCAAGGTGTCCACGCCCACCGATGTGGATATGGTGGCGGTCGGCAGTTATTATGCCGGGGCGCATATCATCCAGCTTGACGGCAGTTACGGCGGAACAGGGGCCGCACCGGACATTGCGAAGAAGAATATCGCCATGCCTATCGAGTACGCCATCCCAAAGGTACATACATTCCTCCAGGCTGAAGGGATTCGGGATAAGATCACCATCATCGCCAGCGGCGGTATCCGTTCGGCCTATGATATGGCGAAGGCCATTGCCATGGGGGCCGACGGGGTCTGCCTCGGTACCGCCGATTTGGTAGCTCTGGAGTGTATCCGCTGCCATCACTGCGAATCGGGCCGCGGCTGTGCCCGTGGCATCGCCACCACGGATCCTGAGCTTACGAACCTGATGGATCTCGAGTGGGCCACCCAGCGTATCATTAATATGTATCTTGTGTGGCAGCGCCAGCTTATTGACATCCTCAAGCGCTTGGGCATGAGGAGCGTTACGGAACTTGTGGGACGCCTTGATCTCCTGGCACATTTGGACTATACAAAGCCCGAAGAAGTCGATGGAGAACTTGATTTGTAACCATTTCTGATTGCGGAATGCGGATTTCGGAATGGGAAGAGGGGTCAGAGTACAAAATTCATAAATCAGAAATGAAATGAGATTGGGGACATGGAACAAAGAAGGATCGCACAGGCAATCATAGATGCACGACAGCGCTTCCAGGAAGCGGAAAAGCTGGTAAAGCGGGCGGATATGGAGGTTGAGGAAGGCGGCTGCGGCGTAACGGGATTTGCCTGCAGCATTCCTGTGAGCGGAAAACATATCTTTGCACCTTCCGTGCAGATGCACAACCGCGGGAACGGGAAAGGTGGGGGCCTTGCCGCCGTCGGTCTTACCCCGGCAAAACTGGGGGTAGACCAGAAGACTCTCGACGAAGATTTTCTCCTCCAGGTAGCCCTTCTCGATGAATCGGCCCTCCCCGAGATGGAAGCGCGCTTCATCAGACCTCATTTCAGGGTTGATCACGAAGCCTTTCTTGAAACCATCGACGATTACCGGGATGTTCCAGGATTGGAAGTAAAACCGCCTGCAGTAAAACGCTATTTTGTCCGTGTGAAACCTGAGGCCCTCGCGGCTTTCCGGAAAGAACGCAATCTGGAGATACTTCCGTTTGATAAGGCAGAAGAGGAATTTGTCTATCAGAATACGTACCAGCTTAACCTTGCTCTTTACAGCGCCCTGGGAGAGAAGAAGGCCTTTGTCCTTTCTCATGGCCGTAATATGATGATCCTCAAGATTGTCGGTTATGCGGAACAGGTAGCCCAGTACTATAAACTGGAGAATTTCGACGCCCATATCTGGATTGCCCATCAGCGCTACCCCACGAAGGGCCGTGTATGGCATCCCGGAGGCGCCCATCCTTTCATAGGTCTCGATGAGGCCCTCGTTCACAACGGCGACTTTGCCAATTACTATTCGGTTTCGCAGTACCTGCGCCAGCGCAATATCTATCCCCTCTTTCTTACCGACACGGAAGTCTCTGTCCAGATCGTGGATTTCTTAAACAGGGTCTACGCCTACCCCCTCGAATATATCATTGAAGCCCTTGCCCCTACGGGAGAGATGGACTTTGACCATCTCTCCGAGGAGAAACAGCGCATCTACCGGCAGATCCAGGCAACACATATCCACGGCTCGCCTGACGGACCATGGTTCTTCATCATCGCCCGCACCGATGTGAGGAATAAGCAATTCCAACTCATCGGCATTACCGATACGTCCATGCTGAGGCCCCAGGTATTTGCGCTCCAGAAAGGAGAAGTCGAGATCGGTCTCATCTGTTCGGAAAAGCAGGCCATTGATGCAACCCTTGAGAGTCTCGCAAAAGAGGACCCCCGGTTCGGCACCGTTGCCGACCATTACTGGAATGCCCGCGGTGGTAGCTATACCGACGGAGGGGCATTCATCTTTACCGTCAAAGAATCTTCCCCCGGCAAGATGGAACTTACCTGCACCGATAAGTTTGGCCGTGTCATTGATGTGCCTGCACATCAGATACCTCTCGATGTTCGGGCAAGGCTGCCCCGGAAAGCCACCCATGTAGATGGCCTGAAAGATATTGTGAAAGACTTGTCTCATAAGAACATACGGGAACGCTTCACCGATTTGAAAAATAACTTCCATAGATGGGACTATGCCCGTATTGATACCTTCCTCGATCTCCTTCTCGCCCTTTCTGAAGAAGACGACCTGAAGGGGCCGGTGATCAGCTTTCTCACGCTTCTTCTCAACCAGCGTTACCCTATGGGGAACAAGAGACGCCGCAGCGTTCTCCAGATGGTCTCCCGTACGCTCGATTTGATCTTCAGGGGGGTTCCCATGATCAACGATACCGGAACCGTCCTGTACGGCCGCCGGATCGATTTCGAAAGCCGCAAGGCGCTCCGTGCGCCCGAAGGGGACGAAAAGGTGCTCGTTGCGGATGCCAGCCATTTCCCCCCCGAAGGTGCAGAATCTTTTGCCGGCCTTATATCCGAGGCGTATCGACTGGGTTGGAGACGGTTCGTCTGCTTTGGCAACCGGGGCCAGCGCTTTCTGGGCTGTGGTCTGGGTCCCGATACAAAAGGTGTTCGAATCGATGCCTATGGCTCTACCGGGGACTACCTCGCATCCGGTATAGACGGTCTTGAGATATATGTCCACGGCAATGCACAGGATCAACTCGGGCAGATCATGAAGTCGGGCAAGCTTGTCGTTTACGGCGATGTGGGCCAGACCTTCATGTATGGCGCGAAAGGCGGTGAGGTCTATGTGCTTGGAAACGCAGCAGGCCGTCCTTTTATTAATGCCGTGGGAAAACCGAGGATTGTTCTTAACGGCACGGCCCTTGATTTTCTCGCAGAGTCCTTTATGGCCGGAGACCCTCATCATGGCGGCGGTTTCGTTATTCTCAACGGCCTTACCTTCGACCATGACGGTAACGTAATCCCCCGGGAGACACCCTATCCGGGGTCAAACCTCTTTTCCCTCGCCTCCGGCGGGGCCATCTTCGTTCGGGACCCCCATAAAAAGATCGTTCCGGAGCAGCTCAACGGCGGGATGATCTCTCCTTTTACAGAGGACGACTGGCAGCTTCTCCTTTCCTACTTGGAGGAAAACGAGCGGCTCTTTGGCATCTCTATTGATGACCACCTTTTAACCGTTGACGGAAAGAAGATGGAGCCCCATGACGTCTACCGGACCATCAGCCCCGACAAGCTCTCGGTCCTGGCGAGCAGCACCCTGAGGATGAACGAAGAGTGGGAAGAAGAGGATTGATTTTTATATCGAGGCTCCTTTAGCTGCGCTAGCTTCAAGTTCGATCTTGATGAGTTTTCTCAGCAACAGGATCACCTAGGGCTTATGGGATACCATTTTATATATACGGTCAGAGATGTTTTAGTTGCTTGAGAAGGGTCCGTTTTATCTCTTTTACTCTCTCATCATCTTCGATCTTTTGACCTTCCAGGTCTCGCACGTAGAAAACGTCTACGACTTGGTCTACCTTGGTGGCAATTCTGGCACTATGAATGTCCAGGCCGAGGTCAAAGAGTGCGTGAGTAATGCGATAGAGAAGCAATACATGGTCGTTGGAATAGACTTCAATTATCGTAAAGAAGTCTGAGGATTCATTATCCACGACCACATCCGGCACTCGTAATAGCTTTTTAAAACCAGCGGAATGACGATGTGTTTCCTTATTACCGATGGAGGATTCGAGCGACAAACTGCCGGTGAGTACGTTGGCAAGCTCCTCTTGGACCTTGGCCCATTTTTCTTTCACGAACAGATCATCGAGCGGGTTTGCCGTACGTAAAACATCCACAGCAGTTCCATCCCGCCACGTGTATATGTCGGCGGACAGTATGTTGATGGTATTAAGGGCGAGGACCCCGGCTATATTGGCAAACAGGCCGGGTCTATCTTTGGCTACAATTGTTATCTCCCAGCAATTTCCTACTTTGTCCTTTCTCGTTTCAAAGATGAAAATATCCTCCCCTGCATTACCTTCTAATTGAGTCTCGCGGGCTTGCATCATTGCCTTCAAGCGAATCGCCATGCCGAGATGACGAACAATTTCCTGGGGACTTGTATTGAGCAGGTAACGGGAAGGCATACGTTCGAAAGAGGCTTCAAGGTCGTTTTCTTGTGTGCCCGGAACAATATGCTTACGTACTTCAGATTTGATGTGCTCAACCTTACGAGAAGCATCACGCGTTGCCAACTCGCCCCTCTCCAGAATATGGAGGATCTTAAAAACAAGGTCGCGTATCAAGTTGGCAATCCAATCATTCCAGGCCTTAGGACCGGTGGCCCGAGAATCAGCCCACGTAAGGAGGTAGAGCATCTTCAACAGTTCAACACTTCCAATGATCCGTGCGCACTGCACAATTACCTTTTCATCGTTGAGATCACGACGGGTCGCGGTCTCCGCAAGCAGCAAATGGTAACGTACGAGGAAACAGATATCTTGTATCCCATCCTTGTCATAACCGAATCGCTTCAGTATGGTATTTGTAATTGCAGCACCTGAGTGTGCATGATTCCCCTTAGACTTGCCGATATCATGAAAAAGACCAGCCCACAACAATCTTTCCGGATGGGAAATCTCAACAAAAAGATCGTGCAGCAGTTCGTGATCCGCTCCGGATAATTCCTTGAGGTACTTAACGGTGTATAGGGAATGTATGCCAACAGGGAAGATATGATAGGCATCAAACTCGACCCGGTTCCGTATCCGCCCAAATTCGGGAATAAAGCTATCGAGAAAACCAACATCAATCATTTGACTCAGGGTTTCAAACGTATGGCTCGATTGGGTTAGAATCGTTTCAAAAGAGCCTACGATCGTTTTTGATTGTCGGAAGGAATCGTCCACCAGGTATAAAAACTCGCGAACCAGTCTCCTTGCCTCCAGAGAAAGGGGATAACCAAGGCGTGCGCTGTACTCAAAAATAGCTATTAATAAAGAAGGATTTTTCAGGATAGCACGGGCTGCGTCAAAACCGAGTTCTCCTTTATCGACAGTAAGGCCTTGGGAAATCTGACGTATCTGCTTTATGTTTCGGCCTTTCTTTGTTGTCAGGAAAAGACCGGCGGTGAAGGAGCGGGACAAAGACTTAAGAGCCGCCATGGTGGCATGCACCAGGCTGTTAAACTGCTCCGCGGCGAGTGATTTTTTTTGGTCTCGCAATCCAAGTCTCTGAGCGATCTCTGCTTGATACTCAAAAGTCAAGCGATCATTCCTACGGTGTGACAGGAGGTGCAGATGGTTTCTTATGTTCAAGAGGAAACTCACATGCTGTCTCAGGTCCTGATATTCTTGATATGAAAGTCTTGCGCGAAACGCTTGATCATGGGTTTCTCGGGGGCCAACGGATGCCTTAGCAAGCCACAGCATATGGTGGTAATCCCGCAATCCACCAATGCCCTCTTTGAGGTTAGGTTCGAGGAGATAGCTTGAGTCGCCAAACGTGTCCAGTCGCTTTTTGTCTTTTTCGATCAACCACAGGCGCAAGGCGTGCGACTTTTTGGATAAGACTTTTTTGTACAACTTTTCAATCAGATCGAGATAGAGTGGATATTCTCCGTCAATGAAACGTGCATCGAGCAAGGACGTCAGCACCTCAAAATCTATTTTGGCAATGCTGAGGCAATCCTTGATGGTGCGAGTCCCGTATCCCAAATCAAGGCCGAGATCCCACAGGGGGAAAAGTATCTCCTGCATCAAGGTCTTGGCTTGCAAAGGTACCTTTTTCCCGAACAGCAAGATGATATCAATATCTGAATGGAGGCATAGTTCTCTTCGGCCATATCCGCCCATCGCTACAAAGGCATAAGGGATGCCCTGCTGGTGCAATGCCCTCCCCACGAGGCTTTCTTGTAAACTGTCTTGAAAATACTGATCAATGAGGGCTGTATTCTCCTCGGGGAAGGATTTTACATTCAGACCGGTCGTAAACAGCGTGATAAGCTGTTGTCTTGAAGTTTTGAGTTGCTCTGCCGGATATTCCACTCTTATATCAGTTCTCTATAAGCTATTACCTGAGGAGATACTGCCGTTGATTCAGGCAGCACCTCCTCATCACCATTGACTTTTAGTAACAGCTTATTTGTTATATAGCCTCTTTGCCTGTCTCCCCGGTACGGATACGGACTACCTCCTCTACAGGGATAACAAAGATCTTTCCATCACCAATCTTCCCCGTCCGCGCCTTTTCCTGAATAAGCGCAATCGCCTGCGGTACCAGTTTAGAATCCATGACAACTTCGATCTTGACCTTAGGGACAAAATCGACTTGATACTCCGCTCCGCGGTAAACCTCTTTGTGCCCCCGTTGTCGTCCGAACCCTTTGACTTCGGTTACGGTCATACCTTTAACTCCCATCCGGGAGAGGCCATCCTTCACCTCTTCCAGTTTAAATGGTTTTATAATAGCTTCAATTTTTTTCATGATCTTTACTCCTTTACGGTTTTTTCGATAGGCTTTATCATTAGAAACTATATCCGGTTTCGTTATGTTGACTAATATCAAGTCCTCTTTCTTCATCCTCGTCAGTAACCCTCAAACCAACAATCATATCAACCACCTTAAGGATGATCAAGGTCATGATAAAGGCAAAGATCCATGTAACAGCCACGGCACGAAACTGGGTCCAGAGCAGGCCTGGATTTCCGAAGAAAAGGCCGTTGGCACCATGCGGATTAATGAGCGTGCTGGCGAACAGGCCGGTTGCCAAGGCACCCCACGTGCCCCCGAGACCATGGATACCGACCACGTCGAGGGAATCATCATAGCCCAGCCGCGATTTTAACAAGATACCGCCGTAGCAGATGACACTGACCAAGGCCCCAATGATGAGGGCCGCTAACGGACCTACGAACCCTGAGGCCGGGGTGATAGCTACTAGACCGGCCACGGCCCCACTGGCAGCACCCAGGGTAGTAGGCTTTCCTCGGTGCAGCCATTCAATGATAATCCAGGACAGGGCGGCTGTGGCCGAGGCAATATGGGTGACCACAAAGGCGTTGGCAGCGAGGCCGTTACACGCCAAGGCGCTACCGGCATTAAAACCGAACCAGCCGAACCACAGAAGCCCGGCCCCGGTGACGGTCATGGGGAGGTTGTGCGGAATGAACGCCGTGGTTCCATACCCTCGACGCCTGCCGATGATCAAGGCCGCGGCTAAGGCCGAGATACCGGAACTAATGTGCACCACGGTCCCCCCGGCGAAGTCCAAGGCCCCCATTTTACCTATCCAACCGCCAACGCCCCAGACCCAGTGAGCCAGGGGGTTGTAGACCAGGGTGGCCCACAGAATGGTGAAGAGCATAAATGCGCTAAACTTCATCCGTTCGGCAAAAGCGCCGGTAATCAGGGCAGGCGTGATAATGGCAAACATACACTGAAAAACCATAAAAGCCATATGCGGTATGGTGGACCCGTAATCAGCACTCGGCTCCATCCCGACGCCCTTGAGGCCAAACCAGTCCAGACCGCCGATGATGCCTGCGTGATCAGGCCCGAATGCCATGGAGTATCCCCAGAGCACCCATTCCACCGTGATGATGCCCAATATAATGAAACTCTGCATCAGGGTACTGAGGACGTTTTTGTTTCTGGCCATTCCACCGTAGAACAAGGCGAGGCCCGGTGTCATGAGCATTACCAAAGCCGAAGAAATCAACACAAAAGCAGTATCTCCCGTATTCATATCCTTTTTCCTCCTTATTAGATTTATTGTGTACTCTGCAAATATTTGTAGTTAACTCGTGTTACAGGAATATTGCAGATCTGTTACAAAAACATTAAGAGATTAAGCAGCTCTCTAAACAAGGAGGCTGAGTTCTCAGCCCCCTGTTCAGAGATGATCTTACCAAGGGAAGAGGGTGATCCTTCATTAGAAATGAAAAGAGACCCCCAAGCCGCCATACACATGGTTACTCTTCTCATCCCATGAGAGCCTTTGAATTACATCCGATGCTTCACCTCCCAGGGGGAACCAGTAGGAAACTTTGGGTGAAACGGTAATATATTTATGCACCGGGATATTTAAGGCGGCTGAGATGTAACCTGCATGGAAACCAGAATATGCATGTGTTGGATCATCTGGATCGGGATAGGCACCAGCGTCATTTGAAGCCTGATAGATCAAACCGGTCCCAAGATCCAGGGTCGCCTCATAAAAGGGGAGATGAAAGCTTCTGGAGATGTCAAACTGAAACCACCACCCTGGATAGTGGAAGACCTCACGATACACGGTAAACTTGGCCGTGAGCCAGGGGAGCTCAGCTGAAAGGCCGCCGAATACCTCAAACGAGTCGTCCACATTATCTAAAGCATAGTAGATGCCT